>JBEBDN010000097.1:0-5699 GCA_041156945.1 Verrucomicrobiota bacterium | reverse complement strand
GCGGGGAGCTTGCGGATCTCGCCGCCGGCCATGGCGGACTCGTGCGCGAGGATGCCGGTGCAGGTCCAATTGGCGGACTGGCGGGCGTTCGGGAACGGGTCGCGCTTGGCGACCAGCGCCTGGATGAACTCGTTGGCCAGGTGCGGGTGGGAGCCGCCGTGGCCGCCTCCCTGCGTGAAGGACAGGTGGTCCTCGCCTTCGCCGTAGACGCCCTTGGTGGTGAAGCGCTGGATCTCCTTGGGCAGGCGATGGGCGTAGTCCGGCACCTTCACCTTGGTCGGGATTTCGGGCTCAGGCTTCTTCGCGGTGTGGATGACCGGCTCCTCGCCCTCGATCAGCGGCCACTCGAAGGACTTCTTGGAACCGTAGACGTCGATCGACTCGCGGTACTGGCGGGCGGTGTCGAAGAGCGAGCGGATGATGCGCGCGGAGACGTCGGACTTGTGGAACTTGATGTGGGCCGTCTCGACCGCGAAGGGCGAGTTGTAGATCGGGATCATGTCCTCGGCGATGCGGCCGGAGCCGAAGCACGACACGTACTCGGCGTCGGCCTGCGTGAGGGCGAGCATCGGGCCGACGCAATGCGTGGCGTAGTACATGGGCGGGAGGCCGGGCCAGTAGCCGGGCCAGCCTTCCATGTCCTGCTGGTGCGAGGCCTGGAGGAACTGCAGGCGGCCAAGCTCGCCCTTGTCGTACATCTCCTTCACGAAGAGGAATTCGCGGGCGTAGACGACCGTCTCCATCATCATGTACTTGAGGCCGGTGGCCTTCACGAGCTTCACGATCTCCTCGCACTCGGCGATGGAGGTGGCCATCGGGACGGTGCAGGCGACGTGCTTGCCGGCCTTGAGCGCGGCGATGGACTGGCGGCCGTGGTCGGGGATCGGGGTGTTGATGTGCACCGCGTCGATCTCCGGGTCCTTGAGCATCTCCTCGTAGGAGGTGTAGCGCTTGGCGATGCCGTAGCGGTCGCCGATCTCCTTGAGTTTGTCGGGGTTGCGCTGGCAGATGGCGGCGATCTCGGCGTTCGGGTGCGCGAGGTAGATCGGGATGAACTCGGCGCCGAAGCCGAGGCCGGCCAGCGCGATGCGGATCTTCGGAGTGCTCATGGGGGTGTCCCCGATTCAGCCCAAAGCCCGCGGGGACGGAAGCCGATTTCCTTGCACGGAAACGACCCGCCTGCGGAAACCTCCCAAAACAAGAAGGCCGCCCGGGTGGGCGGCCTTCGGCGTTTCAGGGACCGTCGGCTCAGTGGCCGCCGGCGCCGATGACCTCGGCCTTGTAGCCGCCGCGGCTGCGGAACCAGAGGATCAGGCCGATGTAGCAGGCCAGCATGAACATCGGGAACATGGCGATCTTCGCCAGGGCGCCCTGGTTCGCGCCTTCGCGGGCCGCGGTGATCTTCTCGGCCGTGGCCTTGTCGGTCTTGGCGAGGGTGGCGACCTTCTCGGCGTCGATGGCCTTGTAGCTGCCGAGGACGTAGCTGCCGTCCTTGGAAACCTTGGCGTAGGTCTCGGGGTTGGTCTGCTGGACGATCGCGGTCTCGGCGGTCTTCTCGGTGATGGCGCCGATGACCGGGCCGCCGAGGATGCCGACGGCGAGCATGCCGATGCCGCCGATCGCGTTCAGGGTGAGCGCGCCGCCCTTCGGGGTCTGCTCGGAGACCACCGCGAGGGTGGTGGGCCAGAAGAAGGTCTTGCCGAAGGCGTAGACCGTGGCCGCGATGAAGATCGCCACGAGGCTGGAGGCGGCGGCGAGGCTGGAGAGGCCGATGATGGCCAGGACCGCGGAGCCGGCCAGGAGGCCGAGGGGGGAGATGCGGCTGACGATGGAGCCGGCGAAGAAGCGCAGCACCATCATGATCGCCGAGGTGTAGATGAGCACCCAGAGGCCGTTGCCGCCGATGGCGGCCATCGGCTTCTCCATGATGCCGGAGATCGCGCCGTCGGTGCCGAGTTCGGTCGTGGCGAGCGGGATCATGACGAGGCACAGGAAGACGAGGATGCCGCGGCCGAGGGAGCGGCTGTAGGCGCCGAAGGCGACCACCATGACCGCGAACACGGACCACTGGATGGCGGCGCTCCAGGCGAAGACCTGGGCGAGCTGGGCGGTGATCAGGTAGCTGGCGATGGCGGCGCCGAGGATGCCGAATTCGGCGAGCATCTCGCGGTAGGTGGTGCCGGCGGCGACGCGCTCATTGGGCGGGAAGACCGCGCGGGAGAGCATGGCGACGTAGACCACGGCCGGAGCGGCGATGATGTAGACGAGGATGCGCCAGTCCTGGTGGGCATAACCACCGAGGGCGAGGGTGAGGAGACCGCCGATCACGAGACCACCCGGCCAGGCGGCGTGGAGGATGTTGAGCCACTTGGCCTTGTCCTTGTTGAACATGGTGGCGACGACCGGGTTGATGTAGGCTTCCACGGTGCCGTTGCCGAGGCCGAGGACGACGGAACCCCAGTAGAGGAGGTTGAACGCTTCCTTCTTGGCGTTGGGGTCGGCGGTGATCACGCCGTGGGCCTTGAGGGCGAGGACGGCGTAACCGGCGTAGCAGATCGCGGAGAACCACATGGCGGTCTTGTAGCCGATGCGGTCGATGATCAGGGAGAAGACGATGATCGAGATCGCGAACGGCCAGATGCCGGCGCCGAAGAGCTCCTGGGCCTGGACGTTATCCAGTCCGAAGGTCTTGGGCCAGAGGCTGGGGTCATTGACCAAGAAGGCGCGCGTGATGAACGCGAACGCCGTCGTGATCAGGGCGATGAAACAGCCCCAGAACAGGGCCATATCCGGTTTATTTTCTTGTGTGCTCATGGGTAGAGAAGGGGGGTACGGCTGTGAATAAAACCGACCAGACCCCCTCTGTCGAGACGGCAAATCGCAGTTTTCGGGCATTTAAGCCCGTCGGCCCCCCTCAGCGGGTGGACCCGTGGAGGCGACGATACTCCGTCGGGCTGAGCTTCATCGCCCGGCGGAACTGGCGGGAGAAGTCGCTCGCATCGTAGAAGCCGGTCTTGGTCGCCACCTCGGAGGGGCGCAGACTGGTCGAGCGGAGCAGGTCCGTGGCGGCGGCCACGCGCATGCGTACGAGGTAGGCCCGGGGGCTGACCTGGTAGGCCTTGTGGAACTTGCGCTCGAACTGCCGGATGGAAAGCCCCGTCAATTTGGCCAGTTTGGCGATGTGGAGGCTTTCGGTGAGGTTATCCTTGATGAACTCGGCGGCGGCCTCGACCTGCAGGAAGGGCTCCAGGATGGCCTTCGTCCCTTCATAACTACGGACCGTGCCGCAGACCCCGCAAGGGCGGCCGTCGACGTCGAAGATCGGCAGCTTGGTCGTCTCGTACCAGACGTGCTCGCCGACTTCGTTGGGAAAAAGCTCGATGATCCGGGGGACGGGCTGGCAGGTCTCGATGATCTGGAGGTCCTTCTTGCGGAAGGCGGCCACGAGTTCCGGGGGGAAGACGTCGCGGTCGGTCTTGCCGAGCAGGCTGGCCTCGTCCTTGAAGCCGCAGCGTTGGGCGAAGGCCAGGTTGGCCATCGTGAAGCGGCCCTCGAGGTCCTTGGCGAAGAACATCACCCCGGGCAGGAGATCGAAGACCGACCGCAGACTGCGCACCTGGAGCCGGCGGAGCCAAGCCTCGTGAGCCTCGGTCGTTTTCATACAAACATTATTCCCTCCGACGGGGGTCTGGTCGACTCAATAAATAAGGGGTCTGGACGCTGGAGCGCCGGCGCATCCGCAACGCCCAAATGTCGTAATCAACCCTTGTGGGGGCCCGCTGGGCCGCCTTATGCGGGAGTCGGCGGCGGCTTATGCCCGGAGGCGGGGCCAACTTCGGGTTGAGGTCGCCCGGGAAATCGCCTCCTTGGAGTCCTCCTCAAAGCCATGCGCCTCCTCCCGACCCTAGCCCTGACCGCCCTCGTCGCCGCCGCCCACGCCGCCCCCGACGCCGAAACCATGAAGCGCGGCCAGGCCGTCTACAACCGCACCTGCCTCGCCTGCCACCAGCCGACCGGTCTGGGCCTGGCGCCCGTCTTCCCGCCCCTCGCCGGTTCCGAGTGGATCGCCAAGGGCGCCTCGATCGCCGTCCGCAACATCCTCCACGGGATGCAGGGTCCGGTCACCGTCAAGGGCCAGACCTACAATGGCGTGATGCCGGCCGTCGGGGGCCTGACCGACAAGGACATCGCCGACGTCGTCACCTACGTGAACAATTCCTGGGGCAACGCCGGCCCGACCGTGACCGAGTCCGAAGTCGCCGCGATCAAGAAGAAGTACGCCGACCGCAAGACCCCGTGGACCGCGGCCGAGTACGAGAAGGAAGCCCCGGAAGCCCCGGCCAAGAAGTAAGCCCCCGGCCCCTCGGGCGGGTCGGCTTGACCCGTCGGGACCTCTGACGCACCTTGGTGTCCCACCACACCAAGGCGCTTCGGCGTCCGTCCCCATGCCCGACCCCCATCCCCTCGCCGGCACGCCCCGCCGGTCCCGCGACCAAGTGGCCGACCTCCATTTCATGGATGCGCGCTACAAGCTCCTCGACCTCGCGGCCTTCCTCGACCGCCTTGAGCGGGCCTCGGGCGCCGACGACCACCGCGTCCGCGGCCTGCGCCAGGCCCTGCCGATCCTGCTCGAGGGCGGCGACGACCGCGTGGCCAAGATCCTGCACCTCTGGAGCGACCCCAGCCTGACCCCGATCGAGAAGGCCGACACGAAGTCGGCCTCCGGCGTCTGGCCCGGCCTCAAGTAAGCCCCCGCCATGCGCTACATCGAACCCCACGGCCACATGGTGAGCCGCACCACGGACGACTACCAGGCGATGGCCATGGCCGGGTGCGCCGCCATCTGCGAACCCGCCTTCTGGGCCGGCTTCGACCGCAAGTCCGCCGACGGCTTCCACGACTACTTCTGCCAGCTGACCCAGCACGAGCCCAAGCGCGCCGCCAAGTATGGCCTGCCGCACTACTGCTGGCTCTGCATCAACCCGAAGGAATCCGAGGACATGGCGCTCGCCGCCGACGTGCTCGCGCTCATCCCGCAGTTCATCGGCGCGCCCACCGTGCTCGGCATCGGCGAGATCGGCCTCAACAAGAACACCCGCAACGAGATGAAGATCCTCGAGCAGCACATCGAGCTCGCGGTGAAGCACGACCAGCTGATCCTCGTCCACACCCCGCACCTCGAGGACAAGCGCAAGGGCACGCGCCTCATCACCGACGTCCTGCGCGCCCACGCCGGCGTCCGCCCCGAGCGCGTCATCATCGACCACGTCGAGGAGCACACCATCGCGGGCGTGCTCGACCAGGGCTTCTGGGCGGGCATCACGCTCTACCCCGAGTCCAAGGCCACGCCGGTCCGCGCCGTCGACATGCTGGAGAACTTCGCCTCGCAGCGCGTCTGGCTGAACAGCGCGTGCGACTGGGGCCACAGCGATCCGGTCGCCGTGCCCAAGGCCGCCGCCGAGATGCGCCGACGCGGCCACTCCGCCGCCGCCATCGACAGCCTCGTGTACGGCAACCCCGTCCGCTTCCTGTCGCAGTCGAAGAACTTCCGGGACCCGCAGGCCCTCCGCTGAAGCCGTGAAGCTCACCGCCGGCCTCAGCCTCGCCTACTGCACCAACGTCCACCGCGGCGAAGGGTGGGTCGAGACCTTCGCGGGCCTGCGCGACCACGCGCTGCGCGTGCGCGACCGCGTCTCGCC
>JBEBDN010000096.1:0-4143 GCA_041156945.1 Verrucomicrobiota bacterium | reverse complement strand
CGTAACCTTCCGCGGTGAAGTGCACGTCGTGCGGTTTCTGGAGTTTGGCGAGGTCCGGGGTGATCGCCGCGTTGAGGTCGTCGATGGCGACCCCGTTTTCCTGCATGACCTTGAGGGCGATCCGGTTGTAGGTGGCGACGTCGCCGAAATTTCGCGGGGGGTTGAGCTTGCCCTCGGGGACGGGCGTCGTGGTGGCGAAGATGAGCTTGGCCCCGGTCTTGCGCAGTTCGGCGACGAGGCTGCGGAGGTTGCGCTCATAGTCCTCGGGCTCCACCTGGCGTTTCCCGCCTTCCATGATCTTCAGGTCGTGCAGGCCGAAGTTGAAATGGATGACGTCCCACTTGGCCGGGCCGAGCCACTTCCCGAGGTTGGCGACGCCGTTGCTGGTCGGGCCGCCGTTGATGGTGATGCGGTGCACGTTGGCCTTACCCTCGAGCTGCTTGCGCACCGGCAGGGTGTAGCCGATGGAGATCGAGTCGCCGATGAGCAGGATGCGCGGAAGTCCCGCGACGTCCTGGATGGGCGCCATCGCGGGGTCGGGGGCCTTGGTCTTCGCCTTCGCTTTGGGCGCCACCTTCACGGTCTCGGCCGGCTTGGCGGGGGCCGGGTCGGCGGCTTGGGCGAAGGAGACAAAGGCGAGCAGGAGGCCGAGGGACAGCGTCTTCATGGGGTTGTCCCGAAGGTGTCCTTCGCCGCGCGCCCTGGCAAGCGGGCAATCGGCTACCGGCTCAGCAGCTGCTTGGTCACCTCGGCCATGTCGACCTCGGGTTTGGCGGTCCAGCGCGGCTTGAAGCCGCTCGGGGCCTCGACCTTGGTCCGGAAGATCACGGTGTTATCGAGGTCCAGGTCGGCGGACCAGATGAACTTGGCGCCGGCGAAGGCGTCCTTGGCTTTCTGGAAGCTTTCCTTCGGGTTGACGCGTTCCTCCGTGTATTCGGTCGCCGCCGCCCAGCCGGAGTCGTCGAAGTCGACGGCATACCAGTTCGCCGGGATCGGTTCGTGTTGGACCTTCGGGTTCCCGACCTCGCGGTTGAGCGGCCCCTTGAAGAAACTCTTCGCCTTCCACTTCGCGTTGGTGACGGTGCCGTCGGAAAACTTGATGATCAGGCCGGCGTCGCCGATATGGTTGCCGTATTCCAGCCCGGTCTTGGGGTCGGCGTTGTCCATGGCCATCACCGCGATGGTCATCGGGTATTCCGGCATGAGGTCGACCGACACGACGTTGTGCGGCATGTATTCGATCGGGTCGACGACGCGGAGCTTCCCGTTGATGAACAGGATGAACCAGTTGTCCGCGTAGGCGTTGAGCTTCAAGGCGTCGGTCGGGGCGGGCTTGATTAGGCCCGCCGGGTCGCCGGGTCCGCCTTTGCCGCCTTTGCCCTTGCCGCCTTTCGGCCGATCGCCCTTCGGTCGGTCGGCCTCGCCCGGACCAGGTTGCGCCTGTTCGCCGGCCGCGCCGAGCTCACCCTTGGCGCCTTCTTGTTCCGTGGGCGGCGGTCGCTTGCCCCCCTTGCCCTTACCTTTGCCCTCGCCGCCCTTGGGCCGATCTCCGCCGGGTCCGCCTTGGCCGCCGGGGCGACGCTCGCCCGGTTTATACGTCTCGGTTTCGGTCGAGCCGTCCGCCTTGGAATAGATGAAAGTCCAGGTGCCGTCCGCGTTCGCCGTGTACTTCACGCTCAGGGCCTTGCCGTTGAGGGCGTAGTTGAGCGCGTAGCTCTTGCCGTCGGCCCCGACGACGAAGTCCTTGATGAGCGCCCCGCGCAGCGGCTGTTGGGAGTAGGCGGAGCCTTCCTTGCGCACGTGGCTGGCGGACGGCTGCGGGTCGACCTGCCCGTCGACCTCGGTGACTTCGCCGTGGAAGCCGCCGTTGATGTAGGGGTAGACCTTCTGGGCGTGGTAGTGGTAGCCCAGCGACTTCGTCTCGTGGCCCCCGAACTCGTCGAGCTTGCCGGTCGCGCCGCCGTCGGGCTCGTTGTAGCCGTAGATCGGGTAGCCGTCCAGCGCGACCGCGATCGGCTTGCCCTTGCCGAGGGTCTTCTCGAGGAAGACCGGCGCGTCGTGGTAGTGGTAGTCGTCGCCCTTGCCGCAGTGGCCGCCGAAATTATCCAGCTCGCCGAACTTCTTCGCATCGTCGCCGCGGTTGTTGAGCGCGTTGAAGATCGGGATGCCGTTCGCGGCCAGCGCGATCGCGCCGCGCAGGAAGTGCGTCTTGGCCGACATCGGTTCCTTGGCCGGCACCGGGTGCAGGGGGATCCGCCAGGCGCTCGCGCCGGCGTAGGTCTGCGGGATCGGCACCTGTTGCTGCCACGATTTGATGCCCGCCATCAGCGGGTGGTCGGGGAGCCCCTTCGCCTCGACGTAGAGGTACTTCTCGTCCCAGCGGACGCCGACCTTGGGCGCGAAGGCCGCGAAGGGCGCGGCAAGCGGAGGGGTCGGGCCGGTCGAGCCGGGGGCGGCCGGCAGGAAGAAGGTCAGGCGGGTCGCGACCGTCGGTGCTTCCGGGGTGTCACGGTGTTTCGCGTCGATGGGAGGGAGGTGGGCGTGGGCGGAGGCGGCGAGGAGCAGGGCCGCCCACGGAAGCAGACGCGACGATTTCATGATACAGCCATTATAAGGCGGCCGGCCTTAAGGGGAGGTTAAGGGCATGGAGAGGACTCAAGGGCCAGGGACAGGGGCAGGGGCAGGGACAGGGACAGTGGCAACGGTTGTGCGCAGTCACCATTCGACGGCATGATAATCTCCCTGAAGGAGTCTTTCCTCATCGGCTAATCCTGGCCCTGACACTAGCCCTGGCCCTGACACTAGCCCTGGCCCTGATGGTTTGATGGCCCAGCCCGAGCCCTTACTTCAGCAACCCCTCGATCTCCGCGATGACCGCGGGCGCGAGGGTGAGGCGACCGCCTCCGATGGTCTCGGCGAACTGGCCGGGCTTGCGCGCGCCGACGATGGCGGAGGTGACGCGGGGCTGACGGAGGACCCAGGCGATGGCTAGTTCCGCCGGGGTGGTGCCGAGGCGCGTGGCGATGAGGCGGAGTCCGGCGTTGAGCGCGATGTTCCGGGAGAGCAGGGGCTCGTTGAACTGCGGGTCCGCGCGGCGGTGGTCGTTCGCGGGCAGCGCGTCGACCCAGGCTTGGGTGACCTTGCCGCTGAGCAGGCCCTTCTGCATGGGGCTGTAAGGGATGAGCCCGATGCCGTTCGCTTCGCAATACGGGATGATCTCGGCTTCGATGCCGCGGTTCAGCAGGCTGTAGGGCGGCTGCAGGAAGGCGACGGGATGGATGGGTTGGAGCCGCTTGAGCTGGGCGACGCTGAAGTTGCTGACGCCCGCCCAGCGGACCTTGCCTTCCTTCACCAGCTCCGCGATGGCGGCCCAGCCCTCCTCGATGTCCTCGTCGGGTTGGGGCCAGTGGATCTGGTACATGTCGATGACGTCGACGCCGAGGCGACGCAGGCTGTCCTCGATCTCGCGGCGGATGCTGGCGCGCTTGAGCCGCGGGATGATCTGGCGTTCCTCGTCCCAGCAACGCTCGCACTTGGTGGAGAGGATGGGGCGGCGGCCCTTGAGCTCCTTGAGCGCCCGGCCCACGATCGTCTCGGAATGGCCGAGGCCGTAGACCGGCGCGGTGTCGAGCCAGTTGACGCCGAGGTCCACGGCCTCGTGGATCGTGCGGATCGACTGCGCGTCGTCCTGGGGTCCCCAGCCGAATTTCCAGTCGCCTCCACCCATGGCCCAGGTGCCCAGGCCGACGGGCGTGAGGTGGAGGTCGGACGGGCCGAGTCGACGGAGCTGCATGGTCGCTTACTTCGACTCCTTGCCGCGGGCTTTGTTCGCCTCGTTCGCCTGTTTCTGCGTCCGCATCGGCCATTCCGGGTGGTCGACGTGTGCGTCCTTGAAGATCGACAGCGCCTTGGCGACGAGTTCCGGGCGCTGGGTCGCGAGATCGAGCTTCTCCGCGGAGTCGGTCTGGAGGTCGTAAACCTCGACCTTGGCCGCCGGGCCGTTGCGCACCGCTTTCCAATTTCCCCAGCGCGCGGCCTGCAGCGACTGCCCCTCGTGCAGTTCCCAATAGAAGTAATCGCGCTTCGGGGCGGCTCCGCCCTGCAGGAAGGAGGCCAGCGAAAGTCCGTCGGTCTTCAGTCCGG
>JBEBDN010000095.1:0-7832 GCA_041156945.1 Verrucomicrobiota bacterium | reverse complement strand
CTTCCAGAGCGTGGCGACCTTGGGCGCCCAGCCGGCCTCGGGGTACTTGCCGGTGTAGAAGGCGCCGGTCATGTCCTTCTTGAGGGAGCGGGAGACGCCGATCTGCATCTGGATGTCCTTCCTGCCGGCGGCGTCGCGGCGGACCATGATGCCGCTGTCGATCTCGCCGTTGAAGCGGCATTCGCATTCGATGACGACGTCCTGGTAGGACTTCTCGGTGTAGAGCATGCTGCCCTTCTTGTAATCCTTGAAGGACTCCTTGTTCTCGCCGGACAGGACGCCGTCGGCGACGGTCCAGAAGGCTTCGGCGCTGACGGTCTTCCACCCCGTGAGGTCCTTGCCGTTGAAGGCGGGGACGAAGTCGGCCTTGGGCAGGGTTTCGGCGGCGCGGAGGGCGCCGACCAGGGCGAGGGCGAGGAGCGGGAGGAGGCGGAGGGAACGCATGGGGGTGGCCCCACGACACCCCAAAGCCCCGCGGGTTGCAAGCCTCGGCGGTGTTTCAAATTGCCAGCCCCCGCGCTCTGCCCTTTATCGGCCCCCTCCCCCCATGCGCCCGCTCCTCCCCACCCTCGCCCTCCTCGCCGCCGGCTCCTTCGCCTTCGCCGCCGAAGCCAAGTACGAACTGGTCCCCGACTTCCTCAAGCCCGCCGAGGGCCGCAAGACCATCGGCAACGGCCACGGCGAGATCGCCGTCGACTCCGCCGGCCTCATCTACGTCAGCGTCCAGGAGAACAACGCGGGCCTCCAGGTCTACGACCAGACCGGAAAGTTCGTGAAGGCCCTCAAGCTCCCCGGTTCCCTCCACGGCTTCGTCATCCGCAAGACCGACGAGGGCGAGCACATCTACGCGGCCGTCCTGGGCGAGCAGCGCATCCTCAAGTGCCAGCTCGACGGCACGGTGGTGATGGAGATCAAGGCCGACGCCTTCCCCGCCGCCCAGGGCAAGGCCAAGGACAAGAACGGCAAGGAAGTGAACGCCCTGAAGCTCACCAACTGCGACGTCGCGGCCAACGGCGACATCTACGCCGTCGACGGCTACGGCAAGAGCTGGGTCTTCGTCTTCGACAAGGCCGGCAAGTTCAAGCAGGTCTTCGGCGGCCCGACCCAGAAGGTGAACGACAAGCCGTTCGCCAACACCCACAAGGTCTTCGTCGACAACCGCTTCTCCCCGGCCCGCCTGCTCTGCCTCGACCGCGGCAACAACCGCATGTTCCACGTCGACCTGGACGGCAAGAACCCGCAGATGATCGCCGACAAGGGCCTGCGCAACCCGTCCTCCGCCTCGTTCCACGGCGACCTGATGTGCGTCGCCGAGATCGCCGGCCGCGTCTCCGTCTGGAACAAGGAGGGCAAGATGGTCGCCGAACTCGGCGCCAACGACACCAAGGGCCAGACCAACACCCCGGGCGTCAAGCCCGAGGCCTGGCGCACCGGCATCGTGACCTCGCCGCACGGCATCACCTTCGACGGCAAGGGCAACATCCTCGAGACCGAGTGGAACCAGTTCGGTCGCGTGCTGCGCTGGGACGCCAAGTGATCCGCGGCCTACGCCAAGCCGGCCTACTCGGGGGAGCCGCGTTGCTCCCCCTGTTTGCGTCCGCCCACAACGGCGAGTGGCTGCTGGCCAAGCTGACGATCCCCGCTTCGGGCGAGGTGAGCCTCACCGTGACCGTCGACGCCGAAGCCAACTTCCTCATCAAGGACCCGGCGGCCCTCGCCCGGGAGGCCAAGGAACTGCTGCTCCTGAACGACGGCAAGGAGACGCGGCCTTGGAGCGAAGTCGCGCCGGCGCCGACTTTCGGGACGGCCGACCGACTCGACCCGGCCGCGCCGCTCAACCACACGCCGGAGGAACTGGCCCGGCGCTACACCCTCCTGCAGGCGACGTGGCGCTGGGACGACCCGCCGGCCAAGTTCACCTTGCTCGCCCCGGAGAAGAGCCCGCACACGGTGATCCTGTGGCTCGACGACCGCCGCCAACCCGCCGCGGCGGCGCGCTGGGTCATGCTCATCGGGGGCGACGAATCGCCCTTGATCCAGCTGGGGGGCGCCCAACCTCGGTCGGCCCCGCCCTGGTGGCTCAGCCCGGGCCTCGGCGACTTCGTCCTCCCGGCGCTCGCGACGGTGGTCGGGATGCTGCTGGTCTGGTTCGCGCTCCGCCTGAACCGCCTCGGCGAGTGGCTGGACCGGAAGCGCAAGCCCTAGGCCAGCACCGCGTCGACGAAACCGGCCCGGGCGTCGAAGTGCGGGTTATGCCCGCTCTCCGGCAAAGTCACGAGGTCGGCCGACGGGAAGTGCGCGCGGATGTCGGGCCAGTCCGCGTCGCGGATGTAATCCGATTTCCCGCCGCGGATAAAGCGGGTCGGGCCGGCGAAGACCTCGCCCGGCGCCAGGGGATTGCCCAGGATCGCGGGAAGACCGGCGGTCAACGCGGGGCGGTTGACCGTCCAACGCCAGCGGCCCTCGGCGTCCTGCCCGAGGTTCGTCAGGATGAACTGCCGCATCCCCCACTCGGGGACCTGCGCGGCGAGTTTCTCCTCGGCATCGCGCCGCGAGACCACGCCCGCCAGGTCGAGCGCGTTCATCGCGGCGAACTCGACGCGCACGCGGTCGGCGTAGGCGCGTGGCGCGATGTCGACGACCGTCAACCGGGACACGAGGTCGGGCCGGTCCATCGCCAGGCGCATCGCCGCCTTGCCGCCCATGCTGTGGCCGACGAGGTGCACCGGGCCGAGGGCGAGCCGCTCGAGGCAGGCGACCACGTCGCCGGCCAGCGCCGCGTAGCCGCAATCGTCGCCCCACGGCGAGACGCCATGGTTGCGCAGGTCGGGCGCCAGGACGCGATGACCCCGCTCCGCCAAGGCCACGCCGGCGGACTGCCAATTGCGCGCGGAGCCCAGCAGGCCATGGAGCACGACCAAGGGGGCGCCCGTCCCGCCGAGCTCGCGGACGGCCAACGTCAGCGGCGCGCTCACGAGACGATGCGCGCGGCGGCGAAGCTGATGCCGGACAACGTCATCTCCAATCCCTTGGGCTGGGGCGAGACCCGGAGGCCGACCTCCTTCGTGACGCGCCCCGCCCGGATGAGGCGGGCGAGGTCCTTGTTGAGGGAACGCGAACCGACGTCCCCACCGGCCTCGACCAGTTCCGGGACGCGCTCGAACTGGCCGTCGGCCAGTATGCGCCGGGCGAGCGGATCCACGACGAAGACCTCGCACGCGGGCAGCACGCCGGCGCCGTCGGCCCGCGGCACGAGGGTCTGCACCACCACGGCGCGGAGCACCGCGGCGATGGAGCGCTTGGCCAGGTTCAGCTGCTCGGGCGGGTAGAACTCGAAGAGCCGCTGCACGGCCTGCTGCGCGGAGCCCGCGTGCAGGGTCGACAGCACGAGATGCCCCGTCTCGGACGCGTGCACGGCCGTCTCGAAGGTTTCGCGGTCGCGCATCTCGCCGACCAAGACCACGTCCGGGTCCTGCCGCAGGGCCGCCTTGAGGCCGGCGGGAAAATCGGCCACGTCGATGCCGACCTCGCGCTGGCTGAAGCTGCACTTCCGGTCGGCGAAGAGGTATTCGACCGGATCCTCCAAGGTGATCACGTGCAGGGCCTCCGTCTCGTTGAGGTGGCGCAGCATCGCCGCCAGCGTGGAACTCTTCCCGGAGCCGGTGGGGCCGCACACGAGGACCAAGCCCTGGTCGGCCGCGAGCAGGGCGGCCAGCGACTTGGGGTCGTGGTTGAGCGCGGCGAAGTCGGGCGGGTTCGTCTTCACGAGGCGCAGGGCCAAGGCCGGCTGGCCGCGCTGCACGTAGGCGTTGACGCGGTAGCGCCCCTTTCCGGCGTCCCCCAGGTCGAGGGAGTAGTCGACCTGATGCTCGGCGAGCCAGCGGGCGCGGAAGGCGGCGGGCACGGTCGCCTCGATGAAGTCCGCCAGTTGGGACGCGGTGAAGGGCGGCATCTCCGTCTCCACCAACTGCCCGGCGACGCGCACCAAGGCGGGGCGTCCGACCTTCAGGTGGAGGTCGCTCGCGGCATGCTCGACGGCGAGGGCGAAGAGGTCGGCGAAGATCGGCGGAATGGCGGCCATGGGGGACGCCGCCATCGTGCCCGCGGTTTTCGGACGGTCGAACCCAATCTACGCCCGGCGGGGCTTGCCATCCGACGCCACCCGCGCCACCTTCGGGCATGCTCCGTCCCCTGCTCTGCCTGCTCTTCGCCGCGGCCTCCGCCCTGGCGGCCATCGAGGTGGTCAAGGTGCCGGGCGGCGAGGAACTGCGCGAGCCCGTCAACCTGGCGTTCGACGCCCAAGGAGGCGCCTACCTCGTCGAATCGATGCGCGGCAACCGCCTCTTCCGGTGGCGCGACGGACGGATCGACCCCGTCTCGGGCGTGCGCTGGGACAGCGCGCCCAAGGGCATGGAGCCGCCCGCGCCGGCCAAGGCCCTGGACCTCTCGCCGGCCGTCTACCAAGGCATGGGGGATGTCGCGATCGCCCCCGATGGCTCGATCTACGTCTGCGACAGCCTCCAGCATCGCGTCGTCCGCCTCGACCCGAAGACCCATGCGGCGACGGTTTTCGCCGGCACCGGTCGGGCCGGCTTCGCGGGCGACGGCGGCCCGGCGGAGCGTGCCCGTTTCAACATTCCGACAAGCGGCGTCCTCGACCCGAGCGGCAAGTTCCTGCTCGTCGCCGACCTCGGCAACCACCGCATCCGGCGCATCGACCTCGCCACCCGGGTCGTGACGACGATCGCGGGCAACGGCGAAAAGGGCTTCCCGCAGGAGGGCGCCGACGCCCTCGCCTCCCCCTGCTGCTACGTGCGCACCGCGTGCGTGACCGCGGAGGGGACGGTCTATGCCTTGTTCGGCAGCGTGCTTGGCGGTCACTCGCTGGTCGCCATCAAGGACGGCAAGGTGAGCGTGGTGGTCAACCGGGACGGCCAACCGGGTCCGGCGACCGAAGGCCCCGCCGCCACGGCCCGGCTGAACTTCCCGAAATACGCGCTCATGGACGCGAAGGGCGGCGTGCTCATCCTGGACACCGAGAACCATTGCCTGCGCCGCTACGACCCCGCCACCCGCACCCTCCGCACGGTCGCCGGCAGCGGCGCGAAAGGCTCCGCGGTCGGCGCCGACTGGGCCACGACGCAGTTCAACCGGCCGCAGGGCGCGCGCCTCGGACCCGACGGACGGCTCTACGTGGCGGATACCGGGAACAACCGCATCCTCGTCGGTCCCGCCCCCTGAGCTGCCCGGCCCGACGCGAGGCGAAGGCGGCTTCCACGCCCGCGCTTGAAACCAAGCACGGGGACGCTAGACCCCAACGCATGCGACTTACCCGCCTGCTCCCCGCCCTCCTCGCGCTGGTGGGCACCCCGCTCGCCGCCATCGAAGTCCTCAAGGTCCCCGGCGCCGAACAGATCCGCCAACCCTTCAGCATCGCCTTCGACGCCCAGGGCGAAGCCTACGGCGTCGAGTTCCAGCCCGCCAACCGGATCTTCAGGCTGCACGGCGGTAAGATCGAGTTCATCTCGGGCGTGAAGTGGGACAGCGCCCCCAAGGGCATGATTCCGCCCGCCCCCGCGCGGCGCCTCGACCTCGCTCCGGCCGTCTACGACGGCATGCATGACATCTCCATCGGCCCGGATGGTTCGATCTACGCCGCGGACAGCTTCCAGCACCGCATCGTGCGCCTCGACCCGAAGACGCACGTCGCGACTCTCTTCGCCGGCACGGGCAAATCGGGCTTCGGCGGCGACGGCGGCCCCGCCGACCTGGCGAAGATGAACATCCCGATGTGCGGCGTCATCGATCCCGCCGGCAGGCACATGTATATCGCCGACATCGTGAACCACCGCGTCCGCCGCATCGACCTCGCGACCAAGGTCATCACCACCGTCGCCGGCAACGGCAAGAAGGGACTCCCCCAGGACGGACAGGATGCGCTCGCAGCCCCGATGGGCGACGTCCGCGCCTGCTGCGTGGGCAAGGACGGCACGCTCTACGCGCTCCTCCGCGGCGGCCATGCGCTCGCCGCGATCAAGGACGGCAAGGTCACGGTCGTCGTGAACAAGGCCGGCCAGCCCGGTCCCGCGACGGACGGCCCCGCCGCCGAGGCCCGCATGCTCGGGCCGAAGTACGTGACGATGGACGCCAAGGGCAACGTGCTGATCCTCGACACCGAGAACCACTGCCTGCGCCTCTACGACCCGGCGAAGCAGACCATCCGCACGATCGCCGGCAACGGCCGGAAAGGCGCGGCCGTCGGGGCCGACTGGGCCTCGACGCAGCTGAATCGCCCGCACGGCGCCCGCATCGGCCCGGACGGACGACTCTACGTGACGGACACGGAAAACGACCGAATCCTCGTCGGCCCGGCCCCTTAAGCGGGGTCCGTCCCGTCCCACGGGGTTTTTGGGTTTGTCTCTTTCGGCGCGGGGCGGTTGGTTCGGGGGTCCCTCCCTGCCGCAATGTCCACGCCCGGTTCCAGCCCTTCCCGCCTTCCTTTCGGCCCCCGCGCTTTCGTGGGTGCCCACACGGCCTTGGTCACCCCCTTCGTCAAGGGCGCCGTGGCCTGGGATGACCTCAAGAAGCTGGTCGAATTCCAGATCAAGGACGGCATCGACGGCCTGGTCGCCGTCGGCACAACCGGCGAGTCCCCCACCCTCGATTACGACGAGCACATCGAAGTCATCCGCCGGACCGTCGAATTCGCCGCCGGCCGCGTCCCCGTCATGGCCGGCACGGGCTCCAACGCCACGACCGAAGCCCTCGACCTGACCCAGCGCGCCGACGAAGCCGGCGCCGATGCGTTCCTGCTCGTGGCCCCGTATTACAACAAGCCCAGCCAAGAGGGCCTGTTCCGCCACTTCTCGGTCATCGCCGAAGCCACCGCCAAGCCGATCGTCCTGTACTCCATCCCGGGCCGCTGCGGCATCGAGATCACCGTCGAGACCACGCTCCGCCTCCGCAAGAAGTACCCGCACATCATCGGCATCAAGGAAGCCGGCGGCCAGGTCGAGAAGGCCGCGCGCCTCGTGCGCGAAGCCGACCCGGAATTCATCGTCCTCAGCGGCGACGACTCGCTGACCCTGCCCTTCGCCGAAGTCGGCGCCCAAGGCATCATCTCCGTCGCGTCGAACCTCATCCCCGGCCCGGTGGCCAAGCTCACCCGGCTCGCGCGCACGAAGCAGTTCGCCGAAGCCAAGGTCCTGCACGACCAGCTCGCCGAGATCTTCAGGACCCTCTTCGTCGAACCCAACCCGGTGCCCGTGAAGCATTGCATGATGCGCGCCGGCCTCATCCGTTCGGACGAAGTCCGCCTGCCCCTCTGCGAGATGTCCGAGGCCAACCGCCTCCTCGTCGAGAAGGTCGCCGACGCCACCCTCGCCTCCCTCCGATGAGCCAGCCTATACGCATCCTCCTCAACGGCGCCAAGGGCCGCATGGGCCTCGCCATCGCCCACGTGGCGGCCTCCGAACTGGCCGTCATCGCCGCCGGCGTCGACCAGGGCGACGACCTCGCCGCGCATGTCGGCTCGGCCGACGTGGTCATCGACTTCTCCTTCCACTCCGCGACCCTCGCCGTCGCGCAGCTCTGCGCCAAGCATAAGAAGCCGCTCGTCATCGGCACCACCGGCCACACCGCCGAGGAGAAGGCCGCGATCACCGCCGCCATCCAGGGGCTCCCGGTCGTCTGGGCCGGCAACTACTCCGTGGGCGTCACGCTGCTCAACGCCCTCGTCCGCCAGGCCGCCCGCTCGCTCGCCGACGCCGGCCGCTGGGACGTCGAGGTGCTCGAGATGCACCACCGCCTCAAGAAGGACGCGCCCTCCGGCA
>JBEBDN010000094.1:0-8936 GCA_041156945.1 Verrucomicrobiota bacterium | reverse complement strand
GGCCGTTCGGCCAACCGCGGCGAATGCGCGCAGGCCTGCCGCCTCCCGTATGAGCTCGTCGTCGACGGAACCGTGAAGCCCCTGGGCGACAAGGCCTACCTGCTCTCGCCCCAGGACCTCGCCGGCATCGAGGTCGTCCCCGACCTCATCCGCGCCGGCGTCCGCTCGCTCAAGATCGAGGGGCGGCTCAAGTCCCCGGAATACGTCGCGGCCATCACCAAGGCCTACCGGCGCGCGGTCGACGCCTCCTGGGAGGCGCTGACCCAAGGCGGCGATGCCGATCGCGCCGCCCTCCGCGTGCGCCAGGAAGAGGACTACCCGATGCAGATGACCTTTTCCCGCGGCCTCCACACGGGCTGGCTGCGCGGCATCGACAACCGGAAACTGGTCCACGCGCGCTTCGGCAAGAAGCGCGGCGCGTTCCTCGGCACGGTCGTCGACGTGGCCCCGCCCGGCGTGACGCTGCGCCTGGAGGGCCCGCTCAAGCCCGGCGACGGCGTCGTCTTCGACCAGGGTAAGCCGGCCGAACGGGAGGAGGGCGGCTTCGTGCACGGCCTCGAGCCGGCCCGCGGCGGCCTGACCTACGTGCGTTTCGACCGCGCCGGCGCCATCGATTGGAGCCGCGTCCTGCCGGGCGCGCTGCTCTGGAAGACCAAGGACCAGGAACTCGACAAGCTCCTGCGCGCCTCCTGGGACCGCGAGAAGCCCAACCACCGCCGCCCGCTTTCCGCCCGCGTCCACGGCCGGGTCGGCCAGCCTTTGCGCGTCGAGTTCAACGATGGCGAAGGCCACGTGGTCGCCGGCGAGACCGGCGTGCCCTGCGCCGTCGCCGAGAAGCGCCCGCTGGACGCCGTCTCCCTGAACGAGCAGCTCGGGCGTCTCGGGGATACCGGCTACGCGCTGGATGGCCTCGAGGCCGACCTCGAGGGCGCGCTGATCGTCCCGGTGAGCGAACTGAACCGCCTGCGCCGCGACCTCTGCGACCGCCTGACGGTCCTGCGCCGCGAGCCGCCGCGTTGGACCCTGCTGCCCTACGCCCCGGCCGCGACGACGGTCACGGCGCCGGGCCCCGCGCCGGCGGCCGAGCCCCTCATCGTCGTGGTCATCCGCGAGCCGGAGCAGCTGGAGCCGGCCCTCGCGTGGGGCGCCCGCGTCGTCTACGCCGAGTTCGAGGACCCCAAGAAGTTCCGGGCCGCCGTCGCGCGCGTCCGCGCCTACGAGCGGGAAGCCGGCCGCAAGGTCGAGTTCTGGGCGATGGGTCCGCGCGTGCACAAGCAGGGCGAGGACCGCGTCACCGAGATCGTCCTCTCCTGCGACGCCGACGGCTACCTCGCGCGCAACCACGACGACCTCCGCGCCTTCGCGGGGAAGCGCCGCCGGGGCGATTTCTCCCTCAACGTCGCCAACGGCCTCGCCGCCGAATGGCTCATGGAGCGGCACGGCCTCGAGGGCCTGACCGCCTCCTACGACCTCGACGCCAGCCAGCTCGCCGCGCTCCTCCGCTCCGCGCCCCCCGCCTGGTTCGAGGTCACGATCCACCAGCACATGCCGATGTTCCATATGGAGCACTGCGTGTTCTGCGCCTTCCTCTCCCCGGGCAAGGATTACCGCGACTGCGGCCGCCCCTGCGAGAAGCACCGCGTCAAGCTGCGCGACCGCGTGGGCGCGGAGCATATCCTCAAGGCCGACGCGGGCTGCCGCAACACGCTCTTCAACGCGCGCGCCCAGACCGGCGCGGAGTACGTGGCCGACCTCCTCAAGCTGGGCGTCCGCCGCTTCCGCGTCGAGTTCGTCGACGAGGACGCCGACACCGTCACGCGCACCCTGCAGAAGTACCAGGACCTGCTGGAAGGGCGCCTGGCCGGGACGGACCTCTGGAACGACCTCAAGGTGCTGAACCAGCTCGGCGTCACCCGCGGTACGTTGCGGGTGCGCGTCTGAGCCGGTTCATTCGAGGTTCTTCAGGCGGGGCAGGAGGCTGGTCACGCGCCGCGAGTCGGATGCGTTGCGCACCGCCATCGCGTAGGCCGTCGGGTCGCCCACCAGGATGACCTGCTTCCGGCCGCGGGTGACCGCGGTGTAGATCAGGTTGCGGGCGAGCATGATGCTGTGCTGGCGGAGCAGCGGCAGCACCACCGCGGGGAATTCCGACCCCTGCGACTTGTGGATGCTCACCGCGTAGGCCAGGTGGAGGTCGCCCTGCTCGCCGCGCTCGAGTTCGACGCGGGCGCCGTCGAAGTCGATGAGGAGCGCGCCTTCCTCGTCCTGCCCGAGCACCACGCCGAAGTCGCCGTTGAAGACGAGCTTGTCGTAGTTGTTGCGGGTCTGGATGACCTTGTCGCCGGGCTGGATCCGCCCCGGCTTGGCGTCCTTGCCGCGCAGGCGGGCCTGCAGGGCCTGGTTGTAGGCCTGGATGCCGCCCGTGCCCTTGTGCATCGGCGCCAGGACCTGGATGTCGCGCAACGGGTCCAGCCGCAGGGCGCGCGGCAGGACCTCGCAGCACAGCTTCGTGACCATCGCCACGCAGGCCTCGGGATCCTCGACCTTCACGAAGTGGATGTCCTGGGTGAAGTCCAGGCGCGCCGGGTCCTCGACCGGTTCCGGCGGGGCCGTCTCCGCGTGCAGGATCCCGTGGGCCACCGTGACGATGCCGGAGCGGGCGCCCTGGCGGAAGACCGTGTCGAGGCGCGTGACCGCGGCCTGGCACGATTCGATGAGGTCGCCCAGCACGTTGCCGGCGCCCACGGAGGGCAGCTGGTTGACGTCGCCCACGAGCAGGAGGTGCGCGGTCGAGGGGATCGCGCGGAGCAGGGCGGCCGCGAGCTTGGTGTCCAGCATGCTGGACTCGTCGATGATGACGAAGTCCGCATGCAGCGGGTCGTCGGCGTTCGCGGTGAAGCCGCCCAGCGCCGGGTCGAACTTCAGCAGGCGATGGATGGTCGAAGCCGGGAGGCGCGTGGCCTCGGTCATGCGCTTGGCCGCGCGGCCCGTCGGGGCCCCCAGCGCCATGCGCGCCCGCTTGGCCGAGAGGATGTCGCACAGCGCCCGCAGGATCGTGGTCTTGCCGGTGCCGGGTCCGCCCGTGAGCACCGCGACCTTGTGCGCCAGCGCCATCTTCACGCCCGTGGCCTGGGCCTCGGAGAAGGCGAAGCCGGCGCGCGTCTGGGCCCACTCCACCGCCTTGTCGACCTGGATGGTCGGCAGTCCGCTCGGTCCCGCGAGGAGGCGGCGGACCGATGCGGCGATGGACTTCTCGGCGTTCTCCTGCGGCCGGAGCTGCATGAGCCGCACGCCGTTCACGTCCAGGAAGCCCACGGCCTGCTCGTCGAGCAGGCGGCGCAGCCGGTCCTGCACCACGGCGCGGTCGACCTCGAGCAGCTCGGTCGCCTTCTCGAGCAGCCCTTCGTCGGGGAAGGCGCTGTGGCCCTCGCCCTCGAGTTCCTCGAGCGTGTGCAGCAGGCCGGCGTCGACGCGCTGCGGGCCCGCCGTCGGCAGGCCGAGGTTGCGCGCGATCTTGTCGGCGGTCTTGAACCCCACGCCTTCGACCTCGCGGCAGACGCGGTAGGGCTCGGTGGTGACGACCTTCTTGGCGTCCTGCCCGTAGGCCTTGACGATGCGCAGGCACAGCGCGTTGGTCACGCCGTAGGTCTGCAGGAAGACCATGACCTCGCGCAGGGCCTTCTGCTCCTCCCAGGCGGCCTTGATCGACTTCGCGCGGCCCGGGCCGATGCCCTCGACCTCGCGCAGGCGGCCCGACTGGTTGGAGATGATGTCGAAGGTGCGCGCGCCGAACTTCGCGACGATCTTGTCGGCGTAGGTCTTGCCGATGCCCTTGATCAGGCCCGAGCCGAGGTATTTGCGGATGCCGTGGACGGAGGAGGGGAGGCGCGACCGGAAGGATTTGACGCGCAGCTGCGGCCCGTGCGCCGGGTGGCGTTCCCAGGTGCCGGTGGCGTCGACCGTCTCGCCGCACTGCAGCCCGGTGAGGTTGCCGAGGATGATCACCTTGTCGCCGGCCTCGGGCGCGAGCTCGGCGATGGTGAAGTGCGTCTCCTCGTCGAGCCACAGGATGCGCTCGACCACGCCCGAGAGGGTGACCTCGGGTCCACGTGGCGGTTCCCGCGGCGGCGACATGGCTTCAGCCAATCACCCCGCCGCCCGGGAGCGAAGGCAAAATCACGCCAACCCGAAGGCTTCGCGCCCCAGCTCGGCCAAGCCCGGGTGCACCGTGTCGGGCGCGTGCGGGGCCAGTTCCTCGGCCGTGTGGCTGCCCGTCGTGACGCAGTGGATCGCGGCCAGCTGGCCGTTGCGGGCCGTCGCGATGTCGAAGGGGGAGTCGCCGACCATGACGGTCCGGGCGGCGTCGGCCCGCATCGACCCCAGGACGAAATGGGTGAACTCCGGCTGCGGCTTGCGCCACGGGTGGGCGTTCGTCCCGTAGATGCCGTCGAAGAGGTGGTCCAGCCCGAGGTGTTCCATGATCTTCCTGGAGTTGGCGTCGTCCTTGTTGGTGTAGACGGCGGTGCGGACCCCGCGGGCCCGCAGGGCCTCGAGCAGTTCGCGGCAACCGGGGTAGACGCGGAGGCCGTGGAACATCACGGAGGGAAAGTGCTCGCGGAAGAGCCGGGTCGCCGTGGGGGCGTTGGCCTCGCCGGCCAGCTTGACGACGGTGACATTGACCGAGCCGCCGACCGCGCGCCGGATCTGCTCCAAGGTGACGCTCGGCAGGCCCATCATCGACATCACGTCGTCGTAGCAGCGGTGGATGGCCTCGAAGTTGTCGACCAGGGTGCCATCCAGGTCGAAAAGGACGGTCTGCGGGAGGGGGCGGGCCATGGGAAGGCCCCAATGAGGGGGTATCGGAGGCGGTTTCCAAGTTTGGATTTGCAGGAAGGGGAGGGTACCGTAGGTTGCGCTTTCTTCCCATGACCTTCTCGACGGATCTCACCAAGCCCCTCAGCCGCGCCGGCCTGGCCCTCAACCTGGTCGTCCTGACCGCCCTGTTCTACTTGGTCTCGGCGGCCTCCTACCACTACATGACCGAGACGCTGCCGCACCAGGGCGCCGCCCACCGCTCGGCCGAAGTCGCGACGCAGACCGCGGAGAAGGCCTTCGAGAAGGCCAAGAAGTCCGCCAAGGGCAAGGCCTTCGACGAGGCGGCCGCCCAGGCCCAAGCCAAGGCCGCCGGTGAGGCCGAGGCCAAGAAGCAGGCCGAGGGCATCCACCATCATGCCGTCGAAGGCTGGGCGCCTTTCGCCGTCTTCCTCCTGATCCTTTCCGCGGTGTTCTTCGCCGGCTTCCTCTCCGTCGCGGTCCAGCGCCGCGCCAACGACGCCGGCCTGCTCGGTCTCTGGCTCTTCCCGAACCACCTCGGCGCGTGGCTCTTCGCCGGCTTCGTGGCCTTCTATCCGTTCCTTTCCGCCCACGGCCTACGCAACGCCTGGACGCCGGCCTTCATCGCCGGCCTCGTGCTGCTCCTGCCGACCCTGCTCGCCGGCGAAGGGAAGGGTGAGGCCGACCACGGTCACGACCACCACTGAGCCTTCGGCTCAGGGCCGGCCGACCGTGCCGAAGTCGTAGAGGGTGTGGCTGATCAGTCCGCGCTCCAAGACCGCCAAGTCGGTCTGGGGCTCGGGGGACAAGTTCTGGCCATCGTTCCACCGGAACCGGTAGCCGAGCGCCGTCGGTTCGAAGAGCGAGCCATGCCGGACCAGGGCCGGGTGGCTCCGCTCCATCGGGGTGGCGTCGTCCACCGCCGCCGGGTAGTTGAGGCTGTGGACATGGAGACCGGTCACCGGTTGGCCGACCAGGGCGCGGGCGAACCGGGCCGCGTGGCGGCAGGCGGCGCTCAGGTGGGGACGCAGTTCTTCGGGGCAGACCGCGGAACTCCGGTGGACCCGCTCGAAGATCGACTGCTCCAAGTCCAGCGAGCAGGCCACGGCCGGGAGGCCCCACGCCGCCCCTTCGGTCGCGCCAGCCAAGGTGCCGGAGCTCAGGCAGAGCGGCATCGTCGCGTTGAAGCCGATGTTGAGGCCCGAGATCACCACATCGGGCTTGGCGGACAGCAGATGCCCCAAGGCGATGTTCACGCAGTCGGAGGGCGTGCCGTCGATGGACCAGGCCTGTTCCCCCAGTCCCGGGTACGTCGAGAGGGTGACTTCGCGGTGGCGGCTGAACGCCCGTCCGATCCAGCTGCGCTCCCCGGCCGGGGCGGCGACCAGCACCCGGAAGCCGGCCTCGCCGCAGGCGTGGGCCAGGGCGTGGAGGAAGGCGGCGTTGATGCCGTCGTCGTTGGTGAGCAGGGCCGTGGGCTTCATGCGTCGCGCCAGCGTGGGGGTCGGGGTCCGGCGGGCAATGCGGAAGGTCAGGGCTGCAGCTCGCCGAGGCCGGCCTGCAGTTCGCGGATCAGGTCGCGCAAGCCCGCCGCGGTCTCGTAATCCTCCTCGGCGACCGCCGTCCGGAGGTCGGCTTCGGCCTTGGCCAGACGGGCCTGCCGCTGGGCCACGCTGACCTGCGGCCGGCGGCCTTGATGGTCCATCCCGGGCTGGAGGCGGGCGATGGTCGCCAAGGCTTCGGCCTGATGGGCCTCGTAGCAGGTCGGGCACCCGAGGCGGTGCAGCCGCTCGAAGTCGTTCCACCGGAAGCCGCAGGTCGGGCAACGGCTCCGGCCTTGCGGGTTCGGGACGGCCAGGGTGACGCCGAGCGCCCAGGACGGGAGCACGCCGCCGGCGACCGGGTCCTGGACGATCGGGCAGCCTTGGCAGCAGGCGAAGTGCGTGGCCTTGCCGCCCGCGACGAGCGAGATGTAGAGGGAGCACTCCTGGGTGCAGCCTTGGCAAGCGGGTGGGCGCGGAACCATCGCCGTCATCCTGACCGCCGCCGCCGCCGTCCGCAAGCGCATCGAGCACCTTTTCGGTTGAAGCCGCGCTGGGGGCGGATTGCCTAGGGAGCGATGATTTCCCCCGTGCTGATGGCGGTGTTGGCCGAGACCGAGAAGGGCGCCTTCTGGTATTTCAAGCAGATGGACGCGGCGGGCATGGCCGTCGCCGCGGTGCTCGTCGTCTGCTCGCTGATCGGCTGGGGCGCGATGATCCAGAAGTGGTCCGACGTCCAGGAGCTCCGCCGCCGCAACCACGCGTTCGAGCGCCGGCTCCGCGACGAGTCGTCGGTCGTCGCCCTCAACTTCCCGCGCACCTCGAACCTGGCGCCCTACGAATTCCTCGTGGCCGAGGCCGTGTCCGCCGTGCAGCGCCACAAGGGCCGCCTGGTGCGCCAGTCCGACGTCACCCTCTGCATGGGGCACGTCGAGAACGCCGTCCAGCGCGGCGTCTCCCGCACGATGGTGAAGTACGAGGACAAGATGGTGCTGCTCAGTTCCCTCGTCTCCGGCGGCCCGTTCCTCGGCCTGCTCGGCACGGTCTGGGGCGTCATGGTCACGTTCGGCGCCCTGACCGAGAAGGCGAGCATCGCCCAGCTCGCGCCCGGCGTCTGCGGCGCGCTCGTCACCACCACGCTCGGCCTGCTGGTCGCGATCCCGGCCACCTTCGGCTACAACTACCTGCTCACCCAGGTGAAGATCATGTCGACCGAACTGGATAACTTCGCCAGCTCCCTCGCCGACCGCGTCGAGCTCGAACTCGAGGGCGAGGCCCGCCGCAACTTCGATCAGCAGCAGGAGCGTGAACTGCTCCGCCGCGCCGCGTCCGCCGCCCAGCCGCCGGCCGCCACCCCGACCGCCGCCCCGGCGCCCCTCGCCCCCGAGCCGCCGCCCAGCCTCCCCGGTTGGGAGGATGCGCGCTGACCCGCATGGCCCGCTCCTTCTCCAAGCCCGGTCGGTTGCACGTGATGAACGAACTGAACGTCACGCCGATGCTCGACCTCTGCTTCTGCCTGCTGATCATCTTCATGATCGCCACGCCCGTGCTCGAGCAGACCACCGCCGTGAACCTGCCCAAGGCCGACAAGGGCGCGGGCAAGGCGATCGACACCAAGGTCCAGTACCGCATCGTCTCGCTCTCGGCCAAGGGCGAGTACGCGGTGGGCAACAAGCCGGTGACCAAGGCCCAGCTCGAGGCCGAGTTCGCCGCGATCGCCGCCCTGCCGGAGGCCGAGCAGCCCATCGTGCGCATCCGCGGCGACGGCGCCCAGGTCTACCAGAACATCATCGACCTGCTTTCGTTGGCCAAGACCAAGGGCCTGACCAAGGTCGGCCTCGATTCGGAGACCCGCTGACATGTCCGGTGAGAGCAAAGGTTTGGTCGGTTCGCTCGCGGTCCACGCCGGCATCCTGGCCGTGCTCGTGGGCGCCTCCTGGTATGCGTCGCGGCAGACGGGCGAAAACCTCGAGGCGGTCGACCCGCTCATCGTGACCTTGGACGGCATCCCCGGCAAGAAGCCGGGGCAGGTCGGCAAGGCCCCGGGCGTCGCCCAAGGGGACGAGCGCGGTGTCGCGGGCGGCATCCCGCGCATCCACCTCAAGAAGCTCGACCTCGCGAAGGTGGAGCAGGAGCGCAGCAAGGCCGTCGAACAGGCCACGCAAGGCGCCACCTCCTCCGCCAAGTCCGAGCCGCGCGTCACTTCCAAGGCGGCTCCGGGTGGTTCGAGCAAGGTGTCCTTGGCGGATTTCCAGAGGTCGAACCCCGGCCGGACCGGCGGCTCCGCGGCCGGCAAGGTGGGGACGATCGGCGGCACCAAGGTCGCGCTCGGCCGCAACTACGGCACCGGCGAGAACGGCGGCGAGGGCGGTTCCGCCTCCGAGCGCCAGCTCTATGCCGGCGAGGTCAAGGCGCGCTTCCAGTCCGCGTGGACCGACCTCCTCGCCGCCGAGGGCGCGACGCTCGAGTCCGCCGGCAGCTGCGGCGTCTCCCTGCGCGTCGACGCGGCGGGCGGCGTCTCGTTCTCGGGTTGGCTGACGGCGCCGCGCGACGCCCGTTTCG
>JBEBDN010000093.1:0-11407 GCA_041156945.1 Verrucomicrobiota bacterium | reverse complement strand
CTCTTACTTGGCCGCTTCCGTCTTCGCCGGAGCGACCTCCGTCTTCACGGGGGCGCTCGCGTCGGCGGGCTTCACTTCAGCCGTGGCAGGCTTGATTTCGGCCGCCTTCGCGGGCGCCTCGGTCTTGGCGGGAGCGCCGGACTCCGTCGCGGGCTTGGTCGCCTCGGTCGGGGCAGGCTTCGCGCCTTCGGTCGCGGACGCAGGCTTGGCCTCCGTCGCGGGCGCGTCCGTCTTGGCGGGGGCGGGAATCTCGGTCTTCGCCGGAGCGACGGCCTCGGTGGCCGGCTTGTCGCCGGTGGCCGGCGCGACGGGCGTGGGCGCGGCGCCGATCAGTTCGAGCGCGGTGACCTGCATATTGACGGTGATGGTGGCGTCCTTGCCGCGGTCGGACTGGATGGTGAGGTTGCCCAGGGCGAGGTAGGGCGCGCGCGGGCGGATGGCCTCGTAGAACTTCACGAGGCTGGCCATGTCGGCCTTGCGGCAGGTCATCTGGAGCGAGTGGACGGCGAAGCGCCCGGCCTTGACGGTCGTCGGCGCCTCGGTGCTCGGCGTCAGGCCGGCCTCCTTGGCGGCGGCGAAGGCCTCGGCGACCAGGCGGGCCTTGTCGTAGCCGCGGCCCTCGTCGAGGCCCTGCACGGCGACGGCCACGTCGGCCCGGATCTTCTTCTCCTCCGCGAAGCGCGCGCGGTGGAAGGAGGCCTTCTTCTCGAGCTCGGTCCAGTTCGCCCAGACCTCGTTGACGCGCCCGTAGGCGGCGGTCACCCAGAGGAAGGCGAGGATGGCGAGCGCGAGGAGCGCCATCAGGCGTTCGCGGGCGTTGAGGCCGAAGAAGAGGGCTTTCATGGTTGCTTGGGGGCGACGGCCTTGCGGAGCGCGTCGAGCTTGAAGGTGACGGCGAGGGTGAAGGTCGCCGAGGTCTCGCGGGTGCGGATGTCGCGGCTCACCGCGCTGGCGACGGTCGGCAGCGCGGCCAGTTCGCGTTCGAAGACGCCGATGTCGGCGGCGTTGGAGGTGCGGCCGCCGATTTCGATGAGCACGTTGGACTTG
The DNA here is from genome assembly GCA_041156945.1 of Verrucomicrobiota bacterium. Classification (GTDB taxonomy): domain Bacteria; phylum Verrucomicrobiota; class Verrucomicrobiia; order Opitutales; family UBA953; genus UBA953. The sequence goes on along the minus strand of JBEBDN010000093.1, from coordinate 10,360 downwards.
CAGGTGACGCTCTGGAACTCGAGCGTCGCCGGGCGGTGCTCGTTGATCAGCGCCAGCATCTCGAGGGGCAGCGGACGCTTCACGCCGAGCTCGTTGATGCGCGTGGTGATGGCCTGGGCCGCGTCGATGTCGGCGACCTTGGCCGCGTTCTCGGCGTTCTTGGCCTCGAGGTCGCCCGTGCGCAGGCGGACGCCCAGGCCCACGAGGTCGAGGAGCAGGGCGACGACCAAGGTGGCGACGGCGGCCTGCGTCAGGCGCCAGAGGATCAGGTTGGCCTGCTCCTTCTTGCGGCGCGCCTCGAGGAAGTCGGTGTCGCGGATGTCGGCGACATCGAGGTGCTTCTTGGAGAGTTCGTGGGGCGTGGCCCCTTCCGCGACGAGCACGAGCGCATGTTCGCGCCGCTCGCCCCGCAGGGCGCCGTCCAGGGTCTCGACGGCGTAGCCTTCCGCCAGGCCGCCGCGTTGCGCGGCCTCCGCGGCGATCTCCGCCTCCGTGACGTCGGCCCGCTCGCCGACGGCGATGGCCGCGGGCAGCGTTTCGCCGGCCACCCAGGCCACCGCGGTCAACCGTGCCTCCCCGCGGTGCACGACCACGCCGCCGCCGACGGGCCGGTGGCTGCAGAGCGCGAGGAACTCGGGGATCACCTGGCAATCTTCCGGCCAGGCGAGGCTTTCCTCCGGCGTGAAGCGCCGGCGGTGCGCCGCGTAGACGAGCGCGGAGCGGCCGTCGGCCGCGACGAGGTGGCCCACGAGCATCTGCTCGAGGGGGAAGGGCGAGAGCGCCTCGAGGGCGAGGTGCACCTGGGCCTGCACGTCGGGACCGTCGAGCGCGATGCGCCGGACGAAGAAGCGGTTGCCGGGCAGGAGCGCGGCCGCCTCGGGTTGGGCCTTATCGCGGAGGCGGGTCAGCAGGGAGGTCATTTTTCGGGGTGGCTTGGCGGGCTGGACCGTTGTCCTCGGTCCATTCCAGGATGGTGAAGGGGTAGTTGAGGGAGGTGCTGCGGGCGCGTCCGCCCAGGGCGGTGCGGCCGACGGTGGTCGGGGGGACGACCCCGGGGGTGAGCGTGGTGGTGCCCGACCTTACCGACCCCGCCGCGGCTGTCGAGTTCCCGCTGGTCCGCAGGGTGGTCGTGGTCTTGGGCGCGCTCGCCCCCGTGGCGACCGTCGGGTCTTCGGTCGGCTCCGGGGTCGCCGCGGGGAAGGTCACGTCGTCGCGGAACTGCACCAGCGCGCCGACCCGGCATTGGGCGAGCCCCTGCTTCACGGTCACCCGCACCCACATCAGGTGGGATTCGTCGTCGAAGGCCTGGAGCGGGGCGTTCCCGCCGACCAGGGTGCGGACTTCCTGGGTGACGCGGAAATAGGGGGGCGTCCCGCTGACGCGCTTCTTCATCACGTTCTGCTTGTCGCGGATGAGGGCGATCTGGTGCTCGTCCAGCCCGAGCGCGAGGAGGAGGCCGTCCTCGGCCGTGTTGATGTTGGTGTCCCCGAAGGCGTACAGGCTCACCATCGAGGTGAAGGCGTCGTAGAGCGGCGTCGGGCGGCCCTGTTCGTCGAAGAAGAACTCGTTCGCCACGCCGATCGCCCGCAGTTCGGAGAAGGAGCGCAGCGGGCGCCGGGCGGGCCGGTGCGCGAGGGCGCGCCGCTCGTAGGCGGCGTCGGTGGCCTCCTCCTCGAGCGGTTCGTAGCGCTTGCTCGTCCAGCCGATGAGCGCGTCCGCCACCCGTTCCGCGTCCTTCTGCTCGAGCCCGAGGGCGTAGAGCAGCTTGATGAGGGTGTTCTTGTCCAGGTTCGGCAGCGGCAGCTTGCGGCTCTCGTCCTCGAACTCGAACGACACCTCGAGTCCCTCGCGCGGCGGGAAGCCCGCGTAGGCGTGGGGGTCGTCGAAGCCCTGCGTCGGGTGGTGGACCTTGTTGAGGTCGATCGCGCGGATCTCCGCGATCACGGCTAGGGCGAGCTCGAGCTCCGACTGCGCGTCGGCCCGCAGGCGCCGGCGGTCGGCCTCGCGCGTGGTCATGGCGAGCTCGAGCGTGTTGTCCTCCATGAAGCGTCCGAGCAGCAGCGAGGCCAGCGCGATGAGCACGAGGACCACGATGATGACGGAGCCGCGGCGGCGGGGGGCGGCGCTCATGGGCGGGAGGCGCCGGGGCGCTTGATGGGGAGGTCGAGCACGACCTCCTGCTTGAGGGTGCCGCGCTCGAAGCGCAGGTGGAGCCGGGCGGGCTTGCGCCAGGCGGTGCCGGTGGGCTCCCGCACGGGTTCCTCCTCGAGCTTCCAGGTCTTGAGGTCGGCGTCGAAGTATTCGTAGGCGAGGGACTTCACGAACGGCGAGAGGATGGTCGCGTGCAGGTCGGTCTGCTCGCGGTTGATCTCCAGCCGAGACTGCCATTGCAGGGCGAGGCCCCGGTCCGGGTCGACGTACAGGGAGAAGTCGACGTCCGGCAGCGGCAGCTCCGGCCAATCCGCCAGGCGGCCCGCGTCGGGCAGGAGGAAGGTCAGCCGGGGTTCGTCGCCGCCGAGTCCATCCGGCACCTCCTTGATGGCGACGCCCGCGGACCCCGGCGCGACGGTGGCCTGCTCCAGCGTCTCGCGCACGAGGCGGCTGGCCGCGCGCACGTGCTGGTCGAAGAGCCGCTGGTAGCGCTTGCCGCCCCAAAGCTCGGTCATCGAGAAAAGGAAGGTGTTGATGGTGACCATCAGCACCGCGAGCAGGGCCAGCGAGATGAGGGTCTCGAGCAGCGTGAAGCCGCGGCGGGGGCGGTCGGCGCTCATTGGATGACCGGTTTGGGCGCCGGGGCCGCCGGGCGCGGGGGAGCCTTGCCGCCGGGGGGCGCCGCGCCCGGCTTCCCGGTCGTCGGCGTCGCGCCGGGCTTGGCCGCGTTGCCGCGCGTCGGGGTGGTCGCCGCGCCGGCCTTGCCCTTGTCGTTCGTCGCCGCGCCGGGCTTCTTGCCGCCGGCGTCGCCGGGCGTGGCGTGGTTCCACGCCGTCTTGTTCGAGGGCGTGGGCGCGCTGCGCACGGCGGTGTAGTCGCCGCCGGTGGTCTCGGTGTAGCCGCGCTCGGTGGCGAGGCGCTGCTTGGCGGCGTCGCGGATCTTCTGGCGGTCGGCGGGCACCGACCAGGTCGGGCGGAGGAGCAGGCGCGTCTCGGTCAGCGCCGGGGCGTCGGTGCCGTCGGCGTTCTGGATCTCGACGGTCAGGGTGACGGTGAAGAGATCGCTCACGCTCGTCGGTTCGATCTCGCCCTTCCAGGTCGCGAGGCGGTCGCCGGGGAGGTGGATCTCGCCGCCGGCCGCGACGTCGTCGTAGTTGACGGTCTCGAGCAGGGCCGCGCGCGCGCGGGCCAGGTCGTCGACCGCGACGTCGTTGACCTTGAGGGCCTGCCGGCTGAGCACGACGTTGGTGTAGGCCGCGCCCAGGCTGATCGCGGCGAGCGCGAACATCGCCAGGCTGATGAGCACCTCGACGAGCGTGAAGGCGCGGCGTTTCATCGGGCGTCGGGCGCCGGCAGCGGCGCGCAGGTCAGGGGGTCGATGGGCGCGAGGCGTCGCGCCTCGTTGCGCCGGACCTCGAGGCGCACGCGGTCGCACGTGCCGTCCGGGTAGAAGCGCAGGCGGTTGAGGGGCTGCTCCACGGCCAGGCCGCCGAGCAGGATCGCGCCGTCGACCTCGGGCCCGAGCAGCTGCACCTGCACGCCCTCGAGCTGGGGCAGGAGCTCCTCGCGCGGCGCGGCTTCGGGGCCCGCGCCCGGGTCGGTCCACCGGTAGCCCTGGCGGTCCGCCTCGTCCAGCGACCGGAAGGGTTCGACCTCGATGGTCGCGCCGCGTTCGACGGCCTGGCGGCGCCAGGTCTGCATGAGCGCGAGCAGCGCATCCTCCGGGTCGGTGCGCGCCGTACCGCGCAGCAGCGCGGCGGAGCCGGCCACGAGCACGCCCGCGAGCATGCTCAGGAGGCCGATGACGAGGAGCATCTCCAGCAGGGTGAAGCCGCCGCGGCGCGCGGGCCGGGGGCCGGGCTGGAGGACCGCCTTCACCAGTTGCCGATGTCGTCCGCGGTGTCCGGCAGCTTGTCCTTGCCCTTGGAGAAGAGGTCGTAGCCGTCGGGGTTGTGCTTGCCGGGGTAGACGTACTGGTAGTCCTCGCCCCACGGATCCTTGGGCATGGCGCCGCCGGAGACCTTCATGTACGGCCCGCGCCAGCTGTCGGCCTTGCCTTCGGGCGCGGCGAGCAGGGCCTTGAGGCCTTCCTCGGTCGAGGGATAGTCGCCCATGTGCGTGCGGTAGCTCATCAGCGGGGCCTCGAGCGAGGACTTCACGAAGAGCTTGGTCGTGCCCTCCTGGCCCTGGCCGAAGAGCTTGTCGAGGTTCTGCACCACGACGCCGACGAGCAGCGCCATGATCGCGATGGTGATCAGCACCTCGAGCAGGGTGAAGCCGCTGCGACGGTCGCGGCGGCGGGGGGACGGGGACGTGGTCATGGAAGGGGGGCGCGGCGGCGGTTTCAGCGCGAGCCCTTGCTGGGGCGCTCGGCCTTGGTCGGGACGGCGTTGCCCGTCGGGGCTTCGCGGCCGCCGCGGGACGAACGGTCGAAGGTCGGGGCGCCGTTCTCGCCGCCTTGGTTGCGTTCGCCCCAGCGCTTGCGCATCTCGTCGCGGAAGGCCTGGATCTGCTCGGGCGTGGGCGCCTGCCCGTTGCCGAAGCCGCCGCCGAACTGGGGCGCCGCGGCGGTCGGGGCGGCGGCCACGATCGGGGCGGGCGCGGGCGCGGCGACCGGGGTCGCCGGCGTCGCGGAGATGACCGGCGTGCGCAGGGGGAGCTTCACCGGCTGGCCGGCGTTCTCGACGATGAGGGTCTCGGCGGCCGCGTCGAAGCCGACGATCGTGACCGGGAGGTTGGCGGGGACTTCGCCCTCCGCGATCCAGGCGGACTGCTTCGTGATGGAGTTGTAGACGCTGAAGTAGGTCACGCCCTTGTCCACGTAGAGGCCCCGGAACTCGAGGGTGCCGGGCTTGGCCTCGCCGATGGCGGTCCGTTCCGCGGCCTGGCCGAAAGGAGAGTTTTTGACGAGGCCGTCGAGTTCGACGGCGCGGGCGGCTCCGCCAAACCCGAGGAGGGTGGCGAGGGCGAGGAACGGAAAGCGGGCGGACATGGGCGGGGAAGGGGGGCGTCCAGTTAGAACACCATCGGTAGTCTTTGGTTTCGTAAGAGCCTGTCCATTCTAGGCTTCACGGCTGCGCCCCCCGGGGAACCGGGGGGCGCGGGGCGGGGGTGTGAATGGCTGTGAATAGCCCACCGGGGCCTTTCCAATTGGGAGGCCTTATTATTTTTATAAACATCTGCCCAACAATGGGATGCATAAAAAACGGCCGATTTTTACCATTCCTTCACGAATTCACACCCCGGAGGTTGCAACCTTGGCGGGGCGATTTTGTCTTTATGAACCCCATGCGGACTTCCCTGCGCAACAGCATCCGGGGACTGCGGTCCGGCTCGCTCGGCCTCGCGGTCCTGGTCGCCCTGTGCCCAGCCCTGTCGGCCCAGGATTTCCGCAAGGGAGTGCAACCGTTCCTCGAGAAGTATTGCTACGACTGCCACGGAAACGACAAGGCGAAGGCCGACCTCAACCTGGAGCTTTTCAAGGATGCCGCGGGCTTCTACCGCGATCAGCGCCTCTGGCGCCAGGTCGTGTCCCAGGTGGTCGCCGGCGAGATGCCCCCGCCCGAACGCAAGACCCGCCCGACCCAGCCCGAGATCGAGGCGCTCCAAGGGCAGGTCCGCGGCCTGCTCAAGCAGGCGGTGGCCCAGGCCAAGGTCGACCCCGGCAAGGTGACGGTCCGCCGCCTCAACCGCACGGAGTACAACAACACGATCCGCGACCTCTGCTACGTCGACGGCAATTTCTCCGCGGATTTTCCGGCCGACGACACGGGCTACGGTTTCGACAACATCGGCGACGTGCTGACCTTCTCGCCGGTCCACCTCGAGCGCTTCATCGCGGCGGGCAAGCTCGTCGCCGAGCGCGCCATGCCCACGGCCGAGCCGAAGCTCGATGTGCTCAACGTCGACGGCTACAACATGTTCCCCCGCGGACGGTCCGAGGACCAGATGCGGATCTTCAACGCCACGACGCTGACGGCCACCTTCGAGGCCCCCCGCGACGGCGAGTACATCTTCCGCGCCCACCTCGTCTCGGTCGGCAATCCCGGCGACGCCCCGGCCACGGTCAACCTCCTCGCCGACGGCAAGGTCCTCGGCGCGCACTCCCTCAAGCTGCGCACGACCAGCCGCGGCGCCGAGAAGGTCGACATGAAGGTGCGCCTCGCCGCCGGCAAGCACGCCCTCGCGGTGACCTGGACCAATCCGCCCGCCGAACTGACGTCGGGGAGCCGCCGCCTCGGGACCTACCGCTACCAGCTGCTCGGCCCGACCGACACGCGCACCGACCTGCAGCGCCGGCTCGCCGATTTCGCCGGCGCGAAGAAGGGCGACGACCGGGCCCGCGCGATGGCCAACTGGTTCGTGAGCCGCGCCTTCCGCCGCCCCGCCACGCCCGTCGAGATCCAGCGCTACGCGAAGGTGTTCACGGTCGCCGAGACGGCCGGGGGCGCGTGGGAGGCCGGCGCCCAGGCGATGGTCGCCGCCGTGCTCGCTTCCCCGAAGTTCGTCTTCCGCATCGAGCAGGACGACCAGCCGACGGCCAAGGACGCCCACCCCGTCGCGGAGTTCGCGCTGGCTTCGCGCCTGAGTTATTTCCTGTGGGGCTCGATGCCCGACGAGGAGCTGTTCGGCCTGGCCAACCAAGGCAAGCTCACCGCCAACCTCGCGGCCCAGACGACCCGGCTGCTCAAGGACAGGCGCGCGCAGCACCTGGTGACGGGCTTCGGCCTGCAGTGGCTGCAGACCCGCCGCCTCGCGCTGGTCACGCCGGACGCCAAGCTGTTCCCGGAGTTCGACGACGCGCTGCGCGCCTCGATGGTCAAGGAGACGGAGCTGTTCCTGGCCGAGATCGTGCGCGAGGACCGGAGCATCTTCGACATCATCGACGCCGATTTCACCTACCTCGACCGGCCGCTGGCCAGGCTCTACGGGATCTACGACGCGCCGACCCGCGCCACCGGCGACTTCGTGCGCGTGACCTTGCCCAAGGGCGAACGCGGCGGCGTCCTCACCCAGGCGAGCATCCTCACGGCGACGTCCAACCCCGACCGCACCTCGCCGGTGAAGCGCGGCAAGTGGATCCTCGAGCAGATCCTCGGCACGCCCCCGCCGCCCGCCCCGGCCGATGTCCCTTCGCTCGAGGGCCAGAAGCAGCTGACGGGCAACCTGCGCCAGCGGCTCGAGCAGCATCGCGCCAACCCGGCCTGCGCTTCCTGCCACAACCGCATGGACGCGCTGGGCTTCGCCTTCGAGAAGTTCGACGCGATCGGCCGCGGCCGCACGGTGGACGAGGGCGTGGCCATCGACACGGCGGGCCGGTTGCCCGACGGGCGCGCGTTCGCCGGGGCCGGCCAGCTCAAGGCCGTCCTCAAGGCCGACCGCGAGAAATACGCCCGCAACCTGTGCGCCAAGCTGCTGACCTACGGCCTCGGCCGCGGGCTGGAATTCTACGACGAACCGGCCCTCGACAAGATGGTGGCGTCGGTCGAGCAAGGGCAGCACCGTTTCTCGGCCCTGGTCATGGCCGTGGTCCAGAGCGACCCCTTCCGCCTCCGCCGCGGCACATCTCAGGTTGAAAGCGTCTCCGCCTCCCCTAAGAAGAAATAACCCCCCACCCGCCATGTCCTTCACCCGTACCCTCAGCCGCCGCACCGTCCTCAAGGGACTGGGCGTCACCATGGCCCTGCCCTGGCTCGAGCAGATGGGCGTCCAGACGAGCTGGGCCGCCGGCAACACGCCCCTCGCCCAGGCCGCGCCCAACCGCATGGCGTTCGTCTACATCCCCAACGGCGTGATCACCGAGGGCTGGCAGGTCCCGACCGAAGGCGCGCTGCCCGCCAAGCTGCCGCCGATCCTCAAGCCGCTCGCCGACCTCTCCAAGGATTTCTCCATCCTCTCCGGCCTGACCGCCGACAAGGCCCGCTCGCACGGCGATGGCGGCGGCGACCACGCCCGCGCGATGGCGGCCTACCTGACCGGCGCCCAGCCCCGCAAGACCGACGGGGCCAACATCAAGGCCGGCGTGTCCGTCGACCAGATCGCCGCCGCCCGCCTCGGCGACCGCACGCGCCTGGCCTCCCTCGAGGTCGGCGCCGACTCCAGCAAGATGGCCGGCGGCTGCGACTCCGGTTACAGCTGCATCTACGAGTCCAACCTCTCGTGGCGTTCCGCCACCCAGCCGATGCCGAAGGAGGTCAGCCCCAAGCTGATCTTCGAGCGCCTCTTCGGCTCGGGCACCGACCTCGAGCGCGCCCGCCGCGACGCCGAGCGCAAGAGCGTCCTCGACGCGGTGCGCGACGACTTCCGCGAGCTCAACGTGCGCCTCGGCGCCGACGACCAGCGCAAGCTCGACGAATATTTCACCGCGGTCCGCGAGATGGAGCTGCGCATCGCCAAGGCGGGTACGCAGGGCGCGCCCAAGCTGCCCCCCGGCGTCAAGCCGCCGTCCGGCATCCCGCAGAGCTACGAGGAACACCTCCGCCTCCTGGCCGACCTCATCGTCCTCGCGTTCCAGACCGATACGACGCGGATCTCGACCTTCGTCTTCGCCAACGAGGGCAGCAACCGCTCCTACCCGTTCATCAACGTGCGCGAGGGTCACCACAACCTCTCCCACCACGGCGGCGACCCGGAGAAGAAGGCGAAGATCCAGGACATCAACATCTTCCATGCCACCCAGCTGGCCTACTTCCTGAACCGCCTGAAGTCGGTCAAGGAAGGCGACGGCACGCTGCTCGACCACTCGATGATCGTCTACGGTTCGGGCAACGGCGACGGCAACCGCCACAACCACGACGACCTCCCGATCCTGCTCGCCGGCCGCGGCTGCGGCACCATCCGCCAAGGCCGCAGCATCCAGTACGGCAAGGAGACCCCGCTCAACAACCTCTGGGTCTCCATGCTCAACCGCATGGATATCCGCGACGTCCAGTTCGGCGACAGCACCGGCGAACTGAAGAAGTTGAGCTGAGTGCAGGGGGCACTCTGGTAGGGGCAGCACCGCGTGCTGCCCTAGCCGTCTTTAGGCAGGGACCAGCGTCCCCGCAAGAGACAGAGTGCAGAGTACGGATGACGGAGTACAGAGTGCTGAATCGAGTGCTGCATCGATTGTACCTGTTGCCTCATTGCCCATTCGCCAACCGCTAACCCCCAACCGCCCGCGAATACCATTCGCGCCAGGCAGGGACCAGCGTCCCCGCAAGTGACAGAGTGCAGAGTACGGATGACGGAGTACGGAGTGCTGAATCGAGAGTACCTTTAGCCACATCAAACCGCCAACCCCTAACCGCGCGCTTGCCCCCGTGTCTCTCCTGGCCCTGTCCCTGTCCCTAGCCCTGGCCCTTCATGGCTCTCTTCCTGCCTCACCCTTCAGATCATCCCCATCTCCTCCGCGAGGTAGGTGAGCTTGCTGTTGAGCAACTCGACCTTCGCGAGGAGGGCGGTGTCGGTGGCCTTCAACGCCGCGACGTCCCTCTTGAGCCCGGCCAATTCGGCTTTGAGTTCAAGGAGAAGGGCGAGGATGGCCTCGTTGGAAGTGTTCATGTCATGGGAATTTTGTCCGCGCGGAGGATTCGCCGGGACCGCGCGCGGAACGTTCTCGAAGGCGCCAAGGCTTCCCCGGGAGGGGAGGGAGTGATCGGGTCCTTGCGGACCTGGGTCGATAGGCGCGTCAGCTCCAGGGACTCAGCGTAAGCTGGGCCCTTGGTGGCAGGATAGTCGCCGTATCAACATCGCGGACATCCTGTCCGCCCCCTTTTTTCGGTCAACAGGATTCTAGAAGAAGAGGCGAGGGCAGGAGGGCACGAGGCGCACCGCCATCCGCTAAACGCCAACCGCCAACCGCTTGCTTGCCCCCGTGTCACTCCTAGCCCTGCCCCTAGCCCTGGCCCTTCATGACTCTCCTCCTGCCCCCCCTCGACCCTACCCTCGACTCAGCCCTCCGTACTCCGTACTCTGAACTCTGTACTCCTCCTTCCTGCCACGCCCCTCCCATGCCCCGCTTCGTCTCCCTCTTTCCTTTCGTCTTCGTTGCGTGCGCCTTCGCCGCCACCGGCCCGAACGACTCCGCGATCGGGCCTGACTACGTGCCGGCCCCGGAGATGACCGCGAAGGCCGGCGTGCCCAAGGGGACGATCAAGGAGTTCACGATGCTCTCCACCGAGAGCAAGGCCTACCCGGGCATCGCGAAGAACAAGCCGGGCGAAGTCGT
>JBEBDN010000092.1:0-25617 GCA_041156945.1 Verrucomicrobiota bacterium | reverse complement strand
CCGGGGAGGCATTCGACGAAGGCGCCGAACTCCTTCACGGAGCGGACGACGCCCTTGTAGGTCTTGTTGATCTCGATCTGCGCGGAGAGGAGGTTGACCTCGTTGACCGCGCGGGCGAGGGACTCGCCGTCGGTCGCGAAGATCGTGACCCAACCGGAATCGTCCTGGTCGATGTCGAGCTGGCAACCGGTGTACTCGGTGATGCGCTTGATGTTCTTGCCGCCCGGGCCGATGAGCGCGCCGATCTTGTCGGACGGGATCTTGATGCGGTGGGTGCGGGGGGCGCAGGGCTTCAGCTCCGGACGGGTGGACGGCATGGTCTTGGCCATGATGTCCAGGATGTGGTCGCGGGTGACCTTGTTCTGGGCGATGGCCTCCTTGGCGATGCCGATCGGCAGGCCGTGGATCTTGAGGTCGAGCTGGAAGGCGGTGATGCCTTCGCGCGTGCCGCAGATCTTGAAGTCCATGTCGCCGTAGTGGTCCTCGGCGCCGATGATGTCGGTGAGCACGCGATGCTTCACGATCTTGCCGGAGGCATCCTCGGTCACGAGGCCGCAGGAGATGCCGGCGACCGGGGCCTTGATGGGCACGCCGGCGTCGAGGAGCGCGAGGGTGCCGCCGCAGACGGACGCCATCGAGGTGGAGCCGTTGGACTCCATGATCTCGGAGACGAGGCGGATGGAGTACGGGAAGTCCTGCTCGGACGGGAGGACGGAGAGCAACGAGCGCTCGGCGAGGTTGCCGTGGCCGGTCTCGCGGCGGGAGGTCATGCCGAAACGGCCGGTCTCGCCCACCGAGAAGGGCGGGAAGTTGTAGTGCAGCAGGAAGGAGCGCTTGCTGGGGCCGCCGGTGATGGCGTCGACTTCCTGGGCGTCCTTGGAGGTGCCGAGGGTGGCGAGCACGAGGCCCTGGGTCTCGCCGCGCTGGAAGAGCGACGAACCATGGACGCGCGGGAGCACGTCGACCTCGCAGGAGATCGGGCGCAGGTCCTTCGGGGTGCGGCCGTCGGCGCGCTCCCCGGTCTGGATGATGGCGTTGCGGTAGACCTTCTCCTGGAGCTTCTCGAAGGCCATCTTGATCTGGCGGGCGTCGAAGACGTCGCCGAGCTCGGCCTTGCAGGCGGCCTTGGCCTTCTCGACCACGGCCTTGACGGCGTCGCCGCGCTCCTTCTTGGAGGCGAGGAAGATCGCCTTCTTCAGCTGGTCGCCTTCGCCGGCGACGCGCTCGCAGATGGCGAGGGCCTTCGGCTCGCAGACGACGAGCGGGAAGACGCGCTTGGTCTTGGAGTACATCGCGGCGAGCTTGCGCTGGGCGGCGATGATCGGCTGGATGGCCTTCTGGGCGTACTCGAGGGCGGCGATGAAGTCGGCCTCGGGCAGCTGGTCGGCCGAGCCTTCGATCATCATCATGTCGTTCTCGTTGCCGACGTAGATGAGGTCGAGGTCGGAGTTGTACTGCTCCTCGTGGGTCGGGTTGATGACGAAGCGACCTTCGATGCGGCCGACGCGGACGCCGGCGATCGGGCCGTTCCACGGGATGTCGGAGCAGAGGAGCGCGGCGGAGGCGCCGTTCACCATCAGGATGTCGGAGTCGTTGATCTGGTCGGCCGAGAGCAGCAGGCCGATCACCTGGACTTCATTGAGGAAGCCTTCGGGGAAGAGCGGGCGCAGCGGGCGGTCGCAGAGGCGGGAGGTCAGGATCTCCTTGTCGGAGGGCTTGCCTTCGCGGCGGAAGTAGCTGCCGGGGAAGCGGCCGGCGGCGGCGAACTTCTCGCGGTAGTCGACCGTCAGGGGGAAGAAGTCCTGGTCGGGGGAGCGCAGGTCCTCGGCGGCGGTGGCCGACACGAAGAGCGTGGTTTCTCCCTTGCTGATGGTGACGGCGCCGTTGGCGAGACGGGCGATGGAGCCGGTGCTGATGGTGATACCGAGTTCTTCGATGGTCACCGAGTGTTTCTGTTTCATGTTGTGTTGGGTGTTGTGCCGGGCGGTATGCCCGGCGGGTTTTGGGTTTGGGTGGGAAAAGCGGACGTCCCGGCGCTAGGCCGGGACGTCTGGGGAACCGAGACGCCCGGAGGCGGCGGTTACTTGCGCAGGTTGAGCTTCGCGATCAGGGCGTTGTAACGGTCCAGATCGGTCGACTTCAGGTACGAGAGTAGCTTGCGACGGCGGTTCGTCAGCATGATGAGTCCGCGGCGCGAGTGGAAATCCTTGCGGTGGGAGCGAAGGTGGTCGGTGAGGTGGTTGACGCGGGCCGTGATCAGGGCGACCTGGACTTCGGGCGAACCGGTGTCCTTGGCATCCTGCTGGTGCTTCTTGATGATATCCGACTTGTCGATCGACATGGCTGTTATTGGGTTAGTTTGGGTTTGGTTTGGCCGACTTGGGGGAAATCCCCGAGGCCCCGCCGAACGGCCGGGCGCTCCGTCTGGAATAGGCTTTCGCCTACCGACCAGCGTGAGAAGGGCTCCGCCCCTCTCCCTAACGAAGTGAGCCTTGGAAATGACAGTCGGCGGGGGGGCAGGCAAGCCGGAAAGCCCTCCCCGGCCAAGTTATTCACAGGCCCGAAACGTCTAGTTTTCGGCAAAAATGACGTCGTAGGCCAGGCAGGCGGCCAACAGGAGGGCCACCCTGTCCGGTTGGCCGGCGAAAGCGGGGGCGACCTCGAGGTGGTAGTTGTCGGCCGAGGTGAAGAGTTCCTTGCCCAAGCCGGCCCACTTCTTGTCCATCGTGCCGATGACCACACCGGCTGGGTCCTTGAGGTGACGGGTCCAGCTGAAGACATCGCCGCTGAACTCCCCGAGCGGGCGGCCTTCCGCGTCCTCGACCAACAGCTTGCCGGACAGCGAGAAGAGTTTGTTGCGCAGGCACCCGAGCTTGCGTCCGTCCGCGGCGAATACGGCCAGCTTCGACGTGAAGAAGGACCACCCCTTCTCGAGCCGGAAGGAGACGGTCTGCCGATCGGCCTCGAGCACCACGATCTCCGTGGGCAGCATCGGCTTCTTCAAGAGGAGCCGAAGCCACTTCAACCGGGGCTTCTCCTGCGCCAGGCCGATCGGCTGGGCCGAGACCGGGTCGAGGAGGTCGTAGGCGTCGGCGAAGCGGAGCACGGCCACTTGCTCGCGGACGAAGAAGGCGCGGTGCTGCAGGAGCATGGCCGACTCAACCTCGCCGCGCCGCCGCGGGCAAGCGCCAAGCGGGGCCATTAGTCCGTTGACTCCCCCGCTCCACCCGACCGTCATAGCGGCATGGAAACAGGTCCCGAGGACAAGCCCAGCCTCACCGGCGCCGAACGCGGCAAGCTCCGCAGCCTCGCCCAGACCCTCGACCCCAAGGTCTTCGTCGGCAAGGCGGGCGTCAACGCGGGCATCGCCAAGCTGCTGAACGACGCCTTCCGCAACGCGGACCTGGTCAAGGTGCGCTTCACCGCCGAACGCGAGGCCATGGAGGCCCAGGCGAAGGAACTGGCCAAGCTGACGGACAGCGAGGTCATCGGGAGCGTCGGCCGGACGGCCACCTTCTTCCGCCTCGGCGCGACCGAGGAGTAACCCCATGGATGGCGCCCGGTTCGAGTCCATCCACGAAGCCCTGATCGGCGAGGTGGAGTCGGCCCTGCGCGCGCTGACGCCCCCGGCCGACGCCCGCCCCGCGCGGCTGCACGCCGCGATGCGCCACTCGCTCGAGGCCGGCGGCAAGCGGCTGCGGCCGGTCATCGCCCTGGCCGCGGCGCGGGCCTTCGACCCGGCCGGCGACGCCCGCCCCGCGGCCATCGCCCTCGAGTGCATCCATACGTATTCCCTGATCCATGACGACCTGCCGTGCATGGACGACGCCGACCTGCGCCGCGGCCGCCCGTCCTGCCACAAGGCGTTCGACGAGGCCACGGCGCTGCTCGCGGGCGACGCCCTGATCCCGCTGGCGTTCGAGTTGCTGGCCCGCGGCTACGGCGACCGCCCCACCCTGTCGCGGGACCTCACGCTCGAGCTCGCCGTGACGGCCGGGCCGAGCCTGCTGGTCGGCGGGCAGACCGAGGACATGGGTGGACTCGCCGCGGGGGCCGACCCCGATCGCCTCGAGTTCATCCTGCGCGGCAAGACCGCCGCGATGCTCAGCGCCTCGTTCGCGATGGGCGCCCTGGTGGGCGCCGCGTCCGCGGCCGACGTCGAAGCGTTCCGTCGCGCCGGACGTTCCGCCGGCATCGCCTTCCAACTGGTCGACGACCTGCTCGACCTGACCTCCGACTCCGTGCAGATGGGCAAGCCCGTGGGCGCCGACGCCCAGAACAACAAGCTGACCTACGCGGGGCTCTTCGGCGTGCCCGCCGCGCAGGCGCGCGTGGCGGCGTTGACCGCGGAGGCCGTCGACCTGCTGCAAGGCACGCGCGGCGACACCGCCTTCCTCGTCGAACTGGTCCGCCGGATGGCGGCGCGGCGGAACTGATTCAGTCGTCGAGGCGACGGCCCGACGACGGCAGCTGCTCGGGGAGGAAGCCGTAGTAGGTGCCGAGCCAGAGTCGCCAGGCGAAGCCGTGGATCAGCCAAGGGACGAGCAGCAGCACCGCGACCGCCAGCCAGACCGCCGCGGCGAAGCCGATCCAATCGTAGGCGCGCAGGACGAGCAGGACCGGCAGCAGGCCGAAGGCCGTGAGCCCGTAGTTCCAGACCATCGCGCCCAGGAAAAAGCCTTCCCGGCGGCGCAGGACCATCCCGCAGGCGGCGCAGCGGTCGGGGATCGTCGCCAGGCCTTCCAGCTGGTCGGCCGCGCCGCAGTCCGGGCAATGCCCGCGCGCGCAGCGCCAGAAGAGGTCGGACCGGAAACGCATGGCTTCAGCCTAACCGGGCCGGACCGCCTGTAAAGCAAAGGGCCGGCTTCCCGCGAAGGAAGCCGGCCCCGGGAGCGGGCGGCGCGGCGCTTACTCGGCGGCCGTCTCGCCCACCTGGAAGCGGACGAAGCGGACGATCGAGACTTCCTCGCCGACCTTGGCCTTGGCCTCGGTCAGGAGGTCGGAGACCTTCTTCTCGGGGTCGCGGAAGAACGACTGCTCGAGGAGGCAGGCCTCGGCGAAGAACTTGTCGACGCGACCGGCGACGATCTTCTCGATGTTGGAGAGCTGGCCCTTCTTGCGGGACTCCGCGGCGATCACCTGCTTCTCGGAGACGACGATGCGCTTCTCGAGCTCGGCGATGGCCTCGGCGTTGTTGGCGGCCTTCTGCTCGATGAGCTGGCCGCGGTAGTCCTCGACGACGCGCTTGGCCTCGTCGATGGCCTTGTCGGCCTCGGACTTCGTGAACTCGAGGGCGATCTCCTTCTCCTTGGCGACCACGTCGGCGGAGACGTCGTCGCGGCGGACGAAGCGCGCGTTGTTCGCGACGACCTGCATCGCCAGCTGGCGGGCGAGGTCGGCGACGTCGGCGTGGGCGGCGGCGGCCTGGGACTTGAGGCCCAGTTCGAGGAGGACGGCGATCTTGGCGCCGGTGTGGACGTAGGCCGAGACGCGGCCGACGCCGTTGGCCTCGAACTTCAGGACGCGCGAGACCTTGAGGTTCTCGCCGATCTTGGTGACCTGGTCGTTCAGGTAGTCGTTCACCTTGCGGGAGGCGTCGGCGTGGTAGGGCTGGTCGAGGAGGTTCTCGACGCCCTTGGACGCGGCCTGACCGACGAGGTCCTTGGCGAGGGCCACGAAGGCCTCGTTCTTGGCGACGAAGTCGGTCTCGCAGTTCAGCTCAAGCAGCGTCGCGGAGCGGCCGTCGGCGGCGACCTGGACGGCCAGGATGCCTTCGGACGCCTTGCGGTCGGCCTTCTTGTTGCGGGTCGCGACCCCCTTGATGCGGAGGATCTCGACGGCCTTCTCCATGTCGCCGTTGGCTTCGGTGAGGGCCTTCTTGCAGTCCATGAGGCCGGCGCCGGTGCGCTGGCGCAGGTCGTTGACCGTCTGGGCGGTGATGGCGGACATGGCGCTTACTTGGTGGTCTTGCGGGCGCGGACGGGCTTGCCGGCGGCGCCTTCCTCGGCGGCCGGTTCGCTGCTCGCGTCGAGCAGTTCCTTGGAGATGTTGACCTCCGGCTGGGCGGAGTCGCCGGCATCCTGGCGGGAGACCGGGGTGACGGTCTTGCGCGGGTCGCGCTCGACCTTGCGGCGGGCGAGACCGGCCTGGACGGCCTGGGTCAGCACTTCCACCACGAGGCGGATGGACTTGGCGGCGTCGTCGTTGCCCGGGATCGGGAACTGCAGGAGGGTCGGATCGGAATTGGAGTCGCAGAGGCCGATCACCGGGATCTTGAGGCGGTTGGCCTCGTTGACGGCGATCTCCTCGAGCTTGGTGTCGACGACGATCATCGCGGCCGGCAGCTCGCGGTACTCGAGGAGACCCTCGAAGTTGCGCTGCATGCGGGACATCTCGCGGCGGACGGCGGCGCCTTCCTTCTTGTGCATCTTCAGGAGGGAACCGTCCTGCTCCATGCGGAGGTAGTTGCGGTACTTGTCCAGCGAGCGCTTGATGGTGGCGAAGTTGGTGAGCGTGCCGCCGAGCCAGCGGTTCACGGCGAAGGGCATGCCGGTCGACTTGGCGGCCTGGCGCACGACCTCCTGGGCCTGCGGCTTGGTGGCGACGAAGAGCACTTCCTTGCCCTTCGCGGCGGCTTCCTCGACGTAGGCGGCGGCGGCGGCGAGGCACGCATGCGTCTTCTCGAGGTCGATGATCGACACGCCGTTGCGGTGGTCGAAGATGTACGGACGGCTGCGGGGATTCCAGCGGCGCGTCTGGTGACCGAAGTGCACGCCGGCGTCGAGGAGGTCTTTAACGGTGATGTTCATGATGTTTTTGGCTCCGTATCCCGTTTCCTGCCGAAGGAGGGGACTTTGGATCTAGGTATTTGACTGGGTTTTGGTTGTGGTGTCCGGGGCGATCGGCGGTCGCCTCAAACGAGGGAAAGTTGGTTCAAACACCCCGCAGCCTCCCGTGCAAGCGGGAAAATCGGCAAAAAGAGCCTCCTTTGGAACTGACAGTCCAGCCGAGCCTCCGCAGGTTCGGCGCAACGCGATGTCTTGGGCTTACCGGATACTCTTCCCGCTGCTGCTGATTCCGGCCCTACCCTACTATTTCTGGCGGATGCTCCGCCGCGGGGGCTATGGCGCCGGTTTCACCCAAAGACTTGGGTTTTTCCCGACCGTCGGCCCGAAGCAGCCCGGTAAGCGCCGTTTTTGGATCCAAGCGGTCTCGGTGGGCGAAATCGAGGCCATCGGTCCTTTGCTCCGCCAGCTCCGGGCCACCGGCACGGCCGAGATCATCCTCACCACGACGACCAGCACCGGCTACCGGGTGGCCCGGGATCGTTACGCCGAGGTGGCCGACCGCATCGGCCTCTTCCCGGCCGACCTCTGGCCCTGCAGCGCGCTCGCATGGCGCCGGATCCAACCGGACGCCGTCATCCTCGTCGAAGGCGAGCTCTGGCCGGAACACCTCGCCCAGGCGCGCGCCCGCGGCGCCCCCGCCTTCCTCATCAACGCGCGCCTCTCCGACAAATCCTTCGCCCGCCATCGGCGCTTCCTGAAACTCTCCCGCTACGTGCTCGGACACTTCCAGCAGATCGCCGCCGGCAGCGAGGGCGACGTCCGCCGCTTCCGCGAACTTGGCTTCGCGGCGACGCTCACCGGCAACATCAAGTTCGACGTCGCCACCGACGCGCCGATGCCCGCCGACGAACGCGCGCGCCTCCGGGTCGACCTGGGTTTCGGCGACGACCCGCGCACGGTCGTGCTCCTCGGCTCCTCCACCTGGAAAGGCGAAGAGGCCCTGCTCCTGCGCAACGTCCGCGAACTACGCGCCGCCGGCAAGGACGTGCGGCTCCTGCTCGTCCCGCGCCACTCCGAACGCCGCGCGGAAGTCGCCGCCGAAGTCAGCGCCAGCGGGCTCGCCTGGCATCAACGCTCCTCGGGCGGCCCCGTCGCGCCCGCCGGCACGGTCGTCCACCTCGCCGATACGACCGGCGAACTCCGGCGCCTCACCCGCGCGGCGGACCTCGCCTTCTGCGGCAAGAGCCTGGCCCCGCACGAGGGCGGCCAGACGCCCGTCGAGGCCGCCGCCGCCGGGGTCGCCATCGTCTACGGTCCGCGCATGTCCAACTTCCGCGACATCTGCCGCGGACTCGAGCAGGCGAACGCCGCGGGCAAGGCCCCGGATGGGCCGGCGCTGGCCGCCCTGCTCTCCCGGCTGGTCGCCGACGACGCGGCCCGGACGGCGATGGGCCGAGAGGGCGCGGCCTGGCACCAAGGCAATCGGGGCGCCACCGAACGGACCTTGGCCCTGCTGCTCGAAAAGCTTCAGCCTTCGCGGTAGGCCTCGCGGAGCCGGCGGGCCTGCTCGCGCAGCTCGCCGCCGAGGATGACCTGACGCGCGCGGGCCGCCCCGGCCGTCGGGTCCGCGGCCCGACCGGCCACCCAGAGGGCCGCGCCGGCGCTGAGGCAAAGCGTGTCGAGCAGGCCTTCCGGGACGGCGCCGACCAGGAGGTCGGAGAACAAGGCGAGGTTCTCCTCGGGGGAGCCCCCGCGCAGGTCGGCGACCGGGCAGGTGCGGAAACCGAAGTCGCCGGGCAGCCACACGCCGTCGACCGCGGCGAGCTCGCCGCAACCGCGGACCCGCGTCTCGCCGGCCGTCGTGAGTTCGTCCATGCCGCCGCCGGCGCGGCCATGGACCACCAGGCCGCGGCGCACGCCGAGTTCGCCGAGGGCGGCGGCCATCGGCGCCACCCAGCGCTCGTCGTAGACGCCGACCATCATCGCCGCCGGCCGCGCGGGATTGATGAGCGGCCCCAGCACGTTGAAGAGCGTCTTGTGCCCCTGCTCGGCGAGCCGCTTGCGCACGCCCAGCACCGCCTTGAAGGCCGGATGGAAGGCCGGCGCGTAGAGGTAGCAGAAGCCCGCCTCGCGCAGGGCGCGGCGCAGCTGGTCGTCGCCGGCCTCCAGCGCGACGCCCAGGCCGGCGAGGAAGTCGGCGCTGCCCGACTTGGAGGTGATGGAGCGGTTGCCGTGCTTGAGCACGGGCACGCCGGCGGCGGCGACGATCAGCGAACTGGCGGAGGAGATGTTGAAGCTGCCGGAACGGTCCCCGCCGGTGCCGACGATGTCGATGGCCCGAGCCGGGACATCGCCGAAGTCGACGCGCCGCGCGCGCTCGCGGTAGGCATGGGCGAAGGCCGCGACCTCGAGGGCGGTTTCGCCGCGCCGGGCGAGCGCCAGCAGGAAAGCCGCCTTGGCGTCGTCGGCGATCCCGGCGTCGATCATCGCCCCGGCGGCGGCGCCGGCCTCCGCGGCCGAGAGGTCGCGGCCCGCCTCCAAGGCGGTCGTCAGGGTGGGCAAATCCGTGGCCATGGCCCGATTAGCCACTTTCCCGGCCCTCGCGACAAGGGGATTTTCGCAGAAGGGGTTGCCAGCCGCCGTTTTCGGGCAATGCTGGGGGGATGCAGGACGGCGACCATCCCCAAGGTGAATTCGACGGCTCCGGCAACGCCTCCTGGGGCGAGGCGGACTGGGCCGGGTACCTGCACCGCAACGACCTCGAAGTCGGCCGTTTCCTGTCCTACTACAACGAGGTGAAGGCGTTCCCGGACCGGCTCGACGCGAGCGCCCGGCGCATGGGCTGGGAAAGCGCCGACTGGGCCCCCGGCGACGGCGAGGACGCCGCCGAGGACGAGGACGACGCCGACCTCCCCTACTGCATCCACCAGCACCCGGTCTACGTCGTGGCCCGGGCGCTCGGCATCCAGCTCATCGGGGCCTGGCGGACGATCTGCCGCGCCAATCCCGCGGAGATCGGCGGCGAGCTCGGGGCCGACCTCATGCTCGCCTTCTGGGACGCGCAGCACCAGGCGGTGATGGCGATCAACGCCACCGACACCGGCGACCTTCCCCTCGCGCTCGTGCACATGAAGCGCGCCCTCGCCTCGATCAACCACGCGATCGGCCTCCAGGCCAACCTGCCCGCCGCGGCGCGGCTGAACTCGCCCGAAGCGACGCAGGACCTCGAGGCCACCCTGTTCGACCTCCGGGAAATCTGCCTGCGGGTGATGGCGGACTGCCGCTGGGACGGTCCGAAGGGCTGAACGTCAGGCCTTCGGGTGCTCCCCGCGGGCCATGTGCTGGATCAGCCGGTCGCTGAATTCCTTGGCGGAGTCGTGCCCCATGCCGCGCAGCGCCTGCACCATCGCGGCGACCTCGACGAGGCGGGCCATGTCGCGTCCCGGGCGCACGGGGATGGTCATGTGCGGCACCTTGCGGCCGAGGACCTCGAAGGTCTCGACCTCCAGGCCGGAGCGTTCCTCGTCCATGCCGGGCTGCCACAGGACGAAGGTGACGACGAGGTCGACGCGCTTCTCGAGGCGGACGGAGCGGATGCCGAAGATGGAGGCGACGTTGATGATGCCGATGCCGCGGCATTCCATGTAGCCGCGGTTGAGCTCCTTGGACTTGCCCTGCAGCTCGCGGTCGCCGATCAGCGTGACGATGACGTAGTCGTCGGCGACGAGGGAATGGCCGCGCTCGATGAGGGCGAGCGCGCATTCGCTCTTGCCCACGCCGGAGGCGCCGCGGAGCAGCACGCCGACGCCCTTGATGTCGACCAGGGTCGCGTGCAGGTTGGTGCGCGGGGCGAACTTCTCCTCGAGGAGCACGGTCGCCTCGGCCGAGAAGTCCTTGGACTTGAGCTGGGTGCGGATGAGCGGGACCTTGTGCCGGTCGGCGAGCTTGATGAGGATGTCGTCGGCCGGCAGCCCGCGCGAGACCACCACGGCGGGGATTCCCTTGGCGAAGACGTCGTCGAGCAGCTTCTCGCGGACCGCGGCCGTCTGGTCGCCGAGGTAGGCCATCTCGCCCGCCCCGAAGAGCTGGAGGCGCTTGTGCGCGAACTCCTTGAAATAGCCCGTCACGGCGAGGGCCGGGCGGTTCAGCGACTTCTCGGCGATGACGTTGTCCAAACCGGCCTCGCCGGCCAGGAGCTCCATCTGAAGCATGTCGCGGAAGGAGTCGAAGAACTCGCGGACGGAGACCGATTCCGGGCGGGTGTCGGGGGCTTGGTCGGACATAAGGTCAGAGCTTGAAGCCTTCGCCGAGGTAATAGCGGCGGCTCTCGGGGTTGTTCACGATGTCGGCCGGCGTGCCCGAGACGAGTACCCGCCCCTGGTGGATGAGGTAGGCCCGGTCCACGATGGAGAGCGTCTCGCGCACGTTGTGGTCGGTGATGAGCACGCCGATGCCGCGGTCCTTCAGGCGGCGGACGATGCCCTGGACTTCGGCCACGGAGATGGGGTCGACGCCGCTGAACGGCTCGTCCATCAGGAGGAAGCGAGGCTGGGTGGCCAGCGCGCGGGCGATCTCGAGGCGGCGGCGTTCGCCGCCGGACAGGGTGAAGGCGGGCTGCTTCGCCAGCTTCTCGAGGCCGAGGTCATGGAGCTGCTGCTGGGTGCGCTCCCGGCGCGCGGGGGCGGCGAGGTCCAGGGTCTCGACCACGGCCATGACGTTTTCCCAGACGGTGAGCTTGCGGAAGATGGAGGCTTCCTGCGGAAGGTAGCCGAGCCCGGCGCGGGCCCGCTGCCACATGGGCATCGCGGTGACGTCGCGTCCGTCCAGGAAGACGCGACCGGAGGTCGCCGGCACCAGCCCGACGACCATGTAGAAAGTCGTGGTCTTGCCGGCCCCGTTGGGGCCCAGGAGGCCGACGATTTCGCCGGCCTTCAGCTGCAGGCTCACGTCCATCACCGCGACCTTCGGGCCGTAGTGCTTGGCGAGCGATTCGACGCGGACCAGACCCTGTTCGCCGGTGGGAGCCATAAGCCAAGGAGGGCGTTCTCAGCGTCCGTTGTCGAGGTTTTTGACCGCCGGCAGCGTGAAGTCCTCGCCCAGGAAGATCTTCGGGCGCACCACCTGGTCGGGCCGGGCCGGGTCGGGCGCGGACTCCATCCGCCAGCCCTTCGTCCGGAAATCGTAGACGACCTCCTTCGCCGGGACGCCCTCGATGCCGGAGCGGGTGCGCAACCGGGCATCGCCGGTCAGGCGGGCCACCCCTTCCTCCGGTTTGACCTCGAGCACGCGGCCCCGGGCGGCGGCGTCGCCGGCGAGCGCGTTGACGTTGCCGCGGCCGACCATCAGGCGGGCGACGAGGCGCCCTTTCTTGTCCGGAGAGACGAGCCCCTCGAGGAGGTCGCAGCTGGCCTCGACCCCATCGGCCTTCATGCCCACGTTGCCGCGCAGGAAGAACTTGGCCCCCTCGGTGCCGGCGAGGATCTCCTGCGAGTCGGCGATGAAGTCGGCCTTCTTGCCGTCGGCGAACTGGACGAAGAGCCGCGGCCGCGCCGCGTCCGTTCCGCCGGAAAGGTTGAGCAGGCGCGGACGACCGGTGAGGCGATCCTTCTGGAGCACCTCTTCGATGGCGACGGCCGGCACGTAGTCGACGCGCTCGGCCGCGCACGCCAGACCGGGCTGCACGTAGGTCACCTTGCCGGTGAGGAAGACCTTGCTGAGCACATGCCCCGTCTTGAAGGGCTTGGAGAAGGCGACCAGGCGGTCGGACTGGGCGGTCACGAGGCCCGAGGCGTATCGCACCGCGCCGGCGAGGTCGGCCTCGACCACCCCCTGCTGGACGGTGAGCACCAGCTGGTCCGCCTCGGCTTGGCCGGGCAAGGCCCCCGGGGTCTCGTCGGCCGGCAGGCGCACGGCGGCGCGGACGCCGGGCGCGGAGCGCACCTCGAGCCGCTCGCGCTTGCGGTCGGAATAGATGCCAGCCCCGGTCACCTCGAAGCCGTTGGCCTGACGCAGGTGGGGACGCCCGAGCAGGCGCAGCAAGCCGGCGGAACGCTCCCACCGCGCTTCGGCCGCCTCGAAATCGGCGTCATCCGCCCGACCCTTCACGCCCCCGGTGGCGACCAGGTCGACCGTGGCGCCCTTGGCCTCGGTGGCCACCAGACGGGCCGCCTCGAGGCGATCCTTGCCGGCGACGTAGGTGGCGCGGCCGGAGAGCTCGACGAGGGTGCGCTCGGCCTTGGCGTCCCGGCGGATGACCACGGTGCGGCCGGTCAATTCGGTCTCGGGTTCATCCTTGCGGGCAAGGGTGAGCTTCACCGGCTGGGCCTCGTCGGGCGCCTCCAACGTCGTGACGTCGGACTTCCCGTCGTGCCGGAGACTACCCGCGACGGCGCGGAATCCCGGCTCGGTCAGGGTGACGCCGCCGGTGAGCAGGAGCGCTTCCCGCGGCAGGTCGTAATCCGCCGCCGCCCCGGTCAGGGTCTGGCGACCCGCCACCCGGACGACCTTGCCTTGGGCGAGGATCGAGCGGCACAGCGCCTCGCCCTTGGGGCCTTCCTCGACGAGGCAGACCACCCGCTCGCAGGTCAGGCGCTCGTCGCGGCGGTCCACGACCACCTGGCCGACGAAGGTGAACCGCGTGCCGCGCTCGACCGCGGCGGCGTCGAGCCGGTCGGCGCGGATGCGCGTCCGTTGCAGGACGGGCTTGGCGAGATCGAGCTCGGCCGCGACGCCGGCGAGGATGGCGAAGGCGTCGCCCTGCGGCGTCGAACGCCAGCTCCAGCCCAGGCCGGTCAGATTGAAGGCGGCCGAGCGGACCACGACCGGGGCCGCGCCCTGGGCGGCCTTGCGTTCGGGCGTGGCGACGCCGAACGGGCTCGCGAAGGTCGTCTGGAGCTTGCCGTCCCGGAACGACCGCAGTTCGATCTTCTCCAGGTCCCAGGCCCCGGCCTCGCCCGCGGGCTTCATCCGCTCGGCGGAAAGTTCCCAAGCCTTCTCGGCCTTCGCGTCCTCGGTGAAACCGGCGAACGTACCGCCGCCGATATCCTGGAATTTGATCTCCTTGGGGGGCGGCGTCTGCGCGCCGAGTCCCGCCGTCAGGAGCCAGGACAGGAGGAGAACGCGCATGTCAGGATGACACCGAAATCCCCCCGTCGAATCAAGCGCTTACGCCTTCGGCGGCCGCGGGAAAGGCGCGTCGCCGACCAGGGGCGGCATCGGGACGGAAGCCAGGACTTCACCGGGCGCGAGCGGGTGGCCGGACAGGAATTCGCCGGCGGGCAACATCTTGCCGCCCGGGCGCTGCAGCCGCGTCATCGCCAAGACGCCGTCGCCGCAGGCGATCCGGACGCCGTTCCGGTCGGCCGAGAGGATCGTGCCGGGCGCGGGCCCCGGAGCGGCCGGTTCGGCCGAGGCGGCGCCGACCTTGAGCACGACGCCGGCGTGCTCGCAGGTCGAACCGGGCCAACCCTCGAGGGCCCGGATGCGCGCCGCCAAGGTCGCCGCGGGGACGCGGAAATCCAGCGCGGCGTCGGCCCGCGTCAGCCGGCGCGTGAACGTGGCGGCGGCTTCGTCCTGCGGCCGCGGCGACGAGGAGCCGGCGAGGATCCCCGGCAGGGCCGTGGCCGCGAGGCGCCCCGCCAATTCGCCCAGGCGGGCGCGCAGGGCGGCGCGACCCTCGTCCGGTCCGATGTCGAGGTGGGCCACCGCGTGCAGCGGGCCCGCATCCAGCCGGCGCACCACCTGCTGGAGGGAGACGCCGGTGCGCGCCCAACCGGACGCGAGGGCGCCCTCGACCGGCGTCGCGCCGCGCAACGCGGGCAGCGGCGAACCGTGGAAGTTCACGAGCCCGAGGCGCGGGGCGGCGAGGAAATCGTCCTTCAGGATCTGCCCGTAGGCCATGACCACGCCGAGGTCGACGCCGTCGGCCGCGAGCTCGGCGGCATGCTCGGGGCCCAGCCGTTCGGGCTGGCGGACGACATGGCCGGCCGCGCGGGCCCAGGCGGTCACCGCGTTCGGCTGGATCTCCTGGCCGCGCCCCGCGGGACGGTCCGGCTGCGAGTAGACCGCCACGATGACGACCCCGGGCAAGGCCGCCGCCGCGCGGAAGGCGGGGAGCGCGATCTCATCCGAGCCGAGCAGCGCCAGACGGCGCGGAGGGTTCGTCGGAGCGGCGGTCGCCATGGCCGGGGTCACTTCCGCGCCTGACGGGCGGCGCGACCCTTGAGGGAACGCGGCTTATCCCAGCGGGTGTAGGCCTTCTTCACCGGCTTGGTCGGGCCGCGGGAGACGCGGACCTTGCCGATGCGCGGCTTGGAGGCGGACGGAGCGGGACGCGCCACCGCCTTCGCGGCGGGCTTGGCCGGAGCCGGGGCGGCCGGGGCGGCGTCCTTGCCGCCGGGCGGCGTGCCGGCCCCGCGGCGGCCGGGTTGCTTCGGCTTGCCGACGATGTCCAGGAAGACCGGGACGCCGGCCAGGTCGAACTCCTCGTGCACGCCCTTCACGAGGAAGCGCTGGTAGGCGTCCTCGAGGCGTTCCTCCGAGTTGCAGAACAGGCGGAAGCGGATGGGCCGCTTGGAGACCTGCGTGACGTAGTAGCACTTGAAGCGCTTGCCCGAGACCATGCGCGGGGGCCGCTTCGTCATCAAATCCTGGATCACGCGGTTGATGCGGCCGGTCGGGATGGCGGTGCCGGCGCGGCGGAAGACGCCCTCGGCGGCGTCCAGCATGTCCTCGGCGCGCAGGCCGGTCTTGGCGGAGACGAAGAGCAGCGGCGGCTCCGGCAGGAAGAAGAGCTCGCGGCGCACGGCGGCGCGGAACTTCGCGCGGAACTCCTCCTCGTCCTCGAAGCCGTCGATGTTCTCCTCCCGGAAGGCCTGCTTCGCCAGGTCCCACTTGTTGACCACGATGACGAGGCCGCAGCCCAGCAGCGCGAGCTCGCCCGCCAGCTGCTTGTCGATGCGCGTCACGCCCTGCCCCGCGTCGAGCACGAGGAAGACCACGTCGGTCTCCGCGAGGATCTCCTCCGCGCGGGTCTGGGAGAAGAAGTCGAGGGTGTCGCGCTTGTTGGCGGTGCGGCGGCCCGCGGTGTCCACCAGCACGAAGGCCGCCTTCGAGCCGTCGGCCTTGGCGCGGGAAAGGCGCGAACGGACCGGGTCGCGGGTCGTGCCGGCGACTTCGCTGACGATGAGGCGGGAGCCGCCGAGCAGGCGGTTGCCCAGCGAGCTCTTGCCGACGTTGGGCCGGCCGGCGAGGGCGAGGCGGATGGCGCGGGGACCGTCGTCGCGCTCGGGCAGCGGGGCCGGACCGAGGACCGCCCCGATGCGGGCGACCAGCTGGGGGATGCCGCGTCCGTGTTCCGCGGAGGCGAGCACCGGCTCGCCGAAGCCGAGGGCGAAGAACTCCCCGAACAGCCCGTCGCGGTCCTCGGTGTCGGCCTTGTTGGCCACGACGATGACGCGCTTGCCCGCGAGGCGCAGCTGCGCGGCGACCTCGAGGTCGAGCGGCGTGCACCCTTCGGTGGCGTCGACGACGAGCAGCACGAGGGCGGCGGCGGCGAGGGCGAAGCCGACCTGCTCCTCGACGGCGTCGGCCACCACCTTCGGGGTGAGCTCGGCCTTGTAGAGGCCGATGCCGCCCGTATCCATGAGGGTGTAGCGGCCGTCGTCGACCTCTGCCGTGATGAGGTCGCGGGTGACGCCGGGCTGGTCGTGCACGATCGAGATGCGGCGGCCGACCAGGCGGTTGAAGAGCCGGCTCTTGCCGACGTTGGGACGGCCCACGATGGCTACCGCACGGGAGATTTCGGTGTTCCGTTCCATGAACCCCCAGCGTCGCGGGGGAACGCCCCGCTAGCAAGCAAGGACGCTCAACCGCGGCGGATGCCGTCCAAAAAGCGGGCAATCCGCTCGCCGGCCTCGTGGATGCGCTCGTAGCTGGTCGAGAAGGAGGCCCGGCAGAAGCCGGCGCCGGCGGCGCCGAAGGCCGTCCCCGGCACCATCGCCACCTTCTGCTGCTCGAGCAGCTTCTGGGCGAAGGTCATCGAATCCAGCCCCGTGACGGAGACCTGGGGGAAGGCGTAGAAGGCGCCGCGCGGCAGGTGGCACGGCAGGCCGAGCTCGTTGAAGCGGCGCACGATGAAGTCGCGCCGTTCGCGGTACTTGTCGCGCATGTGCAGCATCGAATCGCGCCCGTTGCGCAGGGCCTCGACCGCGGCCTCCTGGCTGATGATGGAGGCGCACATGATGCCGTACTGGTGCACCTTGAGCATGCCGTCGATGACGGCCGCCGGACCGCAGGCGTAGCCGATGCGGAAGCCGGTCATCGCGAAGGCCTTCGAGAAGCCGTGCAGGAAGACCGTGCGCTCCCGCATCCCCGGGAGCGACGCGATGGACACGTGGTCGCCCTCGAAGGTCAGCTCGGAGTAGATCTCGTCGGACGCGACGAGCAGGTCCTTCTCGATGGCGAACTTCGCGATCTCCTGGAGCTTGGCGCGGTCGGCGGTGCCGCCGGTGGGGTTCGTCGGGAAGTTGATGACGAGGACCTTGCAGCCCGGCTGCCAGGCGGCGCGCAGGGCGGCGGGGTCGAGCGCGAACTGGTCGGCGGACGTGGTGCGGACGGGGACGGCCTCGGCGTGGCAGAGGGTCACGCTGGGCGCGTAGGACACGTAGCAGGGCTCATGGTAGAGCACCTTGTCGCCCGGGTTCAACGTGGCGCGGAGCAGGATGTCGAGCGCCTCGGAGACGCCGATGGTGGCGAGGATCTCGGTCTCCGGGTTGTACTCCGGCCCGTAGTGCTTGGCGACGTAGCGGGAGATCTCCTCGCGGAGCTGGCTCGTGCCGCGGTTGTCGGTGTAGGAGGTGCGGCCCTTCTCGAGGGCGTTCATCGCCGCCTCGCGGATGTGGAAGGGGGTGACGAAGTCGGGCTCGCCGATGCCCAGCGAGACGGCGTCCTTCATCTTGGACACGATGGCGAAGAAGTCACGGATGCCCGACTTGGGCAGGGACGTGACGTGACGCGCGACAAAACGGCCGGATTCGTCCATGGTCGGCGCTCAGGGGCTGACGGAGGGTTGGTCGCGGCGGACGCCGTCGGCCGTCACCACGAAACCGTCCTTCTTGTAGGCGCGGAGGAAGAAGTGCGTCGAGGTGCCCTGGACCCCCTCGATGCGGGCGAGGCGCTCGTGCACGAAGCCCGCGACCTTGTAGAGGTTGTCGGCCGTGACGACGACGAGGAGGTCGTAGCCGCCGGACATCAGGTAGCAGCTCTCGACCTGCTCGAAGGAGCTGATGCGCTCGGCGATGCCGTCGAAGCCGCCGATGCCCTCGGGGCGGATCTTGATCTCGATCACCGCGCGGACGCGGCGCTCGGCCTCGAAGCTCGGGTTGAGCACGGGCCGCATGCCGAGCAGCACGCCCTGGCGCCGGAGCTCGGCCAGCTCGCGCTCCACGGCGTCGGCGCCGAGGCCGAGGATCTTGCCGAGCTGCGGGGTGTCGAGGGCCTCCCCTTCGAGGAGGAGCTTGAGGACGGAGTTCATGGCGGGAAGGTCAGGCTTTGGCGAGGGCGCGGCGGGCGCGGGCGGCGGCGGCGAGCCCGTCCAGCACGGGGACGGTCTGCGCGAAGGAGATGCACGCGTCGGTGATGCTGCAGCCGTAGGTCGAGGCGTCGCGCCCCTTCCAATCCTGGCGCCCCTCGACGAGGTGGCTTTCGATCATCAGTCCGCCGATGGCGGCGGCGCCGGCGGCGACCTGCGCCGCGACGTCGGCCGCGACGAGCGGCTGGCGGCGGTGGTCCTTGGAGCTGTTGCCGTGCGAACAGTCGACGACGATCCGCGAGGTCAGGCCGGCCTTCTGGATGCGGGTCGCGGCGTCGGCCACGCCCTCGGCGCCGTAGTTGGGGCCCTTGCTGGAACCGCGGAGGATGACGTGCGCATCGGGGTTGCCGGAAGTCTGGAAGATCGCCACCACGCCGTCCTTGGTGACGGACGGGAACCAATGGGAAGAACGGGCCGAGAGGCAGGCGTCGACCGCGACCTGGACGGAACCGTCGGTGCCGTTCTTGAAGCCGACCGGCATGGAGAGGCCCGAGGCGAGTTCGCGGTGGATCTGGCTCTCGGTCGTGCGCGCGCCGATGGCGCCGTAGGCCACGAGGTCGGCGAGGTACTGGGGCGTGATCGGGTCGAGGAACTCCGTCGCGGCGGGCAGCCCCGCGTCGGCGATGTCGGCCAGCAGGCGGCGGGCGAGGCGGAGACCGTCGTTGATCTTGAAGGAGCCGTCGACCTCGGGGTCGTTGATCAGGCCCTTCCAGCCCACGGTGGTGCGGGGCTTCTCGAAATAGACGCGCATGACCACCAGGAGGTCGGCGGCATGCTTCCGGGCTTCCTGACCGAGCAGGGCGGCGTACTCGAGGGCGGCCTTGGGGTCGTGGACCGAGCAGGGGCCGACGATGACCAGCAGGCGGTCGTCCTGGCCGGAGAGGATGCGGGCGGCCTCCTTGCGGGCCTGGGCGACGACCTCGGTGGCCCGCTCGGTGGGGCGGAGTTCATGCAGCACGACCGCCGGGGAAAGGAGCGGGAGCTGGGTGCGGATGCGCAGGTCGTCCGTGTTGTGGTACATCGTGGGGGGCCTTTCCCGAGGGAAAAGAGGGTCAAATGAAGGGGTGCGAGGCCCCGGTGTCAATGACTCGTCCCACGCTTGACGGCCGGCTCCGACGGTATCAAAACAGTCTCAAAAGCGGATGCCGAAGTCGACGCCCCCAGAAACCACGGAACAATCCGGAGCCTTCCGCACCTACATCGCGGAGAAGGGCCTCCGGGCCACGCGCCAACGCATGGCCGTCTTCGAGGCCGCCCGCGCGCTCCCCGGCCATTACACCGCCGAGGACCTGCTGAAGAAGGCCCGCTCGCTGGACCGCACCGTGTCCCGCGCGACCATCTACCGGGCGATCCCCCTGCTCGTCGGGAGCGCCGTGATCCGCGAGGTCGACGTAGGACGCGACCACAAGTACTACCTGGCCGAGGTCGGCTCGGCCAACTTCCGCGCCCAGCTCGTGTGCGAGAGCTGCGACACGATCGTCGAGGTCGAAGCGCCGTTCATGGAGTGGTACGGCAAGGCCGTCGCCGCCAAGCACGGCATGCGCCCCATCTCCCAGAAACTCCAGGTCACCGCGCTCTGCGAACGCTGCCAGAAGCGCCGGACCCACCGCCCATGATCCCCTACCCCACGGCTTCCGTCTTCCCGCCACTGCCCGCCGGCGGCACGCCCCTGTCCGACCTCCAACGCGAGGTGCTCGCGCTCAAGGCGGAGAAGGACGCGCTCATCCTCGCCCACAACTACCAGTGCGAGGACATCCAGGGCGTCGCCGACTTCGTCGGCGATTCGCTGGGCCTCGCCTACAAGGCGGCCGCCGCGACGCAGGGGACGATCGTCTTCTGCGGCGTCCACTTCATGGCCGAGACGGCGAAGATCGTGAACCCGACCCGCCGCGTGCTCCTGCCCGACCTCGAGGCCGGCTGCTCGCTCGCCGACTCCTGCCCGGCGGAGAAGCTCGCCGCGGTCAAGGCGGCCGACCCTTCGCTCTACGTCGTCGCGTACATCAACTGCAGCGCAGCCGTGAAGGCCCTGTCCGACGTCATCGTGACGAGCGGCAACGCCAGCAAGATCGTCGGCCAGGTCCCGGCCGACCGCCGCATCCTCTTCGTACCCGACCAGAACCTCGGCCGCTGGGTCTCCGGCAAGACGGGCCGCGCGATGCAGCTCTGGCCGGGGAACTGCTACGCCCACGTCCAGTTCACCCCGGGCGCGCTGCTCCGGGCCAAGGCCGCCCATCCGGGCGCGCCCGTGGTCGCCCACCCCGAATGCACCGAGGCCGTGCGCGAGATGGCCGACATGGTCTGCTCGACCGAACTGATGGTCGACTGGTGCCGGCGCCAGACCGCGGACACCCTCATCGTGACCACCGAGGCCGGCATGATCCACCGCCTCCGGCGGGAAGTCCCCGGCAAGACCTTCGTGGCCGCCCCGACCGACCGCTGCTCCTGCAACGAGTGCCGCTTCATGAAGATGAACACCCTCGCGAAGGTCCGGGATTGCCTGAAAAACGGCTCGCCGGAGATCGTCCTGCCCGAGTCCGTCCGGGCCGCCGCGGAGGTGCCGCTGCGGCGGATGCTGGAGTGGAGCCTTTAGGCGGCAACTAAGGCGTCTTTCCGCGGTCTAAGGGGCGTGGCGATTTGACTTTTCTCATTTATTATAAAACTTGGTTTTAACAAGTGTTTGACAAAGCCCCTTCCCTGCTCCGTTTCCCGTCATAAAACAACTTTTCCATGAAGATCGACCTCGACCCCTCCGCCTTCACCTCGAAGGACGCCTATGTCCGCGCCGCCCTCGCCCGGGCCCGCGACCTGGCCGTGCAGACCTGGGAGGACGAACACACGGAGCGCCGCTCCCTGATCGAGCGAGAAGTCTCTTCCCTCTCCAAGAACGAGCTGGCCCGCCGGCTCGTCAAGCTGCTCTCCCGCCCCAACCGCGCCCGCGCCCAGATCAGCGACGCGATGCGCTCCAAGGCCAAGGCCCTGCGGAAGAAGGACGTCCCCGTCCGCGAAATCGCCGCCGAACTCGGCATCTCGATTCCGTCGGTCTACAACATCACCAAGGACTGAACTTGCCCCCTCCGGCGGTCGGGCCTTGATGGCGGACCGATGAAAGAGTGGAACCGCGGCGACCCGGCCAAGGCCCCGGCCCAAGCCCCGATGGCGACGGGCGGTGACCTCGAGCCCGCCACCCTCCTCGCGGCCTACCGGGCCGGCATCTTTCCCTGGTATTCCGAGGGCGAGCCGGTGCAATGGTGGAGCCCCAACCCCCGCTTCATCCTCTGGCCCGAGGAGCTCCGCGTCACGGACAGCCTCCGGCGGACGCTCCGCAAGGCCGATTGGCGGGTCACCTTCGACCGGGACTTCGAGGGCGTCATGCGCGCCTGCGCCGCGGTGCCGCGACCCGGCCAGGACGGCACCTGGATCACCGAGGACATGGTCGCCGCCTACGTCGCCCTGCACCGCCGCGGCCATGCGCACAGCGTCGAGGTGAGCTGGCGCGGCGAGCTCGTCGGCGGACTCTACGGCGTCGCCATCGGCCGGATCTTCCACGGCGAATCCATGTTCCATCGGCGCAGCGACGCCTCCAAGGTCGGCTTCGTCCGCCTGGTCGAACGCCTGCGCGCGACCGGCTTCGCGCTCATCGACTGCCAAGTCCCCACCGCGCACCTCGGCAGCCTCGGGGCCTGCGCGATCCGCCGCGCCGACTTCCTGGCCTGCCTGCGGGCGCAACGCGACCTCGCGCCGACGGGCGAACCGTGGGTCAATCCCGACGCTTGCCCGGGCCCTTGAGGGCGGCCCGCACTTCGCGCTCGTAGACCCGCTCGACGATGACGCAGAGCTGCTGCAGCGACCGTCCATCGGTGTAGACGGCGATGCCGGCCTGCAGGTAGGCCTGTTCGCGCTTCTTCATCAGGTCGCGGATGCGCGCCTCGGGGTCGTCGCCCTTGAGCAACGGCCGGCGGTTGTTGCCGGAGGTCCGCCGCAGGATCGTGTCGACGGAGGCGAAGAGGGTGATGACGACGCCCTTGCTGCGGACGAGCTCGCCCATGCCCGCCGGGACGACCAACCCGCCGCCGCAGGCGATGACGGCCCCCTGCGCGGGAAGCAGGGACTCGACCACCTGGCGCTCGAGGGCGCGGAAATGCTCCTCGCCGTGCTCGGCGAAGATGTCGGCGATGGTGGTGCCGGCGAGCTTCTCGACGAGTTCGTCCGTATCGAGGAACGGTCGGCGCCAGCGCTTGGCGAGCTGCCGGCCGAGCGCGGACTTCCCGGTGCCCATGAAACCCGCGAGGAGCAGGTTGGGCGCGGCATCCTTGGTGGCGGCGGGCGGCATGCCCCATTGCAAGGCCCAAGGCCTCGGCGGGGCAAGCGACAATCGCGGAAGCGAACCGCTCAGCGCAGGGCGTCCAGCGCGGCCTTGGCCTTCGGGTAGAGGCGGCCGGGCTCGGCCTTCGCCTCGCGGGCCTTGGCGGCGGCGTCGAAGAGTTCCTTGGCCGCGGCCTCCAGCGCCGGGCGATCCGCGCGCGCGAAGACGCGGGGCACCGCCTCCCAGGCGGCCTCGTTGAGTTCGTTGGCGGCGGTGGACTTGAGCAACGGGAGCAGGGCCTCCTTGGACAAGGCCACGGAAGCGCGCACGGCGGAGACGCGGAGAAACGCGGCCTTCGCGGCCAGCGACCCCGTCGGGGCGGCCGGGGCGCCGGCGCCGGCCAGCTTCACCGGCAGGCGCAGGATCTCATCCTCGGTCAATTGCACCTGCTCGCGGGAAGTCAGCTTGGCGAGGCGCGCCCACAGCAGGGGCGCGGCGGCGGCCGGATCGACGCGGCGCAGCAGGCGGGCGGCGCGATGGGCGGCGGCGAACTCCGCCCCGCCCGCGAGGTCCGTCAGTTCCGCGACGGTGAGCGCGCCGGGCGCCTGCCCGAGGTCGAGCTGTCGCTCCAGTTCGCCGAGCTTGGTCTCCGGCGTCGTGCCGACCGGCAGGTCGACGGCCTTCACGGCGGCATCGCCGAGCGGCAGGCGGACGGCGACGGCGGGATCCATCGCCAGGGCTTGGTCGAGGGCGGCGCGCGCCTCGGGGTCCGTCACGGCCGCGCGCTGGGCGCGGAGCTTATCGAAGAAGGCCTGGGCGGCCGGCGTCGCGACCGGGAACTGCCGGGCGGCGTTGATCATCTCCTGCATGGCCTGGACGCGGGCGGCGGCGGCGAGCTGCTCGGGGGTGGGCGCGGCCTTCGCCGGGGCCGGCTTGGCGGCGGGCTTCGCGGCCGGCTTGGCCGGTTCCGCCGCGACGGCGGCGGCGGCGAGGAGCAGGAGGGACAGGGAAAGCTTCATGGTCGGGAAAGGCGGGAGGTTAGATCGACCACGGCCCGCGGAGCACGGGGGAATGGAGGCGGTCGGCCTGGGCGTCGCCGACGAAGCCCGAGCCGTCGGGCTTGAACTTGAGCGGACGGCCGAGGCGGACGGCGAGGGCGGCGAGGTTGACGATGGTCGAGCTATGGAAGGCCTCGTCGACGCCGTAGCCGAACGGACGCTTGTCGCGCACGCAGGCGTCGAAGTCGTCCTCCTGGTATTCGGGCAGCGGGAACTCCATCGCCTTGCGGATCAGTTCCGGGCGGTCGGAGCGCAGGTTGGCGAACAGCTTGCCGTTCGGACCCTCGATGAAGGGCTTCTCGCCGCGCTCGGCGAGTTCGGACTCGAGGATGATGCGCGTGCCATCCGCATAGGTCAGCGTCACCGTCTTCCAGACGCCGCAGGCCATGGCGTCCTGCGGGGGAGCGTCGGCCTCCACGGAGACCGGGAACTCCTTGTCCTTGCCGAGGAAGTACTGGACCGGGTCGAGGAAGTGCTGCCCCATGTCGCCCAGGCCGCCCTGGTCGAAGTTCCAATAGCCGCGGAAGGAACCGTGGGCGCGGTGCGGGTGGTAGGGAATCAGCTGCGAAGGACCGCAGTACATGTCCCAATCGAGGTGGGCGGGCACCGGCTGCGGCTCGAGGTTCGGCTTGCCGACCCAAAGGTTCACCTTCCAGGCGATGCCGCCGACGCAGGCGAGGCGCACGGTGAGCGGACCGCCGAGGACGCCGCTGGCGACGACGCGCCGGATCTCGCGGGCGGGGCCGACCCCGTAATAGTTGGTGCGGTTGAGGCGGAACCACGTGTTCACGCGGAACGGCACCCGGGTCGCCTGGACCACCTTGCGGAGCGCCAGGCCTTCGCCGATGGTGCGGGTCAGGGGCTTCTCGCACCAGACCGCCTTGCCGGCGCGGGCCGCCTGGGCGGCGATGACGCCATGCCAATGGGGCGGCGTGCAGACGTGCACCACGTCGGCGTCGGCCAGGCCGATGACTTCGCGGAAATCGCGCGTGCTGATCGGCGTGTTGCCGCCGGCGGCCTTGACCTGGTTCGCGCGGTTGCGGGCGTGGTTGTCGTCGACGTCGCACACGGCGAGGACGCGGTGGGCGCCCTTCATGTGGTCGCCGAAATGGGCGCCGGAGCCGGAGATGCCGCCGCAACCGACGATGACGTGGTTCAGCGTCTCGCTCGGCGGGACGAAACCTCGCCCGAGCACGTGGCGGGGCAGGATGGTGAAGCCGGCGGCGGCAACAGCCGCATTACGCAGGAAGGAACGACGGGGCAATCGCATGGGGCTAGGTAGGGCGAAAACTCGACACGCGACAACCCCCGATAGTTCCCCTTCGCCAAAAACCGGGCCTAAATGCCCACAAACTTCCGTTTAGCGGGGAGGTTCGCCTTTCGGCACGACCCCTGCAAAGTCGTGAGCGATGAAAGTCTACGCGTTCATGGACACGCTCACCGGCCGGCCCGTGCAGGCCATCGCCGAAGCCGACGGCACCTGGCGGCAGGTCGCCCCCCGCGGCGGGCGCTTCCTCGCGACGCCCCAAGTCGTCAGCCCCGGACTCCCCCTGCCCTGCGTGCGCCCCACCGCCCTCTTCTGCGCCGGCGTGAACTACGCCGACCACGCGAAGGAATTCGGCGCCGCGCAGCAGCCCCACCCGACGATCTTCATGAAGAACCCGGCCAGCGTCGTCGGGCACGAGGCCGTCGTCCGCCTGCCCCGCTTCCTCCGCAGCGACAAGGTCGACTACGAAGGCGAGCTGGCCGTCGTCATCGGGCGCGACTGCCGCAACGTGAGCCCGGCGCAAGCCCTCGACTACGTGCTCGGCTACTGCTGCGCGAACGACGTCTCCGCGCGGGACTGGCAGAAGGAATGGGGCGGCGGACAATGGACGC
>JBEBDN010000091.1:0-3214 GCA_041156945.1 Verrucomicrobiota bacterium | reverse complement strand
CGACCTCCTTGGTCGTGAGCGTGCTGGTGCGCCAGGTCTTGCCCGCGGGGTCGAGCGGCGTCAGCAGGCGGATGCCCGGGTCGGCGCCGCGCCAGCCCACCACATACTGGTCCGAGCCCGTACCGAGGAAGTCGGCGCACGCGACGGCATGGCCTTCCTTGAAGCCATCGAGGAGATGTTGGCGGACCCACTTACCCTCGGCGTCCTGCGTGTAGATCGCGGAAGTCGTGCCATGGAACGGCTCGACCGTCGCGAGGAAGCGCTGGCCGTTGGCGAGCTTGCCGTCGCGCAGTTCTCCCGTCGGGACGTTCGTCAGGGCCGTCTGCTTCCAGGCGCCCGCCTCGAAGCTGTTCAACCAGATGCCTTCCTTGGAGCCGGAGAGGATCTGCTGGGCCGGGCCGGTCCCCCAGCGGATCGGCTGCAGGTTATGGGTGACGTGGCCGACCTCGTTCACGACGGCGAGTTTCCAGGGCTGCTTCGGGTCGGCCGGCTTCTCGTAGGCGATCATCTTCGCGCCGACGCCGGCGGAATTCTTGTTCCCGCGGCCGTGGAGCGGCTGCACGACGAGATCCCAGCGCTTGGCGTCGACCTGCACCCACTGCATGCGGTGCACCGTCGGTTCGTGGGGGAGCGCGATCGCCGTCCACTTCTGGGTCGGGTCGGCCGGCGCCTGCAGGTAGAACACCGCGCCGCTATTGACCGTGTCGGACGGGTTCCAGCCCGCGCCGACGGCCACCTCGCACTTACCGTCGACCACCTGGGCCGCGATGCACACGTGGTCCAGCTTCGTCAGGTTCTCCGCGATCACGTGCTTCTGCCAGGTCGGGTTCTGGTACCACTGCACCGTGTGCTGGTCGGCCAGGAGGATGTCCGGCTTGCCGTCGCCGTTCACGTCGGCAATCGCGAGGCCGTAGCCGATGGAGACCTTGTCGATCTCCTGGAGGCGGAACTTCGGCTCGGCCGGGGCTGCGTGGGCCAACAGGGGGGCGAGGGCGAGGAGCAGGGCGTGGCGCATGAGTATGGGGTAACCCTTCCGACCCAGCCTGTCCACCGTGGTTCCTCCGGGGTCAGTCAACTTAATGGGGTCTGACCCCATTAATAGGGTCTGACCCCATTAAGTGGGTGTGTCCCCGATAAGCGTTTGAGGTCCGGCGGGCCGCTTCTATGAAGAAAGCATGCTACCCCGCAGGTCCTTCCTGAAGCTGGGCGCCGGCGCGACCGCCGCGGCCCTCGCCCGTCCCTGGCTGCTCGGCGCCGAGGCGACCAAGCCGTCCGCCCCGCTCGCGGCCTTCGCCGTCGTGGGCGATACGCATTACTTCGCCGACAAGGACGACCCCTCCCGGATGCAGCCGGTCTCGCGCGCCTACAACACGGGCTTGATCGACACGCTCAACGCCCTGCCGGGCCGGGCGATCGACGAGGGCGCCGGCGGCGGCCAGGTCGCGCCATTGAACGCTCTCCTCCACGTGGGCGACCTCATCGACAGCGGCGACAAGAACGGCGCGGTCATCCAGCAGATGCAGCGGACCGAATGGGCCGAGTGGCAGAAGGACTACGGGCTCGACGGCGCCGAAGGCCGGCTGAAGTTCCCCGTCTACGAGATCCATGGCAACCACGACGGCCCGCATGGCAAGGGTCTCGTCCTCGACGGCATCATCGACCGCAACAAGCGCCGCAAGAACCTCAAGGGCGTCTCGGCCAACGGGCTCCACTACTCCTGGGACGCCGGCCCCGTCCACTTCATCCACTTGGGCATCACCGTCGGCCAGGTCAAGGAAGTGAAGCGCAAGCGCCGCTACGACCCCGTCGACAGCCTCGACTTCCTCGTCGCCGACCTCGCGAAGCACGTCGGCGGCTCCGGCCGGCCCGTCGTCATCGCCCACCACGTCGACTTCGCGCGCTACTGCGGCGAGGTGCCGGACGACGTCGTCCTGAAGCACGAGTGGGACTACGCCGACGTCGCGGCCTTCCACGCGGCGCTGAAGCCCTACCGGATCGCCGGCATCTTCTACGGCCACACGCATGTCCGCGGCGTGTTCGGCTGGACCGGCCCGAAGCCCGCGCCCGTCGTCGCCGGCAAGCCCTTGCCGGCCGGCATCCCGACCTTCAACACCGACAACGCCGCGCATTTCAGCGGGCCGGCCCAGGCCTTCCTCTACGCGGAGGTCCATGAACGCGAGATCCTCGTCCGCGAGCTCGCGACCACCGACGGGTGGAAGACCAGCCGCTGGACGCCGCTGGCTTGGCGCATGCCGCACGCCTCCGGCTGAGCCTGCCCGCTCAGCGCAGCAGCGCGGGGAAGAGCTTGCCGAGGCCGTCGGCCATGATCTCGACGCCGATGGCCGCCAGCACGAGGCCCATGAGCCGCGTCATGACGTTGATGCCGGTCTGGCCGAGCCACCGCGTGATGCGCTCGCTGGCGGCGAGGCAGGCGAAGGTCGCGAGCGCGCCCACGACGGCGTAGCCGACGAGCAGGGCCTGGTCGGCCAGCCCTGGGGATTTCTCGGCGTAGATGATCATCGTCGAGATGGTCGCCGGGCCGGTGATGAGCGGCACTGCCAGCGGCGAGACCGCCACGCTGTC
The DNA here is from genome assembly GCA_041156945.1 of Verrucomicrobiota bacterium. GTDB lineage: Bacteria > Verrucomicrobiota > Verrucomicrobiia > Opitutales > UBA953 > UBA953. The sequence goes on along the minus strand of JBEBDN010000091.1, from coordinate 631 downwards.
GCCCGCGTCGAGCTTGCGGTTGGCCGCGTCCAGCTCGCGCGTGGAGCTGTCGGCGGGCTCGGCGTTGAGCATCTGCACGGCGTTGATGAGGAGGAGCACCCCGCCGCCGACCTGGAAGGAGGCGATGGAGATCCCGAAGAAGCGCAGCAACTGCAGGCCGCCGAGGGCGCTGGCCGCGATCACGAGGAAGACCGTCCCGGTGACGATCCAGGTCGTCCGCCGCCGCTGCGCCGGCGACAGCCGCGAGGTGAAGTGGATGAAGAACGGGATGACCCCGATCGGGTTCAACACGGCGAGCAGCGTGAGCAGGGGCTTCAGGACATCCATGTCGGTCCTCCAGCCTGACCGCTTCCCGGCGGGACGCAAACGCCGAGCATTGGGGGTATTCGCCCACCATCGCTCAACGACGTCCGTCGATCGACGGGCCAGGGCGTTCAGGCCGTCAGGCGCTCGAGGCACTCGCGGTAGAGCGCCTGCGTCTTCGCGATCACCTCATCCGGGAGTCGGGGACCCGGCGCGGTCTTGTTCCACGGCTGGGCTTCCAGCCAATCGCGGACGAACTGCTTATCGTAGGAAGGCTGCGAACGGCCCGGCTGCCAGCTCTCGCGGGGCCAGTAGCGCGACGAGTCCG
>JBEBDN010000090.1:0-4719 GCA_041156945.1 Verrucomicrobiota bacterium | reverse complement strand
TCTGCCCCAACGCCGGCCAGGATCTCCTGCCGCTCGACCAGATCGCCTCCAGCGGCGAAGCGGCCCGCGTGATGCTCGCCCTCAAGACGGTGCTCGCCGCGGTCGACCGCACGCCGGTGCTCGTCTTCGACGAGGTCGACGCCAACGTCGGCGGCGAGATCGGCGCCCAGGTCGGCCGCGAACTGGCCGCCCTCGGGGCCGGCCACCAGGTCTTCTGCGTGACGCACCTGCCGCAGGTCGCCGCCCTCGGGCATGCCCATCTTGTGGTGACCAAGACGCAGGACGACCGCTCGACGACGGTCGCGATCGCCCCGGTCCACGCCAAGCGCAAGGACCGCGAGGCCGAATTGGCCCGCATGTTGGGCGACCGCGCCAGCAAGGTCGCGCTCTCGCACGCCCGCGAGCTCCTCGACGGCGCGAAGTAGGTTCAGGCCTTCTTCACGAACCGATCCAGCCGCAGCCGCCGGATCATGCGCAGGCCGATGGCCGCCGCCCACGGCTTCGGCAGGCGCGCGGAGAACCAGCCGAGCAGCTTGTGCTTCCAGCCGGTGATCACCTGCGGTCGCGCCCGGGCCATCGCGCGCAGGGCCTCGTCGACGCACGCCTCGGCCGTTTGCCCGCCGACGCCGGTCGAGCCGGTGAAACCCGCGGCCTTGGAGAAGTTGGTCGAGACCGGGCCGGGGCAGATCGCCACGCAGCGCACGCCGTACGGCCGGGCCTCCGCGTCCAACGCGATGCTCCAGTGCAGGGCGAAGGCCTTGGTCGCCGCGTACGTCGTCATCAGCGGGGTCGGCTGGTAGGCGGCGAGCGAGGCCACGGTCGCGACCTGGCCGCCGCGCGCCTTGAGGTCGGGCCACAGCAGGCCCGTCAGGTGGACGACGGCGCGCATGTTGACGTCCACCATCTTCAGGGTGTGGTCCAGGTTCGGGGCGGGGAACTCGCCGTACGCGCCGAAGCCGCTGTTATTAACCAACAGTATCCTTCCTTCCCGCGGCATTAGTTCCCGTAATTCGCCGACAACCTTCTCGATCTCATGCGGTTGCGAGAGGTCGCAGTTAAGGTGACTGAACTTCAGGGAATTCGGGACGCCCTCCGGCGGGGTGCGGGAAAGGTTGAAGACGGCCGCGCCGGTGCCAGAATCCTCAATGCGCGAGAGTATTGCGCGTCCGATGCCCGAAGAAGCTCCGGTGATGATCACACAAGAGAAACCCTTGAGGAAATCGTCGACGAAGACGGCGCGGGACATGGACGCAGGTTCGCTCGTCAGCCCCCCCAACACAACCCCAATGAGCAATGCTCCCATCGTCGTGTCCGGTGTCCACATGGACCTGACCGACGCCCTGAAGGAAACGGTGTGCGCCAAGGTCGAAAAGCTGCTGCGCCACAACCCGCGGATCATCCGCGTGCACGTCGAGCTCGTCCACGCCCGTTCGCGCGACCACAGTCGCGAGTTCGCGGCCCAGATCCGGCTGGAGGTGCCGGGTCCGGATATCGTGGTCCGGGAAGAATCCGAGGACCTGTACAAGTCCCTCGACCTCCTGGTCGACAAGGTCGACCGCCAGCTCCGCCGCCGCCACCGGTTGGAGAAGGAGAAGCGGAACCACCCGCACCCCACCGACCTCGGGGACCTGGGCAAGGCCGCGTGACCCGCGCCTGAGCCCGTCCGACCGACCCCGGCGGCCTCGCGGCCCCGGGGTCTTTTGTCGCCCGCCTCCGCCGAAACACCCTCGCCCTCCCGGGGCTCCCGGCTTTTATCCAGCCCCATGCGGATCTATTTCATGGGCATCTGTGGCACGGCGATGGGGAACGCCGCCTTGCTGATGCGCGCGCTCGGCCATGAGGTCATGGGCTCGGACACCGGCATCTACCCGCCGATGTCCGACCACCTCCGCGGGGCGGGGGTCGATATCCTCGAAGGCTGGTCCGCCGAACGCCTCGCCCAGCTGAAGCCCGACCTGGTCGTCGTCGGCAACGTCGCCTCCCGCGGCCATCCGGAGGTGGAGTGGCTGCTCGAGGCGCGCACCCAGCCCTATGTCTCGCTCCCCGAGCTCCTGCGCACCCGCCTGCTGAACGAACGCCGCAACGTCGTCGTGGCGGGCACCCACGGCAAGACCACCACCACCTGCATGGCCGCGGTCCTCCTCAAGGCCAACGGCGCCCACCCTGGCTGGCTCGTCGGCGGCGTCCCGCGCGACCTGCCGGACTCCTCGCATCCCGGCAAGCCGGGCGGGCCCTTCGTCATCGAAGGCGACGAGTACGACACGGCCTTCTTCGACAAGCGCAGCAAGTTCATCCAGTACCTGCCTCACGTGCTCGCCATCAACAACTGCGAGTTCGACCACGCCGACATCTTCCGCGACCTCGACGACGTCCTCCGGACCTTCTCCCATGTGATCCGCATCGTGCCTCGCGACGGCGCGGTCGTCGCCAATGGCGATGACGCCAATGTCCTCGGCCTGGTGAAGGGCGTCACTTGGGCGCCCGTGGTGCGCGTCGGCACCGGCGCCGGCAACGACGCGGTCATCGCCGACTTCCGGGAATCCCCGACCGGCTCGTCCTTCACGCTCCTTTGGAAGGGCCAGGAGTGGGGTCGGGTGAGTTGGGCCCTGCCGGGCCTCTTCAACGCCCGTAACGCGGCCATGGCCGCCGTCTCCGCCGGCCTCCTGCTCGACGCGGAGAATCCGACGAAGCTGAAGCTGGATGCCTTGGCCTCCTTCCAAGGCGTGCAGCGTCGCCAGCAGGTGCTCGTCGACCGTCCGGACCTGACGGTGATCGAGGATTTCGGACACCACCCGACGGCCCTCGACCTGACCTTGGCTTCGCTCCGCGCCCGTTATCCCGGCCACCGGCTCGTCGCGTGCTTCGAGCCGCGCAGCAACACCGCGGCCCGCAAGGTCATGCAGGATGCCTTCCGCGAGGCGCTGAAGCGGGCCGACGAGGTCTTCCTGGCGCCGCCGCATCGCGCCGACAAGCTCGGGGAGGAACGCTTCGACAGCGCCGGTGTCGCGGCGGCGATTACCGCCGCCGGCAAGAAAGGTTTCGCTCCCGCCTCTAACGAGGCGCTCCTCGCCGAGCTCACCGCGGTGGTGAAGGGGGATCGGGCGCCGCGCTGCGTGATTTTCTTCTCGAACGGCGCCTTCGGCGGCATCATCAAGAAATTCGCCCAAGCTGTCTGACCATCGAAGCCTTCCTCCGTTCGAACAAAGCCGTCTGGCTCATGCTCTTCGCCGACGTCCTCGCCGTCGGCGGCTGGTTCCTCGTCGAGGCCAACGGCGGGAACGAAGGGGGCTTCCCGCTGTTCGCCCTCTACGGCTTGGGCGGCTACAATATCCTCTTCTTCTGGTTCCGCGCGCGGCTGAAGGCCAAGGCTTGACCTAGCTCAGCAGGCCCAGCGCCTGCTTGGCGGCGGCCGAATCCTGGGCGATCTGCGCCTGCAGCGCCGCGAGGTCGGCGAACTTCTGCTCCGTCCGCAGGCGACGGACCCAGCGGACGCGCACGGCGTCCCCGGTGGTCGGGGCCTCGCCGCGCAGCACATGGGCCTCGAGCAACGGCGCGACGGGCCCGCTCTCGACCGTCGGGCGCAGGCCGTAGTTCGCGACCGCGGGCAGGGCCTCTCCGCGGCAGACGACCTCGACGGCGTAGACGCCGAAAGCCGGTTTGAGTTCGGGCTCCCAGGCGACGTTCACGGTCGGGAAGCCGATGGTCCGCCCGAGGCGGCGGCCGCCGATGACCGCGCCCTCGGCCTCGTAGGGACGGTGCAGCATGGCGTTGGCCAGGTCGAGGTCGCCGCCCGCCAGGCACTGGCGGATGCGCGAACTGCTCACGGACTCCGCGCCCAGCTGGACCGCGGCCACCAGCCGCACGTCGAGGCCTTCGGCGGCGGCATGCGCGATGAGGGTCTCGCCATGGCCCGCGCGGCCGCGGCCGTACTGGAAATTGGCGCCGACATGCAGCGACTTCAGGTGGGGGAAGGTGTGCTTCAGCCACTTCGGGAAATCGGCGGCCTCGATGCCGGCGTGGGCGCGGTCGAACTTCTCGTGATGGATGAGCTGGGCGCCGGCTTCCGTCAGGCGCTCGTCCTTCTGCGCGCGGGTGAAGATGAGCGGGACGGCCGACGCGGGCCGCAGCACCTTGCTCGGGTGCGGGTCGTAGGTCAGCACGCCCACGACGCCGCCGTCGGCCCGGGCGGCCGCGCGCGCGGAACGGAGCACCGCGCGATGGCCGAGGTGCACGCCGTCGAAGGCGCCGATGGCGAGGTGCACCGCGGTGGTCATGGGGTGGTGGTGGCTTCGGCCACGGGGATGAGCGCGGCAAGGAGCTGCGCGTCGTCCATCGCGCCGAGCTGCGGCAGCGTATGGCCGCGGGTGAGGTCGAGCTGGCCGGAGCGCGTCCGGCGGAGCATCGAGAGGTGGGCGCCCGGGCCGAGTTTGCGTCCGAGGTCGAAGGCCAGCGTCCGCACGTAGGTGCCCTTGGTGCAGCGCACGCGGAAGTTGATCTTGGGGCTCTCCCAGGACAGCAGCTCGAACTCCGTGAGGCGGATGGCCCGCGGTTCCCGGGCGACCTCGATACCCTTGCGGGCGAGGTCATAGAGCTTCCGGCCGCCGACCTTCTTCGCCGAGTGCATCGGCGGGACCTGGAGCTGGTCGCCCAGCATCGCGGCGAGGGCGGCGCGCACCCGCGCTTCGGATATCTCCGGCACCGCGTTCGTCTCGAGCGTCT
>JBEBDN010000089.1:0-3863 GCA_041156945.1 Verrucomicrobiota bacterium | reverse complement strand
GCGGCGTCGAGGGCGTCCAAACCGGACGTATGGGCTGCGGTGGCAGTCGGCACCCCCCGGTTCTAAGCCTGGCCTAGGCCATTGTTAAGCCCGAAGTGCGGGGAGGTTTACAATAGGATAGGGGTTGGCGGTTGGCGGGTGGCGGTTGGGAGTTGGGGCTTGGGGAAAGAAAACTGCCCCTCGCATGAACTCCCACCTAGCTTGATCGTATCTCCCGAGCCCCAGCCCCGGCCCTCATCGCATCTCACCGAGGCCTTCCTGTAAGTTTGACCCTTCACCTCCTCCCCCTAGAAACATGCCAACCCCATGCGCGCTTCCTTGACGCTGCTTTGCTGCCTGCTGGCGCTCGCCCCGCTGGGCGCGGCCGAGCCCGACCCGAACCAGAAACTTTACGATGAGGCCAGGCGCGTCTTCAGCGACCTGGAGGCGCATCCCCTGCCCGCCCCCAACCCGGACCAGAACACCGAAGCGGAACTCCTGCGGGCGATAGCGTATGGCGACCGGGCGATCGACCCGGCCTTCTACCGCCGACTCGACCTGGACGCGGTCACCGACCGGCTGCTGCCTGTACTGGATCGTTCCTTCAGAAGCGAGAACGTCGGGGGGGCCATAGCGACCTGCCGTCTCTTCCTCGTGCGCGGGCACAAACTCTGCCTCGAAGGGAAGGTCGCCGAGGGCCAGTCGTGGTTGCTGAAGGCCCATCGGATGGCTCGCCGCCCAGAGGCCGACGGCAGCTTACTGCGCCTCTATACCGCGATCGCCTTGGAGAACATCGCCCTCTCGGCGGACGGAGCCTACGTCGGGACATGGTCGGAGGCGGATCGCCTGGCCTACGTACGGGCGCTGGAGGCGCTACCGCCCATGGCGGGCTTGCGCCGGGCGGTGCTGGAGCAAGACCTCGTCGAAGACGAGCCCATCCGGTTTCGGACGCTGCTGCCTTTGGTCAAACCTTTGAACTCGGCGCAACGCCGGGAAAAGCTGTTGGCGGCCTGGCCGCTGGCAAACGTATCCGGGCCTGACTTCCTGCGCTGCTACGAGGGCATGGTCGACAACCTGACGCCCGAGAACTGGGACGCCCTGCTGCTCAAGATCGCCGACGGGCTCGAGCCATTGAACCTGGCCAAGCTCCGGGCCTTCGAGGCCCAGGTGACGGCGGCCGAGGCCTTCGCCAAGGACCCGACGACCGCGCCGAACGCACCGACCACCCCGCAGCAGAAAGGCGAGGCGTTCTACCTGTCGCTGCGCGGCTCGTCGATCCAACCCCTAGCCCGGGACCGTCTGGACCTTGATTTAAAAACCCAGCTGCTCAAGGTCGCCCTGCGAAAAGGCGCGGCCTTCGATGCCACGGACCTCGTCGGCCTGAGCTCGGCCCAACATGGTCCGCTCAAGCTCGGGATCAACGAGTACAGCCAGCGCCAAGCCGTCATGTTCGGCAATCAAGGCGACTGCTTCCTGACCTTAGGCAGGGGCAAGTAGCGCCGGCGGAATCAACCTGCGCAACGGCCGGCAAGCGGCGGACCGGGACGGTCACGCCCTATGGGAAGAACTAGGTCAGCATGCGGTACTGCCCCTGCTCCTAACCCTTTCTCGGAGCTTACTTAAGCAACTCTTTCACCTTGCCCTCAATGGCGTCGGTCCAGATCTGGTAGCCCTTCTCGTTCGGGTGGAGCAGGTCGGGCATGATGGTCTTGGACAGGGTGCCGTCGGCCTCGAGGAACTTGGCGCCGATATCGAGGAAGAAGACCTTCTTGTCGTCGGCGAAGCCCTTCACGATCGCGTTGGTGGCCTCGTTCTGCTGGCGGAACTTGTCGTTCTTGTCGGCGCCGCGCGGGAAGATGCCGAGGACCAGGATCTTGGCGTCGGGGCACTTCTGCTGGAGCTTGGCGAGGATCGCCTTGATGCCGTCGGCCGTCTGCTGGGCGCTGCACTGGTAGACGGCGCCGCCGATCTCCTTCTGCGGGCGGCCCTGGTGGCCGGTGTTGTTCGTGCCGATCATCAGGACGATCGCCTTGGGCTTGAGGCCGTCGAAGTTGCCGTGCTCGAGGCGCCACAGGACGTGCTCGGTGCGGTCGCCGCCGATGCCGAAATTGGCGGCCTTGAGCGGAACCCAGGTCTTTTCCCAGATCGCCTTGCCCTTGCCGTCCCAACCGTGGGTGATCGAGTCGCCGAGGAAGACCAGCTGGGCCGCGCCCTGCTTCGAGATCGCGTTGAAGGATTCGTGGCGCTTCTCCGTGCCGGGGTGCAGGACCGGCTGGAGGGCGTAGTTGGTCTCGGCGGCGAGCGGGAGGAGCGAGGCCGCGAGGGCGAGCAGGGAGGCGAGGCGGGTCTTCATGGGGGTAGCCGCAGGATTGCGCGGGTCCCGACCGTGGCAATCCCAACCAAGGCTAGGTTTGCCAGAACCCGGGGAGCGTCCCGTAATCCCCGTACCCCATGCGCCCCCTCCCGCTCCTGCTCGCCCTGCTCGCCGGGCTCACCGCCTGCCAACCTTCGGCCAGGGGTCCCGCCGACCTCGCCCCGGTCCCGGCCCTGACCGCGGAGCAGGCGACGGAATACAAGCTCGACCCAAAGTTCTACCGCAAGGCCACGCTGGCGGAAGGCATCCTGATCGCGACCTCGGGCAAGGTGGCCGACCACACGCACCGCGAGGCCGCCTACCAGTTCAGCCAGGTGATGCGCACGCTGCGACCGGACGTCGCCGCGCGCATCCGCGAGAAGAAGGTCCTGTGCGTGATCGTGGCGCACGACGAACTGACCTCCGACGTGCCGCAGTTCGCCTCCGACAAGAAAGGCAAGGAACTGGACTTCTACAACTGGCGCCAGCGCGGCTTCCTGACCCGGGTCGACGGCCGCCAGGTCGTGCTCTTCGCCGAGGAGGACGTGATGGAGTACGAAGGAGGCATGCAGGCGGAGAGCATCCTCATCCACGAGTTCGGCCACGTCATCCAGGGCGCCGGCTTCACCCCGGAGCAGCACGCCCGGGCCAAGGCCGCGTTCGCCCAGTCGAAGGAGGCCGGACGCTACCAGGACGGCTACGCCGCGCAGCGCTTCCGCCGCGTGCAGAGCGCCACCCCGGTCAGCCTCCTCGACGCGCTCGTCGCGGCCTTCCCCGACCAGCCGCGGGCCTTCCTGGCCAAGTGCCTCGACACGGGCGACATCCTCGTGAACGGCCGGGCGAGCCACGCCCAGGTGACCGTCACCAAGGAGGACAAGGTGCTGATCGTCTTCGGCGGACCCAAGCAGTGCTACGCGGCGACCAACCCGGCCGAATACTGGGCGGAAGGCGTGCAGGACTGGTTCGACACCAACCGGACCATGGACCACGACCACAGCCTGCTGCGCACGCGCGACCAGCTCAAGGCCTACGACCCGCCGCTCGCCGCGCTCTGCGCCGAGGTCCTGGGCGATACCCCCTGGCGGTTCGTCTCCCCGCGGCTGAGGGCCGGCCAAGGCCACCTCGCCGGCTACGACCCAACCACGGCTCCCAAGGTGAAGAAGCTCCCGCACATCGACGCCGCCGCCCAGGACTACTACGATACTTACTGGAAGGACTACTGGCGGCGCCTCCACGCCAAGCACGACGCCCCCGCGGCGAAGTGAACAAAAAGGCCGCCCCGATGGGCGGCCTTTCGATGCGTTGATCCGGACCTTCGCTTATTCGAAGTCGTAGATCTTCACCGAATCCCAGTAGGCCTTGCAGTCGGCGATGAAGGCCTGGTGGATCGGGTCGACCTGGTAGGCGTCGTGGTCGGCGTGGTTCTTGAAGACGAAGAACTCGGCGAAGTCGTAGGAGGTGTCGATGATCGGGCGGACGGCGTGCTTGCTCGGGACGCCGACGTAGCCGCTGTGGATGCTCTTGATGGCGA
>JBEBDN010000088.1:0-13134 GCA_041156945.1 Verrucomicrobiota bacterium | reverse complement strand
ACTTGACCATCTCCCCATTGACCATCCGGAGGATGCCGAGGGGATTGGCGGCGCGGAGTTCCGCGGGCAAGGCCGCGTCGGGGAAGTTCTGGTAGCAGACGAGGCGCGTGAAGCGGTAGATCGCGTTGGAGCCGACCGAGGTGGTGCGCCCATCGGAGAGCGACGGGTAAGGCCCGCCGTGCACGATCGCATGGGAGACCTCGACGCCGGTCGGGAAACCGTTGACGACGACGCGGCCCGCCAGCCCGGCGAGGCGCTCGATGAGCGCGCCATTCGCGGCGAGCTCGTCGTCGTTCGCGTGCACCGTGGCGGTGAGGTTACCCTCGAGCGACCCGAGCACCTTGTGCAGCTGGGCGAGGTCGTCGCACCAGACGATCAGCGAGCAGGGGCCGAAGAGCTCGGCCTGCAGGGACTTGTCGGACAGGAAGGTCTTCGCGGCGACGGCGAGCAAGGTGGGCAAGGCCCGGCCGGGCTGGCCGCTGCCCTTGCCCGGCGCGTAGGTCTGGATGCCGCCGCGGCCGGAGCGGGCGGTGAGGCCCTTCACGTAGGCCTGCTGGATCGGCGGGGTCAGCATCACGCCCTCGGGCGCGGCGCGGAACTGGGCGGCGAGCTGCCCCGCGAAGGCCTCGGCCGCGGCGGAGCGGACCATGAGGATCAGCCCGGGCTGCGTGCAGAACTGGCCGACGCCCAGGGTGCAGGAAGCGCCGAGGCCGGTGGCGATGGCCTCGCCGCGCGCGGCGAGGGCGCCTTCGAGCAGGACCACGGGGTTGACGCTGCTCATCTCGGCGTAGACCGGGATGGGCACCTCGCGGGCGGCGGCGGTGTCCATCAGGGCGCGGCCGCCGGTGCGCGAACCGGTGAAACCGATGGCGCGGAGGGCGGGATGCTTGGCGAGCAGCTGGCCGACCTCGCGGCCGTCGCCCTGCAGCATCGAGAAGGTGCCCTCGGGCAGGCCCGCGGCGCGCACGGCGTCCACGATCAGGCCGCCCATGATGTCGGCGACGCCGGGATGGGCGTGGTGCGCCATGACGATGACCGGACAGCCCGCGGCGAAGGCCGAGGCGGTGTCGCCGCCGGCCACGGAATAGGCGAAGGGGAAGTTGCTCGCGCAGAAGACGGCGACCGGACCGAGCGCGCGGCACATCGAGCGATGGTCGGGCTTCGGCAGCGGCTTGCGGTCGGGGTTGGCGGTCTCGATGCGCGCGTCGACCCACTGGCCCTTCTCGACGAGGTCGGCGAAGAGGCGCAGCTGACCCATCGTGCGGCCGATCTCGCCGAGGCAACGGGCCTCCGGCAAGGAGGTCTCAGCCTGGGCGCGCGCGGCGAGCGCGGGCGTGGCGGCTTCGATGCGCGCGGCGATGTCGCGCAGGAACTCGGCCTTGGCCCGGCCGGACAAGGCCGCGAGCACCGGGGCGGCCTCGGCGGCGAGCCGCCCGGCGGTGGCCACGTCCTCGGCGGTGGCGGAGTGGAAGAACTCCGGCAGGTGGCTCCAGGTCGCGGTGCTGAAGGCCTGCCAGCGGTAGGCGCCGGGGCGGCCGCGGGCGAAGCCGAGGTACGAAAGGCCGAGGAGGGACGAGGACATCTTACTTGATCTTCGGGCGGTTCTTGAGGGCCACCTGCAGGGTCTTGGACGCCAGCGCGAGGTCGGCGCCGTCGAGGGCGAGGCGCGGGCCGCGCACCGAGGGGTTGGAGCCGCGCACCTTGGACTGCACCCACTTGATGTGCTGGACGAACTTCGGGACGGTATCGAGGCGGAGGAGCGGCAGGAACCACTTGTAGATCTCGTCCGCGGTCTCGCGGTCGCCGATCATCGCGGCTTCGTAGAGCTCGACGGACTCGACCGGGAAGGCGTTGACCAGGCCGGCGATCCAGCCGCGGGCGCCGGCGGCGATGCCCTCGAGGATGCAGTCGTCCATGCCGACGAGGATGGTCAGGCGGTCGCCGAGGAGGTGGCGGATGGCCGTGACGCGGCGGGAGTCGCCCGAGGACTCCTTGACGGCCTCGAGGTTGCGGTGCTCCGCCGCCAGCTCGGCGATCTGCGCCGGCAGGAAGTCGGTCTTATAGGCCGGCGGGTTGTTGTAGAGCATGCACGGCAGCTTCGTCGCGGCGATGACGGCCGAGACGTGGGCCTTCATCTCGCGCCAATCGGTGCTGTAGACGTAGGGGGGCAGGACCATGAGGCCGCCGCAACCGAGGCGCTCGGACTCCTTGGCCAAGGCGACCGCCTCGGCGGTGGAGAGGGAAGCGATGCCGGGGATGATCGGCGTGCCCGGGACGGCCTTGACGCAGATCCGGATGAGTTCGACCTTCTCGGCGTAGGTGAGCGTGGCGCCTTCGCCGAGCGAGCCGCAGGGGACGATGCCGAGGCAGCCGGACTCGACCATCCAGCGGCACTGGCGGGTGATTTCGGCGGCGTCGAGCCGGCCGTCCTTGCGGAAGGGCGTGGTGATCGCGGGGATCACGCCTTCCCATTGGGCGCGGACTTTTTTCTTCGGGGCGGAGGTAGGCATATGTGTGGATAGTCGGGTGGAAAGGTTCAGGCGTGGCGGTCGGGGTCGACCTCGCGGAGGGCGACGGACGTGGGCTCGCCGCAGACGAGCTGGGCGACGAGCTCGCCGGTGACGGGACCGAGGCTCAGGCCCATCATCGAATGCCCGGTGGCGACGACGAGGTTGCGCTTGGCGCGCGTGCGGCCGAGGTAGGGCATGCCGTCGGGCGGACAGGGCCGGAGCCCCGACCAGACCGGCAGCGCCTCGAAGTCGGCTTCCTTGAAGGCGGGGTAATACTGGACGAAGGCCTTGCGGATGCCGCGGACGCGCGCGGGATTCACGGACAGGTCGTTGCCGGTGATCTCCATGGTGCCGCCGACCGTGAGCGCGGACCCCATCGGGGTGACGGCGACGCGGGCTTCCATCAGGAGGGAGCAGTATTTCGGACGTTGGGCGGGGCGCTCGAGGCGCATGCTGTAGCCCTTGCCGGACTGCATCGGCAGGCGCAGCCCCAGCGCGGCGGCGGCGGCCGGGGACCAGGCGCCGGCGGCGAGCACGAACGTCTCGCCGGCGAACTCGCCCTGCTTGGTCACGGCGGCGCGGAGGACGTCGCCCTCCGCCTTCCAGCCGGTGACCTCGGCGTCGAAGACGATGCGCCCGCCGAGGCGGGTCACTTCCGCGGTGAGGACCGCGACCAGCTTGCGCGGATCGAGGTGGGCGTCCTTGGCGAACAGCACCGCGCCGGCGATGGCGTAGTCGACGCCCGGGTCGCGGCGGCGCACCTCGTCGGCGGAGAGGACTTCGGTCGGCACGCCGACCGCGTTGGACTTCGCGGCGAAGACCGCCTCATGGTCGAGGGCCTGCTGCGTGCGGCACAGGGCGAGCAGGCCGACGTCCTCGAGGTCGAAGCCGGCGGGCAGCTCGGCCCGGTGGCGCAGGAAGAGTTCGCGGCTCCGGAGGTTGAGGTCGCGCAGCACCGGCGTGCAGCGCTCGACGTGCGCCGCGGTCGAGGAGCGCCAGAACTTCCAGCCCCAGGAGAAGAGCGCGGGGTCGAGGCGCGGACGGACCCAGAAGGGGCTCTCGCCGTCGAACATCCACTTCAGGCCGAGGGCGACCATGCCGGGGGCGGCCAGCGGGACGAAATGGCTGGGGACGATCATCCCGGCGTTGCCGAGCGAGCAGGAATCGTGGTCCGCGGCGCCCTTCTCCAGCAGCACGACGGACCGCCCGCGACGGAGGAGCTCGTAGGCCGCGCTGAGGCCGACGATGCCGCCGCCGACGATGACGACGGGGCCGCTCATTCGGCGCGGATGCCCCAGGCGAAGGGATCGCCGGGCTGGAACACGAGGGTGGTGTCGGCCTGCACGAAGGCCCGGCCGGTCACCAGGGGCTGGACCTTGCCGTCCGGGAGCCGGCGGTAGGAGGCCGTGAAATGGCTGCCGATGACGCTCTCCTGCTTCCAGGTCGCCCCTTCGGCGAGTTTGCCGTCCGCGGCGAGGCAGGCGACCTTGGCGCTGGTGCCGGTGCCGCAGGGCGAACGGTCGTAGGCCTTGCCGGGGCAGAGCACGAAGTTCCGGCTATCCGCCGTCGGGGTCGCGGCGAAGAGCTCGATGTGGTCGATTTCGCCGCCGTCCGCGCCGACGACTCCCTGCGCGCCGAGGGCCTGACGGACCTTCCACGCGAAGTCGGTCAGCGCCTCGACGTGCTCCAAGGCGACGGTCAGGCCATGCTGCTCGACGAGGAAGAACCAATTGCCGCCCCAGGCGATGTCGCCGCGGACGACACCCAAGCCCGGCACCTCGACCGCGACCTGCTTGGCATGGCGGTAGGAGGGAACATTCGCGAGGGTGACGGTGCCATCGGGGTGGAGGGTCGCCGCCACGGGACCCACGGCGGTGTCGAGACGGACTTCCCCCGGGCCGATCAGGCCGAGGTGGGCCAAGGTCGCGACCAGCCCGATCGTACCGTGGCCGCACATCCAGAGGGTGCCGACGTTGTTGAAGAAGATGACGCCGAACGCGCAGCTCGGGTCATGGGGCGGGACCAGCAGGGCGCCGACCACGACGTCCGACCCCCGGGGCTCGTTGACGACCGCCGAGCGGAAATGGTCATGGTCGCGACGGAAGCGCTCGAGCCGCTCGCGCAAAGGACCGGCGCCGAGGTCGGGGCCGCCGGCGACGACGACGCGGGTAGGCTCCCCTCCCGTGTGGGAGTCGATGACCCGGACCGGTCCGGCGGGCATGGTTTGGGCGACGGCCATGAAGTCCCTATTGGTTAATAAAAACGCCCGAAGTCGAGGGATAAGCCCGGGGCCAAGGCGGGCGGAGGCGGGTTCCCCCAACTTCCCCCTTCTCCCCGGAGTTAAATGAGCGTAAACCTCCGCCATGAAAACTTCGAAGACCACCCTTGTGCTCTACTTCCTCTGCGCCCTCGGCGTCGGCGCCGTGGTCGCGCGCTTCTTCGCCGGGCCGGCCCCCATCGCGACCGCGCCCGCCGCCACCCCGGGTACCGCGACCGGCGCCACCGCCGGCGGCGAACCGCGGCCGGGCACCGTCGTCCGCAGCGCCCGGGGCCTCAAACTCGACAAGGGAGCCAACGTCATCCCCGACCTCGACAAGGAGGCGCGCACCCGCGACCTGACCGCCAAGGAAGCGTTGGAGTCCAAGTTCCGCAATTGGCGGGACGACGGCCGCCGGCAATTCGAGGAGATCTTCCAGGGCGACCGCGAGCGCACGGGCCTCGTGATGCGCTCGCTTTTCCAGAAGGAGGAATTCCGCGGCATGTTCCAGCAGTCGCGCGAACTCGAGGCGAAGTGGCCGAAGGCGACCGACGACGAGAAGGCCGCGATCATGACCCAGATGGAAGGCATCCGGAAGCAAGGCCTCGCGATGGTGCGGGCGGAAGCCGCGCGCCTGGCCGGCGGGGCCGATGGCCAGGGCAACGTCCAGGTGCAGACCTTGAGCGGGGCGACCTTGGTCACCCCGAACCAACCGGCCCCGGCTCCGCCCGCGCCCGCCGCCGCCCCGGCGCCCGCCCCGGTCATCATCATGTGAACCGGCGGACCAGTTCCGGACTTCGTCCCCATGCCCTCCCCCGCCCGTCGCCGGCTCGTCCTGGTTCTGCTCGTCGTCGCCCTGTTCGCGGCCGGCGCCTGGCTGCTGCAGCGCGTCCCGCCCGCGACCGAAGTCGCGTCATCGCCGGAAACCCGGAAGGCTGCCGCGCCCGCGACCGGCCCCTCCGCCCAACCCGGCGCCGCCGTCCGCAGCACCATCGGACTCCGGCTCGACCCGGGGGCGAACGAGTTGCCCGACCACCGCACCGCCAAGGAACAGAAGGAGGCGGTGGTCAAAGGTTGGGGTAAATTCATCGAAGCCCAGAAGGACAAGGTTGGCGCGGCGGCGTTCGACCCGGCGGCGAAGCGTTGGCTGGCACGTCCGCGGGTGCAGGCGCTGCTCGAGGAATGGAAGGCGCTCGAGCAGGCGTGGCCGGAGCGCAGCGAGGATCAGCGCGCCGCGCAGCTTCCGCGCATCGAGGCGATGTGGCGGGAAGGCATGGCGGAACTCGCCGCGGAGCTGACCGCCGCCGGACACCCCACCGCCCTGCCCGAGCCTAGGTAGGCCAGACGTCGCGGGCCGCGAAAGCCGCCAGCATCGGCTGAAGCGCGACCAGATCCGCGCGCACGCGGCCGAAGCCCGCGTGCCGCCCGCCCGTGGACTCGTCCATGTAGAGGTCGCGCCGCACCTCGACCATGATCCCCTGGCAGCGGGCCTCGCGCCCGAAGCAGGCGTTGGGCACGAAGGCCCCCGTGAACGGGGCGTCGACGGCGACCTCGTAACCGCGGGCCCGGAAGAAACCGGCGAGGAGGTCGCGCAGCTCGGGGCAGGTATGGACGGCGTCGGTCCCCAGCCCGATCTCCGGTCGCCTGGCGACCACCTCCGTCGGCAAAGGATCCACCGGGTAGCTGTGCGCATCCAGCACGAGGCAGCGCCCCGCAACCGCCAGCCGCTCGGCCGCGAGCCGGTCGGCGGTCGCATGATGCGGCGCGTAATAGTTTTCCAATAACGCCGCGCGGCGGGCCGCCGACAGGGCCCGCAACGGACGCCCGTCGGAGGTCCGGACATACGTCGCCCCCATGCCGACGCGGGCGCAGGGCTCCTTCGCGTCGTCCGCGAAACGCTCCACGTCGACGACCAGGCGGGAAACCTTCGCCGCGAGCACCGCGCCCGGCCAGAACTCCGCGCCGAAGAGCGCATCGGTATGCGCGTCGACCAGGCGACGGCTTTCGTCCGCGAGTTCCCGGTCGCCGAGCAGAAAGTCCCCGCGATCCGTCTGCGGAATGAGGGTGGAGGCGTGGGGCAGATGAAGAATCAGGGGGGACATTGCGGATATTTTGCCGAAATCGCGTCGCAAGTCATTGATGGAGAGTGTCATAAACCTATCGAACCCAAACGAAACCTTCTGAGGGAACGGGGGTTACATCAACGAACCCTAATCCCATCATACCTATGAAACTCAAGTTCCCCCTCCTCCTGGCCCTGATCACCACGGCCGGCCTCATCGCGGCCGACGCCCCCGCCGGCGGCGAAGCCAAGAAGCCCGACGCCCCGAAGGGCGAAGGCAAGGGCAAGGGCGAAGGCAAGGGCAAGGGCGGTTTCCAGATCCCCGGCGTCTCCCCTGAAGACATGAAGAAGCTCGGCGACGCCCGCAAGGCCGCCATGGAAGACCCGGAAATCAAGAAGCTCGCCGATGCCGCCGCCGCCGCCCGCGCCAAGGGCGCCGAAGCCAAGGACGAAGACGCCAAGAAGGCCGCCCGCGAAGAAGGCGCCAAGGCCTTCAAGGCCCTCAACGAAGCCGTCAACGCCGCCATCGTGAAGGCCCACCCCGAACTCGCCGAAGTCGTGAAGAAGGCCCAGGAAGCGATGGCCAACCGCGGCGGCAAGGGCGGCAAGGGTGGCGAAGGCAAGGGCAAGCCGGAAGGCAAGCCCGAGGCCAAGTAATCCTCGGATCACTGGCCCAGAGACAGACCCCGGTTCGCCGGGGTCTTTTTTTTGCGTCGGCTCCCGGCGGCGTCGAACTTCCGGCCCTCGGCGGTGTTACCTGAAAACATGAAGACCTTTAGCCTCGCCCTCCTGTGCGTCGCCGCCACCGCCCCGGCCGCCGCCGCGCCCCAAGCCGAAACCTCCCGCACGCCGGCGGCCCGCGCGATGCTCGAAAAGCTGATCCCCGACGTCGAAGGCGTCAGCAAGGAGGAGATGGCCAAGTTCCGCGCCGCCTCGCCCAAGGCCCAGCAGGACCCGGCCGTGGTGGCGGCCAAGGCCAAGATGGCCGAGCTCCGCCAGCAGGCCGAATTCGCCGGTGCGGAAGAACGGCGCGAGATGCGCGGCCAATTCGAGGGCCTGGCCGACCTCAACCGCGGCGCCCTGCGGGCGGCCTACGCCAAGGCGGACCCTACCCTCTCCAAGGAGACGATCGACAAGGTCATCGAGGCTTTCGAGGACAAGGCCCGCGCCCGCCTGAAGGAAGCCGCGGCCAAGGAGGCCAAGGCCGCCGCGGCTCCCGCCAAACCTTTTCCGCTCGGCGATGACGCCAAGACAACGGCAACCAACCCGACCCCTAAAAACGCGGAGCCTAAGCGTCCCGCCCAACCCGACCTCTCCGTCCTGCTGGCCGACGTCGAAGGGGTGAGCCAGGAGGACATGGCCAAGTTCCGCGTCGCCGCCCTCAAATCCTTCCGGGATCCGGAAGTGGTCTCCGCCCGGGAAAAGCTCAAGTCGATGGGCGCCAACACCCAGTTCCTGTCCCCCAAGGAGAAGGCCGACATGCGCGAGGAATTCGAGGCCGCCACCGCCAAGGTCCGCGCCGCGACCCGCGCGGCGATCGCCAAGGCCGACCCGTCCCTCGGCGCCGAGACGATCGCCCGGATCAGCGAGGCCGTCGAGGCCCGGATGCGCCCGCCGGCGCGCTGAGCCGCAACTTCGCACCCCCCGCGGGGTTCCTTCCATCGACCATGAAAGCCACCCTCCTCTTCCTCCTCGCCGCCACCGTCGCGCTGCCCGCCGCCGACAGCCCCGAAGCCAAACCCGGCAAGCCCGCCAAGGCCGGCCGCGCCGCGCTCGTACCCGACATCGACGGCGTCGCCAAGGAGGACATGGCCAAGTTCCGCGCCGCCTTCGCCAAGGCCCAGTCGGACGAGGCCGTCAAGGCGGCCCGGGAAAAGCAGCAGGAGAAGCGCAAGAGCATGGAATTCGCCACCGCCGCGGAGAAGAAGGACTCCCGCGCCGAGCTCGAGGCCCTGGCCGACGACGTGCGCAAGGCGCTGCGCGCCGCCATCGCCAAGGCCGAACCTTCCCTCTCCAAGGAGACGATCGAGAAGATCACCGATGCCCTCGAGGACAAGCTGAAGGAGAAGGCCAAGGAAGCGGGCGCCGGCAAGAAAGGCGCGGACGCCAAAGCCCCGGCCAAACCCTTCCCCTTCGGCGACAAGGCGAAGACCGAGGAGAAGAAGCCCGAGGCCGCGCCCGCCGGCAAGTAAGCGACCCGGTTCGCCCCCGCGAAGCCCCGGACCTCCGGGGCTTCGTCATGCCCGACGCCTACCGACCGCGCGGCGCCGGCGCCGTGCGCAGGCCCGCCATCACCGCGGCGAGTTCCTCGTCCTTGAGCGGTCGCGACCAGAGCAGGAAACGCCCGATCTCGCCGTCGAAGGATTCGAAGCCTGGGTGCTGGACGGCGTCGCGCTCCTGCCCGATCGAGAGCTTGGAGGCATCGGCCGCGGGATTGACGGGGAATCGTCCGGTGGCCACGGCCTTGGGCTCGTCGACGAAGAGTTCGATGGCGACCGTACCCGCGCCGGCGCCGAGCCGACCCGCGACCACGTAACGGCGACCGGCCTCGAGCTTGGGGCCGGCGACTTTCGGGTTGTTCGCGTCGAAGCGGCCGAAGGTCAGGCCGTTGCGGGCGCCCCACCAGACCGTATTGTCGTCGTCCAGGCATCCCCAGACGCCCTCGTACTTGCCGCCATTGCGGAGGTTGCCGAAGAAGGAATTCACGTCCTTGAGGCCACCCTTGGCCTGGGCGTAGGGCTTGAGCACGGCGACCCAGGTGCAACCGTCGCCCTTGAGCAGGCCATCGAAGACTTTCTCGTCGTGGCAGAGGAGTTCCTGGGCGCGGAAAGCGAGCGCCGGGGCGACGTCATCCTTGACCACGGCGGGCAGGCCGGAACCGGGTACCTTGCGTCCTTTATCCTGACCCACGAAATCGCGCGCCTCCGCCGGACCGGCTTGGTTGGCCCACTTCACCACGCGTCCCTGCGCATCCAGGGTCAGCCCCACCGCCGGATTCAGGTCGACCAGGAGACCGGCGGAGGGTGGCGGTTTGGCGAGCAGGGCGGCGGCGCCGATCCATCCAAGCAAGAGGGTACGCATGGGCGGAGCCTAAGTCCTTACCGTCCCGGGACGCAATCCCTTCCCCCGGCCCGAAACGACGGGAAATAGTGGCCGACGGACCGCTTTCGGCTGGAAGTCAGCGGTCTTAGGATAAATCTAAAACCCATGTCCCGCCTGCTCTCCCTCCTCGGACTCACCGCCTTGGCCGCCCTCCCCGCCCGCGCCGCCGACACCGACACCGTCTTCGTGGAGGCCGAGTCGCTCGCCTCCCATGGCGGCTGGAAACTCGACACCTCCTTCACCAACATCGTGGGGTCGCCCTACCTGCTCGCCCACGGCCTCGGCAAACCCGTCGGCGACGCCACCGGGACGATCCGGATCCCCGCCGCCGGCGAGTACCGCGTCTGGGTTCGCACCAAGGATTGGGTCGCCCACTGGAAGGCGCCGGGCACCCCGGGTCGCTTCCAGTTGCTCGTCAACGGCCAACCCGTCGCCGCCGAATTCGGCAACGAAGGGGCGGAATGGCATTGGCAGGCCGGCGGCAAGGTCACCCTGCCCGCGGGCGAAGTGAAGCTCGCCCTCCACGACCTCACCGGTTTCGCCGGGCGCGCCGACGCCATCGTGTTCAGCAAGGACGCCAACTTCACCCCGCCCGAGGGCGAGGCGCTCGTCGCCGCCCGCTCGCGCTGGAACAACCCCCAAGGCCCCGAGGACCAGGGCGAATTCGACCTCGTCGTCGTCGGCGGCGGCTACGGCGGCCTCGGCGCGGCCCTGTCCGGCGCCCGCCAATCCCTGAAGGTGGCCTTCCTGCAGGACCGCTTCGTGCTGGGCGGCAACGGCAGTTCGGAGATCGGCGTCTGGGCCATGGGCGGCACCACCCGCGGCAAGTATCCCCACCTCGGCGAGATCATCGAGGAGATCGCCGACCGCTCGCCCGACAGCCCCGGCCGCGTCGACAGCTTCGGCGACGAACTCAAGGAGAAGGTCGTCCGCGCCGAGAAGAACATCGGCCTCTTCCTCGGCCACTTCGCGACGGGCGTCGTCATGGACGGCAACCGGATCGCCGCGGTCAAGGCGATCGACGTCCGCACGGGCCGCGAGAAGGTCTTCCGGGCCAAGTTCGTGGCCGATACCACCGGCCACGGCTGGGTGGGCGCCTACGCCGGCGCCGAGTTCCGGCAGGAGCCGGCCAAGCGCATGGGCATGTCCAACATGTGGTTCTACCAGGATGCGGACCAGCCCACGTCCTGGCCCGCGACCCCCTGGGCCCTGCCCCTGGCGCTGGGCGACTTCCCCACGCTGCAGCGCTCCCACTCCAAGCTGGACGACAAGCCCTTCATGAAGGCGGAGTGGTTCTGGGAATCGGGCTTCGACCAGGACCCGATCAAGGACCTCGAGTACATCCGCGACTGGAATTTCCGCGCCATCTACGGCGCCTTCTCGGCCCTCAAGAACGGACCCGAGCACGCCAAGTACGCCAAGGCCGACCTGAAGTGGGCCTCGCACGTCGGCGGCCCGCGCGAATCCCGCCTGCTCACCGGCGACATCATCCTGACCAAGGAGGACATCGTCGCCCGCAAGGACTTCCCGGACGGCTGCGTGCCGACGACCTGGGACATCGACCTGCACTACGCCCGCGAGCAGTACGCCAAGAAGTTCCCGGACAACCCGTTCATCTCCCGCGCGGCCTTCGGCTACGTCGACGCGAGCGGCAAGCACGTCGCCGCCGTCGACCGCCGCAACGGCTACCCCCTGCCCTACCGCCTGTTCTATTCGAAGAACATCGCGAACCTGTTCATGGCCGGCCGCCACATCTCCGTGACGCACGAGGCCCTCGGCACCGTCCGCGTGATGCGCACCATCGGCATGATGGGCGAGGTCGTCGGCAAGGCCGCCTACCTGGCCGTGCGCGAGAACACCGACCCGCGCGGCGTCTACGCGAAGCACCTGCCCGAGCTCATCCAACTGATGGAACAACCCGGCCGCATGCGCCGCGCCGACCTGCGCGCCCCGCTCCAGCTGGACGAGTCGATCGCCGACTACAAGCTGCTGCCCGTCGGGCGCATGAACGCCGACCTCGGGCGGACCGCGGGCGCCACCGCCAAGCTGTCGGCCGACGAGAAGGCCGAACTCGCGAAGCTGCCCGGCCTGGTCGTCGACGACACCGAGGCCAAGCTGAAGGGCCGCTGGACGGCGGGCTCCGGCATCCCCCACCTCGGCGCCGGCTACCACTTCGCGCCGAAGGGCGACAGCGAGGCCGAGTACGCCTTCGACATCCCCAAGACCGGCCGCTACGAGGTCCGCATCTACTGGGCCGGCCACGAGAACCGCGCCAGCAACGCCACGGCCACGCTCAACCCGACCGGGGACAAGGCGATCGCCGTCGCGCTCGACCAGAAGAAGACGCCCGAGGGCGGCTTCCATGCGGTCGGCACCTACGAATTCACCGAAGGGCGCCGCACCGTGACGCTCGGCGCCAAGAACGCCAACGGCAACGTCCACGCCGACGCCATCCAGCTGGTGCCCGCGAAGTAAGCGATGTCGCCGCGCGCGCAGACCTGGCTGCTCCGCGCCTGGCGGTTGCTCGCGCTGGGTCTCGCCGCGCTCCTCCTCCAACGGGCCACGCCCCCGCGCGAAACCGCGTTGACGCGGCTGACCCTGGCGGACGTCCGGGCGTTCTTCCCGCAGGCCCGGCAGTTCAAGCCCGGGCCGCAGGAGACCCTGCTCGCGCAGGACGAATACGGCAACCGCGTCGGGCGGCTGCTGACGACCTCGCCGGACGCGGACGCCATCCTCGGCTACTCCGGACCCACGAACGTCCTGGTCGCGCTCGACAACCAGGAGCGCATCGTCGGCACCCGCATCCTCGCGAGCGACGACACCCCCGACCACGTCGACCGGCTCCGCGGCAACGCGGCGTTCGAACGCGGCTTCAAGGATTGGCGCCCGACCTCCCAGCCCGCGCCGAAGCTCGAGGGATACGCGGGCTCGACCCTGACGGCCCTCGCCATCGAGGAGTCGATCCAGAAGCGCCTCTCCGGCAACTACGCCTCGCTGCGTTTCCCGACCCCGCTCAAGCTCGAGGAAATCAAGGAGATCGGCTTCGCCGAAGCCCGCGGGTTCGAGCCCAACACCCCGCGCCTCGGCTGGAACCTCGTCCGCGGCCCCGGCGACGCGGCCCTCGGCTACGTGGTGCGCTCGTCCCCGTCGGGCGACGAGGTCAACGGCTACGCCGGCCCCACCGACACCTTGATCGCGCTGGC
>JBEBDN010000087.1:0-2643 GCA_041156945.1 Verrucomicrobiota bacterium | reverse complement strand
ACTCCCAAAGGCCGCAGGGCCGGATCCCGCGCGAGCGGGAGGTCGACGGGGGCGCCGCCGTTCTGGGCGGATTGATAGAGCGCCAGGATGAGCTCGACGGCCTTGCGGCCTTCGGCGCCATCGACCGCGGGGGCGCGGCCGGCGCGGATCGCCTCGATGGCGTCGACGAGGTTGAGGCGATGCCAGCCGTGGCTGATCGCCTTGGGGTCGGCCGCGCCCGCGCCACCGGTCTCCTGAGCGGAGGCGAGGAATCCCGCATCGGCGGGCAGGGGGGCCTCGAACTCGAAGGACGTCAGCTTGTCGTCGCGCAGCACCGCCGCGCCTTTCGTGCCGTGGATGCGGATCTCGGCCGGAAAGCCCGTCGCGGACCAGCAGGCGGTGGAGCCGGCCAGCGTCGCGCGGGTACCGTTGGCGAATTCGATCCAACCGACGGCGATATCCTCGACCTCGATGCCGGCGTGCGCGACCAGCCCGAGGGTGGCCGAGACGCGCTTCACGGGACCGAGGAACCAGAGGAGCAGGTCGATGGTGTGGATACCCTGGTTCATGAGCGCGCCGCCGCCGTCGAGGGCGTAGGTGCCCCGCCAGGCCGCCGAATCGTAGTAGGCCTGCGTGCGCCACCAGGGAATCAGGGCGGAGGCCAGCGTCACCGGGCCGAAGCGCCCCGCGTCGAGCGCAGCCTTCAGCGCGATCGACCCACGGACGTAGCGGCGGGGCAGGATGCCGGCGACCGTCACGCCGGCCTGGGCGGCCGCGGCGATCAGTTCGTCGCATTTCGCCAAGGTGACCTCGAGCGGCTTCTCGACGACCACATGCTTGCCGGCCCGGATGCAGGCCAAGGCGGGCGCGAGGTGGTCGCCGCTCGGCGTGCAGAGGCAGACGATGTCGATGTCGGGATTGGCCAGCAGCGCTTCCGGCGTCGCCGCCACCGCGCAGCCATGCGTGGCGGCGAAAGCCGCGGCCTTCGCCGGCGTCCGGTTATAGGCGGCGACGAGCCGGACCCCGGGGATCTCGGCCAAGGCCTTCGCGTGGAACTCGGCGATCATGCCGGTCCCCCAGATGCCGAAGCCGAGCGTGCGTTGGGACATGGCGGCAACTTAGTGGGCATGTGGGCATGGGGGCAAGGGGACAGAATGAGTTGACCGGTTGAACGGTTGGCCAGTGGGCGGGAGGCAATCTTTAGCGAGTGGACCGGAGGCCGAACAGCTGACGCGCTTGGTCGACTCACCTGGTGGGGAGGGGGAGGGCCCGGAAGAGCCTCGTTGACCGCCTTTTTTCTGGCGTCAGCGCGCCCTTTGAGGGTATTCACCAGAGAACTGCTTATGCGTATTTTGGTCACCGGCGGCGCGGGCTTCATCGGGTCGAATCTGACCCGCCTCCTCGTCGCGGGCGGCCATGCCGTCACGGTGGTCGATAAGCTCACCTACGCCGGCAACCTCTCTTCCCTGGCCGACCTGCAGGGCCGGCCCGGCTTCACCTTCATCCACGCCGATATCGCCGATGCCGAGGCCATGCGCCGGGCCTTCGCCTCGGCCCAGCCGGAGGCGGTCATGCACCTGGCCGCGGAGTCCCACGTGGACCGATCCATCGACGGTCCTGGCGAGTTCATCGCGACCAACGTCACCGGAACCTTCCAGCTCCTGCAGGCCGCCCTGGGATACTGGCGTTCCCTCGAAGGCGCCGCGAAGGACAAGTTCCGCTTCCTGCACGTCTCGACCGACGAGGTCTTCGGCTCCCTCGGCCCGGCCGACCCGGCGTTCAACGAGTCGACCCCTTACGACCCGCATTCCCCGTATAGCGCCAGCAAGGCCGCGAGCGACCACCTCGCCCGCGCCTGGATGGACACCTACGGCCTGCCGGTAGTGGTGACGAACTGCTCCAATAACTACGGCCCTTACCAGTTCCCCGAGAAGCTCATCCCCGTCGTCATCCTGAAGTGCCTGCGAGGCGAAGCCATCCCGGTCTACGGCAAGGGCGAGAACATTCGCGACTGGCTCTACGTCGACGACCATGCCCGCGCGCTCCTCGCCGCCGTCGAGAAGGGCACCCCCGGCCGCACCTACTGCATCGGCGGCGACAACGAGCGCCGCAACATCGACCTCGTGAGGCTGCTCTGCGCGCTGCTGGATGAGTTCCGTCCCCGCGCCGACGGCAAGCCGCACGACTCCGCCATCACCTACGTCACCGACCGTCCCGGCCACGACCTGCGCTATGCGATCGACGCCCGCCGCGCCCGCGCCGAACTCGGCTGGGCCCCGCAGGAGGATTTCCGGAGCGGCTTCCGCAAGACCGTCCGCTGGTACCTCGACCACCCCGCCTGGATCCAGGGCATCCTCGACGGCTCCTACCGCCTCGAGCGGCTCGGCCAAATCTGACCCCCCATGAAAGGCATCATCCTCGCCGGCGGCTCCGGCACCCGGCTGCACCCCCTGACCCAGGTCATGAGCAAGCAGCTCCTGCCGGTGTACGACAAGCCGATGATCTATTACCCGCTCTCCGTGCTCATGCTCGCGGGCATCCGCGAGATCCTGGTCATCTCGACGCCGCAGGACCTGCCGCGCTTCCGCGAGGTGCTCGGCGACGGCTCCCGCGTCGGTTGCCGTTTCGACTACGTCGAGCAGGCCGTCCCGAACGGCCTCGCCC
>JBEBDN010000086.1:0-13567 GCA_041156945.1 Verrucomicrobiota bacterium | reverse complement strand
CCCTTTCCTGACCGACGAGTTCCTCTTCGACTGGAGCCGCCTCACCCCGGCGCAGGTCGAGCCCGACATCCGCGCCGCCTTGGCGCAGTCCCGCGAGCGGGTCGACGCCTTCAAGCGCCTCTCGGGCGACCGGCTGACCTACGCGAACGTCCTCCTCGGTTTCGAGGCGGCCACCCGCGACCTTTCCCGCGCCTGGGGCCTGGTCTCGCACCTCGACTCGGTGCTCAATTCCCCCGAGCTGCGCAAGGCCTACGGCGCGATGCTCCCGGAGGTGACCGCCTACTTCACGTCGCTCACCCTCGATCCGGAGATCTGGGCCGTGTTCAAGGCCTACGCGGCCACCGCCGACGCCCGCGCCCTGACCGGCGTGCGCCGCCGTTTCCTCGACGAGACGATGGCCGACTTCCTGGAGAACGGCGCCGACCTGCCGGCGGTGCAGAAGGAGCGGCTCGCCGCCATCAACGCCGCGCTGGCGGAGAAGACCCAGAAGTATTCGGAGAACGTCCTGGATTCGACCAACGCGTGGGAACTGTTCATCGAGGACGAGGCCCGTCTGGCCGGACTGCCCGCGAGCGCGCTCGCCGCGGCCAAGCAGTCGGCCACGGCCAAGGGTCGGCCTGAAGCCTGGCGCTTCACCCTGCACCAACCTTCGGTCTACCCGGTGCTCCAGTATGCCCAGGACGCCGACCTCCGCCGCCAGTGCTGGGAAGGTCTCGGCCAGGTGGGCCTGAAGGAAGGTTGGGATAACACCGCGCTGGTCGGCGAAATCCTCGCCCTCCGCCACGAGAAGGCCGCCCTGCTCGGCAAGGCCCACTTCGCCGACTTCACCACCGCCCGCCGCATGGCCCGCACGGGCGCGCAGGCCTTGGGCTTCGTCGAGGACCTCGCCGCGCGCATCCGCCCGAAGTTCCAGGCCGAGGTGGCCGAGCTCGAGGCCTACCGCGCCCGCCAGGTCGGCGACGCCGTGCGCCCGCTGCACCCGTGGGAGTTCGGTTTCTTCGCCGAGCGGATGCGCCGCGAGCTGCACGGCTTCGACGACGAGGCCCTGCGTCCGTGGTTCCCGGTCGACGGCGTGATCGCCGGCATGTTCCGCCTCTTCGGCGACCTCTTCGGCTTCCAGGTCGTGGGCCGCGACGCCGTCCACGTCGACCCGGCGACGGGCGCGCGCACGGTCATCCCCGCGGCGGCCCCGCGCGTCGACGGCGCCCCCGTCAGCGTCTGGCACCCCGAGGTGCGCTTCTATGAGGTGCGCGACGGCGACCGCCTGCTGGGCTCCTTCTACACGGATTGGTTCCCGCGCGAGTCGAAGCGCGGCGGAGCCTGGATGAACTTCTTCCGCACCGGCGGTCCCCGCGCGGACGGCACGTTCGCCCCGCACCTGGGGCTGATGTGCGGCAACTTCACGCCCCCGGTCGCCGGGCAGCAGGCGCTGCTCACCCATGACGAAGTGACGACCGTCTTCCACGAGTTCGGCCACCTGCTCCACCACCTCCTGTGCGAGGTCGAGGTCGAGTCCCTGGCGGGCACCCGCGTGGCCTGGGATTTCGTGGAGCTGCCGTCGCAGATCCTCGAGAACTGGTGCTGGGAGGAGGAGTCGCTCGCGCTCTTCGCCCGCCACCACCAGACCGGGGCGCCGCTCCCGGCCGACCTCCTCGCCAAGCTCGATGCGGCCGCCAACTTCCGCGCGGCCTCCGTCTGCATGCGTCAGCTCGCGTTCTCCAAGCTGGACCTGGACCTGCACATCCGCGCCCTCGAACTCAAGGGGCGCGACCTCGACGCCCATTGGAACGAGGACTTCGCGGGTTGGCAGGCCCGGACCACGCGCCCGGCGCCCGCGATGGCCCGCCGCTTCAACCACCTCTTCTCGGACGCGACCGGCTACGCCGCGGGCTACTATTCCTACAAGTGGGCCGAGGCCCTTGAGGCCGACGCCTTTACCCGGTTCCTGCAGGAAGGGGTCCTGAACCCCAAGGTCGGGCGCGAACTGAGGTCCAAGATCCTGGCCAAGGGCAATTCCGAGCCGGCGGAGAAGCTTTTCCGTGATTTCATGGGCCGGGACCTCGATTCCGAGGCCTTGCTGGTCCGGGACGGGCTGGCCTGAGCCCGCCTGGTCCGCCCGGTCGGCGCCCAAACCCCATTTAGTGGGGGAGGGCGCCTTATTCCCCTTGCCCCAAGGGCTTTTTTCCTATGCGTAGGGCTCTTTACAGATGAATCTCCGCAATATCGCAGTCATTGCCCACGTCGACCATGGCAAGACGACCCTGACCGACCGCCTCCTCTACCAGTCCGGCATGTTCCGGGCCGAGGACCTCGACAAGCTCGCCGGCGGCCAGCACGGCCTCATCATGGACTCGGGCGACCTCGAGCGCGAGCGCGGCATCACCATCACCGCCAAGAACTGCGCGATCAAGTGGACAGACCCCCGCGACCAGAAGGAATATAAGATCAACCTGATCGACACCCCGGGCCACGCCGACTTCGGCGGCGAGGTCGAGCGCGTGCTCAACATGGCCGACGGTTGCCTCCTCGTGGTCGACTCCTTCGAAGGCCCGATGCCGCAGACCCGCTTCGTGCTCTCCAAGGCCCTCGCCCTCGGCCTGAAGCCCATCGTCGTCATCAACAAGATCGACAAGCCGTCCGCCCGCCCCGACGCCGTCGTCGACGAGGTCTTCGACCTCCTCGTCGCCCTCGACGCCCCGGAGTCGGCCCTCGACTTCCCGATCGTCTACGCCTCCGGCCGCGAAGGCTGGGGCACCCTCGACCGCGCCAAGACCGTCGAAGGCCAGCGTCCGAAGGACCTGATGGACCTCTTCTACACCATCGTCGACAAGATCCCCGAGCCGTACGCCGAGGGTTCCTCCCGCGGCGCCGCCGCCGGCTTCAAGTCCCGCGCCGAGGCCTTGGCCAACCCGCTCCAGATCATGGTGACGGCCATCCTCTACTCCGACTACGTCGGCCGCATCGCGGTCGGCCGCGTCACCGCCGGCAAGATCGCCCCGGGCATGCCCGTGATGATGGTCACCCGTTCCGGCGAGCAGCACAAGCAGCGCGTCCTCGAGGTCGAGGTCTTCGAGGCCCTCGGCCGCGTCAAGGCCCAGGAGGTCTCCGCCGGCGACATCTGCGCCGTCATCGGCCTCGACCACGTCGAGATCGGCGCGACCATCACCGACCTCGAGAACCCGCGCCCGATGCCGCCCGTCAAGGTCGACGAGCCCACCGTGACCATGGCTTTCCGCGTCAACGACTCGCCCTTCGCCGGCCGCGACGGCAAGTTCGTCACCGGCCGCCAGGTCGGCGAGCGCCTCATCAAGGAACTCGAGAAGAACGTCGCCCTCCGCGTGGACCGCGAGGCCGGCGCCGACGCCTGGAAGGTCTCGGGCCGCGGCCTGATGCACCTCGGCGTGCTCATCGAGACCATGCGCCGCGAAGGCTACGAACTCTCCGTCGGCAAGCCCGAGGTGATCATGAAGACCATCGACGGCGTCCTCTGCGAGCCGGTCGAGACCCTCGCGGTCGACTGCCCCGAGGCCTCCCAGAGCGACGTGATGTCCCTCGTCCTCGGCCGCCGCGGCGAACTCCGCTCGATGGACGCCAAGGCCGGCACCAGCGGCTGGATCCACATGGAGTTCAAGGTCCCGTCCCGCGCCCTCTTCGGCCTGCGCACCCTGATGCTCACCACCACCCGCGGCGAGGCCGTCATGTACCACAACCTCCTCGGTTACGAGCCCGTCAAGGGCGAGGCCCCGCACCGCGCCGCCGGCGTGATGATCGGCGGCGAGGCCGGCGCGGTGACCGCCTACTCCCTCGACCGTCTCTACGACCGCGGCGACTTCTTCGTGAAGCCCGCCGACGAGATCTACCAAGGCCAGATCGTGGGCGAGCATTGCAAGGACAACGACCTCGAGATCAACCTCGTCATCGGCAAGAAGCTCTCGAACGTGCGCGCCGCGGGTTCCGACGACGCCGCCAAGATCAAGCCCACCCGGCAGATGTCCCTCGAGGCCTGCCTCGAGTACATCGAGTCCGACGAGCTCGTCGAGATCACGCCGAACTTCATCCGCATGCGCAAGCGCTGGCTGACGGAGAACGAGCGCAAGCGCAACTCGTGAGCCGCGGGCTCAGCCCGGCCGGACCAACGTGAACCGATGGCCGCCTTCCGCGAGGAGGGCGGCCTTCATCGTCCAATGGCCCCGCGGCAGGCGGGACGCCACGCGTTCGGGCCATTCGACCAGCGCGTTCCAGGGGGAAGTCGCCAGGTCCCAGATGAGGAGGTCGTCGAACCCTTCCGGTCGGGTCAGGCGGTAGGCGTCGACGTGGAAGACCTGCCGGTCCCCCTGGTGCACGTTGAGCAGCGCGAACGACGGGCTGGTGACGTCGCCCGTCACGCCGAGCCCGCGGAGCAGGCCCCGCGCGAAGGTCGTCTTGCCGGCGCCGAGGTCGCCCTCCAGCGCCAGCACCGTGTCGGGGGGCAGCAGGCGCGCGAACGCCTCGGCGACGCGCTCCGTCTCCTCCCCGGAGAAGGTGACGAGCCCGGCGGTCCAGGTGGCGAGGTCGGCGGGCGAACCCATGGGCCCAGTCTCCGCGGCGGCCGGTCCGGGGCAATCCGCAAACAAAAGACCCGGCCGCGCGGCCGGGTCCGAGGCTGGGCTCGGGGCCCGGCTTACGAGACGATGCCCAGCGGCTTGATGGTCTTCCAGCCGCCGCGGGTGAAGTCGGGGCACTGGATCGGCATCGAGCCGTCCTTCACCGAGCGGACGGAGATCTCGAGGATCGAGGACCAGTCGGCCGCGTCGTAGACGGTCATGTCCGGCGTGATGCCCTGGCGCAGGCAATCGAGCATGCGGTAGTTCATCACGTGGTCCATGCCGCCGTGGCCGCCGACCTTCTTGGCCGACTCGCCGACCTTCCGGATGAGCGGGTGCTGGTTGGCCTTCATGAAGGCGTCCAGCTTCTCCTTCTCGAGCCAGCTGTGCGAGTTGAGCTTCATGCCCTTGACCGAAGGGTGCTCGTTGGCGGAGTCCACGGCGAGGCGGCCGGGGTAGCCGAAGAAGGTGGCCTTGCTGCCGCACAGGGCGTTGATGCGCGAGTAGGGGCGGGGGCTGACCACGTCGTGCTGGATCATGATGGTGCGGCCGAGCTGCGTCTTGATGATCGAGGTGTTCATGTCGCCGCAGACGTACTTCTCGTCCTTGTGCTTGCCGCCATTCGGGTTCTTGCGGTCGCGGAACTCGGTGAGGTTGCGCTCCGGGGAGGAGACCGACACCACGAACTTGAAGGCGTCGCCGCGGCCGATGCCGAGGTACTGGGCCACCGGGCCGAGGCCGTGGGTGGGGTACAGGTTGCCGTCCATGAAGGTGTGGTAGTTGCGGCGCCAGCCGCCTTCGCTGCCGAGGCTCCAGAGCACGTTCTGCGAGAGGTCGTGGATGTAGGCGCACTCGGCGTGCTTGAGCTCGCCGAAGAGGCCCTGGCGGGCCATGTGGAGGACGAAGAGCTCCTCCTCGCCGTAGCAGCAGTTCTCGATGATCGCGCAGTGGCGCTGGGTCTTCTCGGAGGTGTCGACCAGCTGCCAGCATTCGTCGACGGAGACGGCCGCGGAGACCTCGATGAAGGCGTGCTTGCCGCACTCCATGGACTTGACGGCCATCGGCACGTGCCACTCCCACGGCGTGGAGATGTAGACGACGTCGATGTCGTCGCGGGCGACCATCTTCTCCCAGGCGTCCTCGGTGTCGGTGTAGACGGCCGGCTCCTTGCCGGTCTTCGCCTTCACGTGGTCGAAGGCGCGCTTGGCGCGTTCGGGCTTGAGGTCGCAGACCGCCACGACTTCGGCGAAGTCGATGTTCACCGCGGAGTTCACGTGCGTCATGCCGCGCGACAGGCCGATGAAGGCGCAGCGCACCTTCGCGAGGGGCTTGGTCTGGAGGTCCCAGACGGGCTTGTTGCCGGCGGGACGCGGGCGGGTCGTCGAGATGTCCTGGGCGCCGAGCAGCTTCAGGGCCTTGGGGTCCGGGGCGGCTTCGGCGGAGGGCAGGGCGCCGAGGCCGAGGCCGGCGCCGGCGAGGGCGCCGAGCTTGAGGAAATCACGACGCGAGTTCTTTGCGGGGAGGCTCATGGGGGTGGCACCAAGACAGCCAAGGCAGGCTTCGGTTGCAATGCTTTGCCTGAGGACTTTTCCTAAACTGACTAGGTTACGAAACCTTGGGCCCATTTAATCCCAAAGACCGCCAGATTACGCACGATATGCCCCATAAAACAGGGCAGGAGCGAACGCGATGGATTGAGCGGATTGAAGCGGCTGAGGTAGAGCCAGATGCCCGTCAGGAATTCGAACGTCAGCATGATCACCTGCTTCTCGTCGCGGAGGTTGAAGTTCAGCAGGTCGATGTGGATCAGGGCGAACACGGTGGAGCCCCCGACGATCAGGAGCAGCAGTTTCCGGCCCGTGAAATGGCTGGGCGCGGCGAACCCCCGGAAGACGGCCTCCTCCGTCACGGCGGCCCCGATCAGGCCCAGCAGGCCGAGGAGCGGCAGGTGCGATTGGGTGGAGGTCACGTCGAAGCGCATCTCGACGGCGGCTTCGCCGACCGTGATGAGCAGGGCCCCGCTCGCCGCGACCAGGTAGGCGGCCGCGGGCGCCAGCGTCGTGCCCGGCCAGAAGCCTTCCGCGGCGCCCGTCCGGCGGCGCAGGCGGAACTCGCCGTACCAGGCGGCGAGGACGCAGAGACCGAGCCCGAAGGCGAGGAGGGCTTCGGTCGATTGGTCCATGGTTCAGCGGACGCCCAGGATCCAGGCGCGGTAGCCGGGCGAAGCGTGGTCGGCCTGCAGGCCGAGCCACTGGGGGACGGCGTAGGGATGGCGGGCGTGCACCCAGGTCTCGAGGTCGCGCGCCTTGGCGACCGCGAACTTGAAGGTCAGGCGGTATTCCTCCTCGGCTTGGACGCGTCCCTCCCACGTGTAATGGGAGCGGATCGGGCCCTCGACCTGGGCGCAGGCGGCGAGGCCGGCGGCGACCGCGTCCCCGGCGAGGCGGTCGGCCTCCTCGCGCGAGGGCAAGGTCGTCCAGGCGATGCCAACCCCCTCAGTCATGGCCTTCGTTGTCCCCCTGCAGGTATTTCTCGGTGATGATCTCGATGAGCATGTCGCGGGCCTCCTTCACCGAGTCGACGTGCACGTAGAAATTGCGGTCCTCGGGCGAGACCATGCCCCATTCCTGGAAGGTCTCGAAGTTGACCGCATTCTTCCAGAAGGCGGAGCCGAAGAGCAGGATCGGGAACTGCTTCTTCGTCTTGCGGGTCTGGATGAGCGTCAGCATCTCGAACAGTTCGTCGAACGTGCCGAAGCCGCCGGGGAAGGCCACCAGCGCCTTGGCGAGGTAGAGGAACCAGTACTTGCGGACGAAGAAGTAGTGGAATTCGAGGTCGAGCTCCGGCGTGATGTAGGGGTTGTGCTCCTGCTCGAAGGGCAGGGCGATGCCGAGGCCGACCGAACGGCCGCCGGCCTCATGCGCGCCGCGGTTGGCCGCCTCCATGATCCCGGGGCCGGCGCCGGAGCAGACGAGGAAACGTTGCCACTCCGGCAGCTGCAGGGACCACTTCGTCATCTCGTAGGCGAGCTCGCGGCAGGCCTCGTAGTAGGCCGAGCTGCGCAGGTCGATCTCGGCGACGCGCAGGCGGTGGGCGCATTCGGCGCCGTCGCAGCGGCCGCTGGCGGCCAGGGCCTTGGCTTCCTCGAGTCGCTTGCGCGCGACCTCGGGCGGCAGGGTGCGCGCCGAGCCGAACATCACGACGGTGTTGCGCACGTTGTGCTTCTTGAAGCGCAGGTGCGGCTCGGTCATCTCCGTCAGCACGCGGATGCTCCGCGCCTGGGGGCTGCCCATGAACTCGGGGTTGAGGTAGGCTTTGGGCGGGGTGGGCCTCAGTTTGCCTTTTTCCGGGGTCATGGGTCTATCCTCCCCCTCTCTTCGGCACCTGCAAGCCGGGAAGCGGGAGGCTTGACACCCCCCGAGGGGTGCCCTTGGCTGGGGGCTTCAAACGCCATGCAACCCACCTACCGCCCGTCCAAAATCGCCCGCGCCCGTAAGTGCGGTTTCCGCGCCCGTTCCAAGTCCGCCGGTGGCCGCAAGGTCCTCGCCAACCGCCGCAAGGTCGGTCGCAAGCGCCTCGGCGCGTCCTGAGAACGATGCGTCTCCCGCGGGAGCGTCGGATTCGCGCCTCGGCCGATTTCGCCCGCATCCGCAACACTGGCTCGCGGCTCGACTGCGGGCCTTTTCTTTTGAATTTCAAGCGGGGCGCCGGCGATGCCCCGGCCCGCTTCGCGGTCATCGCGGCCAAGAAGACCTTGCCGCTGGCCGTCGACCGCAACCGGGCCAAACGGTTGGCTCGCGAACTTTTCCGGACCGACCCCGGGGCTTTCCCGCCCGGGGCGGAAGTCGTCCTGGTCATCCGCTCGGGCATGTTGCGGCGCCGTTTGGCCGATTTGCGCAAGGTCTACGCCGAAGCCGCCCGTCGGATCGGCGCCGCCGCGGCGGGTCCGTCCGCATGAGCGACGAGCGCCCGTCTTGGGCCGCCTGGCCCGCCCTCTGGCTGGTCCGGTTCTACCAGCGATGGCTCTCGCGTCCGCTCCATGCCCTCGTGCCCGGGTCCGGTTGCCGGTTCCATCCCACCTGCTCATGCTACGCCGCCACCAGCCTGCGGCGCTTCGGCCTGTTGCGGGGCGGTTGGCTGGCGGCCCGTCGCCTTGGCCGCTGCCACCCTTGGGGTGGCTCGGGTATCGACGAAGTGCCGGAGCGGTGACCCCTGCGCGTCCGCGCCCGGCTTGAAAAGTCTCGCCCCCGCCGAAGCTTTTTGGGCATATTCAAGGGGTGAAAAGTCTGTTCGCTCGGATCCTCGGTTCACGGCAGGGGGGCACGCTGTTGCTGGCCCTGACCTATGTCCTGCTGGGCACCCTCCTGCGTTTCGGTTTCCTGCTGGCCAGCGCCGGCGAAGTCTCCTGGGGGCTCGCGACCTTCGGCGCCCTGTTCGTCGGTTTCGCCTTCGACCTGGTCATGGCCTGGTTCCTCACGCTCCCCCTCGGCTTGCTCTCGGCCGTTTGGCCGGCGCGGGGCTGGCGTTTCCCGCTCGTGGCCGCGTGGGGGTTGGGCGCGTTCCTCTTCGCCTTCTGGAAGGTCTCCGAAATCCTCTTCTGGGAGGAGTTCGGCGTCCGCTTCAACTTCATCGCGGTCGACTACCTCGTCTACACGACGGAGGTCGTGAAGAACATCAAGGAGTCCTACAACCTCCCGCTGATCGTCGCGGTCGTCGCTTCGGTGGCCGCCGCCGCCTACCTCGCGTGGCGTCGGCTCGGCTGGACCGCCGCCTGGCACGCCGGCGCCGCGGCGGATGCCGCGCCCCGCTGGCGCTCCGTCGTCGGGCTGCTCGCCCCCCTGTTCCTCCTGCTGGGCATCGCCTACGCCACCGGGCGGCATGACCTGAAGTCCGCCTCCTCGGCCCACAGCACCTTCGGCGAGCGTCTCACCGCGGGCCTCCGGCACATGGGCGCCCCGCAACCCAGCTGGGCCAACAGCTACGACACCGAGGTCGCCAAGAACGGCGAGTACGCCTTCCTCGCGGCCTTCTGGGCGAACCAGCTGGACTGGAAGCGCTTCTACCCGTCGCGCCCGGACGCCGTGCCGGAGCTCGCCGCCCGGCTCGTCGCGCAAGGGGCTCCGCTCGCCCCGGGCGCCACGACCGACATCCTCCGCCGGGTGCCCGGCGTCCCCGGCGCCCGTAAACTCAACGTGATCCAGATCACCGTGGAGAGCCTGAGCGCGAAGTACCTCGGCTGCTACGGCGTCAACGACGAGGAGGATCGGGTCGACTACGGCAAGCTCGGGCTGACGCCCAACCTCGACCGCCTTTCCCGCGAGTCCCTTTGGTTCAGCCGTTGCTACGCCGGCGGCACCCGCACGGTCCGGGGCATGGAGGCGTTGACCCTGGCGATCCCCCCGATCCCCGGGCAGTCGGTGCTCCGTCGCGCGGGCTGCGAGAACCTTTCGACGCTGGGCTCGGCCCTGTCCGCCCAAGGCTACGACACCGCGTTCCTCTACGGCGGCGACGGCTTCTTCGACAACATGAGCCATTTCTTCGATACGAATGGCTACCGGGTCGTCGACCAGCCCGCCGCGCTCAAGGCCGGCCGGAAGGTCAATTTCGCCAACGCGTGGGGCGCGTGCGACGAGGATGCGTTCGCGTGGTCGCTGGACGAGGCCGACGACGCCCATGCGGCCGGCAAGCCGTTCCACCACTTCATCATGACGACGTCCAACCATCGGCCCTATACTTGGCCGGCGGGGAAGATCCGGCCCGAGCTGCAGGGGCGGCAGGGCGGGGTGGCCTATACGGACTACGCGATCGGGGAGTTCCTCCGCCAGGCGGCGACCAAGCCTTGGTTCAAGGACACCGTCTTCGTGGTGGTCGCGGACCATTGCGCCTCCGTGGCGGGCAAGCGCGAACTCGAGATCAAGAAGTACGAGATCCCCCTCTTCATCTGGGCGCCCGGCCTGGTGCCGGCCCGCAAGGTCGACTCCATGATCAGCCAGGTCGACTACGTGCCGACCTTGCTGGGTCTGCTGAAGATCCCCTACGCCGGGCGTTTCGTCGGCGCCGACGCCCTGGCGCCGGGTTACCGGTCGCGCGCCTTCATCAGCAACTACCAGAAGGTCGCGGTCCTCCGTCCGGATGGCCTGCTGACCGTGCTGAAGCCCGTCCGGCAAGTGGCCCAATTCCGCGCCGACCTCGCCACGGGCGTGCTCACCCCTTTGCCGACGACCGACGCCGAGGCGGCGGCCGAGGCGATCCAGTATTACCAAGGCGCCGATGAACTCTTCAACCGCGGTGGACTCGCCAACCCCGCCCGCTGAGCGCCCGTCGCTGCGGTGGCCGCTCCTGGCCGTCGCAGCGGTGCTGGGTTTCTTCGGTTTCCGCGGCACGGGCGGCGAATGGATCGATTTCCGGGTGCAGGCCTGGTTTTGGGATGGGCGGGACTGGCTCATCCCGAAGGACTCGGGTTGGCCCCATGCGCTGGCCTACACCGGGCCGAAGGTCCTGCTCTACCTCTTCGCGCTCTGGCTCCTCTGGGTCATCGCCTTGCCCTCGCGGGCCCCGGCGTGGATGGGCCGGCGGCGGGCGGCCTACCTCTTCCTCGCCATGGCCGCGATTGCGCTGGCCTGCACGCAGCTCCGCGAACTGACGTCCATGGCCACGCCGCGCCAATTGACGATGTACGGGGCGACCCCGGGCTTCCCGCATCTCCTCCTCTTCGAGGCCAAGCCGGCCGGCTACCCCAGCGACGCCTTCCCCGCCGGCCATGCCAGCGGTGGCTTCGCCCTCTTGGCTTTGGTCTTCGCCTGGGATTCATCCGTCGCCCGTCGCCGAGGACTGGCGCTGGCCCTGCTCTTCGGGGGTGGGATGGGGCTCTATCAGGTCGCCCGCGGCGAGCACTTCCTTTCGCATACCCTGGCCACCGCGGCCTTGGCTTGGTTGTTCGCGGCGGCGCTGGCGCGGGCCTTCCGCCCGGGCGCGGTCAGTTCGACCAGTTGACGAGATTGTCCGAGCGCCGGGGCGCCGGGTCGGTGTCCTCGAAATAGGTCGTCGGGATCATGCCTGTCCGGACCATCGTCGTGGAGGTCGACGGGTCGAAGTATTCGGCGAAATCGGGCTGGTCGCCCGCCGTCGCGGGCTCGGCGAAGTTGGCGCCGCAGCTGACGAGCAGGAAGTTGGCGGAGAGCCAGCTGCCATAGGGCGGATTGAGGCCGCCGGTGGTGAGGTTCTGCACCGAGACCCCGACGGAACTGAGGACGCGGTAGCGGTATTCGTAGGGATTGCCCCACGGGTCGCGCAGCTCGAGGGTGGTGGCGATGTTGGCCAGGTCGGCCGGCACCGCATCCAGGCGGGTGCTCACGACCGTCACGGGGATGTCCTCGAAGGAGAGGAACGGCTTGGGCTTGCGGTTGGCGCCGTTGGGCAGGCTCGTCGAGTTGAAGGGCCAGAGCTCGACCGCGAAGCCGCCGGTGGCCAGCTGCCGGCGGTAGAGCACGCGTCGCCCGCTCAGCTGGTCGTACAGGTCGGTCCGGAACTGCGTCTGGTTGGAGGCGTTGCTCGCGTTGGTGCCGGCGAGCGCGCAGGGGTAGTCTTCGTAGGTCTTCTTGTAGGTCTCGCAGGCGACGATGATGCGCTGGATCTCGCCGCGGGCGCGCGCCTTCATCCGCGTGTTGGAGACGCCGCGGTAGAGGCCGAACGTGGCGGAGGCGAGGATCATGATGATGGCGATGACCATCAGCAGTTCGATCAGGGTGAAGCCGGCGCGGCGGCGGGGGCGTGCGTTCATGGCGGTCAGATGTGGCGGGAGTCGTTCTCGTCCTTCTTCACGTAGCCGGAATCCTGGCGCTGGTGGTTCACGGCGTTCTTCTTGAGGTAGGCCTGGTAGACGTCCTCGGCGGACATGCCCAGCACCTGGGCGATGGAGATCAGGAAATGGAACAGGTCGACGACCTCGACGCGCGCGTTCTGCTCGTCGAACTTCTGGTACTTGGCCCACCACTTCCAGGGGACGGAGTCGGTCAGCTCGGCCATCTCCTGCTGCATCGCGCGCAGGTAGTTGAGCGTCCACTTCACCTTTTCCTCCTCGGTCATGCCGGCGGTCTCCACGCCGATGCGCTTGTTCAGCGCTTCCTGCATCCGGAAGATTTCCTCGAGTTTGTCGGCCATGGTCCCATCAAAGGCTCCCCGGTCGCCGGGGCAACCAAGGAAGCGGGCCCGCTTTCGGCCGGCCGGCGAAATTCCCGCTTCCCTCCCCGGGCGGAGCCCCCTTGATGGGGGGATGGCCGTCGCCGCCGATAGCAGCCCGCTGCGCAAACCCGAGGTCCTGGCCCCCGCCGGGGAGTGGGATTGCGTGAAGGCGGCGGTCGAGAACGGCGCCGACGCGGTCTTCTTCGGGGTGGGCCGCTTCAACGCCCGCGTCCGCGCCAAGAACTTCGAGGAGGCCGACCTTCCCGAACTCATGGCCTACCTGCACGGCCGCGGCGTCAAAGGGTACGTCACCTTCAACACGCTGATCTTCCCGGAGGAATTGGCCGAGGCCGCCCGCACCTTGCGGTCGATCGTCGCCGCCGGGGTCGACGCCGCCATCGTGCAGGACGCGGGCATCTGCCGCCTGATCCGCCGGATCTCGCCGGACTTCCCCATCCACGCCTCCACCCAGATGACCGTGACCAGTGCGGCCGGCGTCGACTACGCCCGCTCGCTCGGCGCCTCGCTGGCCGTGCTGGGGCGCGAGGTGTCCCTGCCGGAGATGCGCCAGCTGCAGGCCGAGCAGGCCGCGCAGGGCGCCCCGCTGGACCTCGAGGTCTTCGTGCACGGCGCGCTGTGCGTGGCCTACTCCGGCCAGTGCCTGACGAGCGAGTCGCTCGGCGGCCGTTCGGCCAACCGCGGCGAATGCGCGCAGGCCTGCCGCCTCCCGTATGAGCTCGTCGTCGACGGAACCGTGAAGCCCCTGGGCGACAAGGCCTACCTGCTCTCGCCCCAGGACCTCG
>JBEBDN010000085.1:0-8733 GCA_041156945.1 Verrucomicrobiota bacterium | reverse complement strand
GCATCGCGACCCGCTGGCCGGGCTGCCCCGCGCCGCCCTGCGTCCACCGCGCGCCGGCCAACCCGCCGGGGGCGCCGCGCCTGCTGCTGATCAGCTGAGGGCGGCCCTTGCCTTCCCGCAGGAGAAGTCTTGGATAAGCAGCACGATGCTGCGCCTGTACGTCAAGTCCCGCCCGTACCTCGTGGGCGGAGCGCTCCTCTTCCTGGCCACCTACAACGCCTCCAACGCCCTCCGCGTGCCGATGTCACAGGTGCCGGCCGAAGTCTACGACCGATACCTGAGCCGGGTGGAGGCCGACGCCCCGGCGGAGAAACTGCGCCGCGAAGCCGACCATGGCGGCGCCCTGGCGGCATATTTCTACGGCTTGCGGCACTCGGCCTACTGTCCGCGCGACCTCCGGATCAAGGCGGACAACGCCGTGGCCCTCGCCTATTTCCAAAAGGCCGTCGAACTCTCCTCCCGGCCGCGCGCCAAGGCGGTGCTGGCGCTCTACTACCTGAACGGATGGGGCGCAAAGCCCGACCCGACGCAGGCCGAGAAGCTCGCCCAAGTGGCCGAGGCTGAGGTCCTTGCCCAAGCGGCCAAGGCCGGAGGGCAACCGTTGGGCTACTGCGTGGCGGGCGAGATCCACCTGCAGCGCGCCCGGGCGAGGCAGAAGGAACTCGAACCACCGGACGGGCCCAAGCTCGATGCCGCCGGCCGCGCCAAGAAGCTCGCCGAGCTCGCGGCCGAGGCCAAGGCGGCCCTCGAGAACCTGACCTTCGCGGCCGACCGCCAAAACGCCAGGGCGCTCCGGGTGCTCGCCGAGATCTACGACCAAGGCGACCTCGGACGCCCGCGAAACCACCGCATGGCGACGGAGTGCTACCAACGGGCGGCCCTGCGCCGGGACGAGCGGGCGGCGCGGATCCTCGCCGAACGCTTCTCGCTCGGCGACAAGGTCGAGCGCGACCTGAAGCTGGCCTACGCTTGGACGCTGGTGGAAGCGCAGTTGGCCGAGGAAAACACCGAGCCGCGCCGGCGACGCGACGAACTGGAGAAACGGCTGACCGTGGCCGAGAAACTCGCCGCCCAGGACCAGGCCACGCAATGGCTGGCGCAGATGCCATCCGAGGAAGACACCGCGCGCGCCCGCCTCGAACCGGACCGCTGAGCCACCCGGGGCGTTTTCCGCCTTTGTGTCGAATCCGACGCGGGATCGACACAGGGCGGGGTTACGCTTCGGCAACATGGAAGACCACGAGAGGTTCGTCAGCCCGCCGCAGGAACCGCTGCCCCCGGCCAAGATCCACTTCCGCACGCTCGTCCTGTCCGACCTCCACCTCGGCACCAAGGACGCGCAGGCCCGCGAGCTCCTCGACGTGCTCCGCGGAATCCGCTGCGACAAGCTGATCCTGAACGGCGACATCGTCGACCTGTGGTCGCTCCGCCGGAAGAACCACTGGTCGCCGGCCCACACCGCCGTCCTCCGGCGCATCATGAAGATGGCCGAGAAGGACGGCACCAAGGTGGTCTACCTGCGCGGCAACCACGACGACTTCATCCGCCACCTCATCCCGATCGCCCTGGACCGCATCGAGCTGGCCGAGGAACATATCCACGTCGACCTCCAAGGCCGGCGCTTCCTCTGCATCCACGGCGACGCCTTCGACACGGTGACGGCCAAGATGCGGTGGCTCGCGGTGCTGGGCGACATCAGCTACCAGGTGCTGCTGGACCTCAACCGCTTCTACAACAAGTGGCGCGCCTGGCGCGGCAAGGAGTACTTCTCCCTGTCGCAGGCCATCAAGGGCAAGGTGAAGTCGGCCGTCAGCTTCATCTCCAGCTTCGAGGAGCACCTGCAGACGCTGGCCGCCCGCCGGGGCTGCGACGGCGTGATGTGCGGCCACATCCACAAGGCGGAGGACCGCCAGATCGGCGCGATCCGCTACCTCAACTCCGGCGATTGGGTCGAGTCCCTCACGGCCATCGTCGAGGAGGCCGACGGCGCGCTCCGGGTCGTGGAACGCGCCGAACTGCGCGAACGCATCGCGGCCCAGCGCGCGCTCCACGAGGCCGCGGTCGCGCACCGCGAACTGGCCCCCGCCCGATGACCGAAGTCCCGATCCTCTCGGCCGGTTTCGGCGAAGGCCACAACGCCGCCGCCCGGGCGATCGCCGAGGCGCTCGGCCGCACTTCGGGGGGCGCGCTGTCGGGGAAGGTCCACGACCTCTTCCTCGCGGCCTACGGGGCGGAACGCGCCCGCCGCCAACGCGACGCCTACATCGGCGTCGCGAACCGCCACCCGCGCCTCTGGGGCATGCTCTACGCGGGCCTGGACCGCCTGCCGCTGGTCGGGGCCTCCCTGCCCTTCGTGCGCCCGGTCGAACGCGCCCTGCACCAGCTGCTCGATGGGACCAAGCCGCCGGTGGTCGTCTCGGCCTACCCGCTCTACAACTACATGATGGCCCGCCGCTGGCGCCGCGACGACCCGGCCCGGCCGCGCCTCATCACCGTGGTCACGGACTCGGTCTCGGTGAACCGGGCCTGGCACCGCGCCCATTCGGATTGGTTCGTGACGCCCAACCAGGCTACGGCCGATGTCATGATCCGCCAGGGCGTGCCCGCCGCCAAGGTCCTGCCCTACGGCTTCCCGGTGCCCGCCCGCCTGGCGCCGCGCTCCTCCGCCCGCGTCGGGGAGAAGCCGCGCGTGCTGCTGATGCTCAATCCGGGCAAGCGCGACGCCGTGGCCCTGGCGGCGGCGCTCGCGACGTTGGACCTCGAGCTGACGATCACGGTCGGCAAGGACGCGGACTTCCGCGAGGCGGTCGTCGCGGCCACGGCAAGCCGGGCCGAGGTCCTCGGCTGGACGGACCGGATCCCGGACCTGATGCTTTCCTCGCACCTCGTGGTCAGCAAGGCCGGCGGCGCGACGACGCACGAATGCGTGGCGGCCGGCACGCCGATGATCGTGACCCAGGTGATCCCCGGCCAGGAAGCGGGCAACGCCCGCCTGATCGTGGAGCACGGCGCCGGCGCCTACGGGCTGACGCCGGCGGCGGCCAAGGCGGCGGTGACCGCGGCCTTCGCGGACGACTGGGCGGTCTGGCGGGAGTGGAAGCGCTCCGTGGAGGGCCTCGGCGACGCCGGCGGCGCCGACCGCGTGGCGGCGCTGGTGGCCGGCGAGCTCGCGACGCGCTGACGCCCAAAAGTCACCGGGCCGACGCGCTCCGCCCATCTCCCGCGGGCAGACTATCGCCGCATGCCCACCGCGCCCAGCCCGTCGAATTTCGAGGAAATGAGGCGTCGCCTCGGCCCGCTGGGCTGGGCGACGCGCGCCCTGGACGGCGTGCTCAAGGTCTCCCATTTCGACGATTTCCTGGCGCGCATCGTCGCCGCGGGCCGGCCGGACTTCTTCGCCTCGGCGCTCGAGCAGGCCGACCTCCGGCCGAGCTGGGCGGACGCGTGCCTCGCGCGCATCCCGCGGAGCGGGCCGCTGCTGGCCGTCGCCAACCACCCGCACGGGATGACCGACGGGCTGGTCGCGATGGAGTTCCTGCTGCGCGCCCGTCCGGATACGCTGGTGGTGGGCAACGAATGGCTGGCGCGCATCCCGGGGATCCGGCCATGGCTGATCGAGGTGGATCCCGACGGCAAGGCCAACCTCGCCGGCGCCCGCCGGATGCTCGACCACCTCGCGGCGGGCGGCGCGCTGCTGATGTTCCCCGCGGGGGAAGTCTCCAGCCTGCGGCCTTGGCGGCGCCGCGTCGAGGATGCGCGTTGGTCGGATAGCTTCGTGCGCCTCGCCCGGCGGACGAAGGCGGCGCTGCTGCCCCTGCACATCGAAGGACGCAATTCGGGCCTCTTCCAGGCCGCGGGCCTCGCCCACCCGCGCCTGCGCACGACCCTGCTCCTGCGGGAATTCCTCGCGCAACGCGGCAAGGTCATCCGCCTGCGCGCGGCCAACCCGGTGACGCCCGCCCAGCTCGCCCAGCACCCCGACGACGCCGAGGCCGCCGAATTCGTCCGGCTCCGCTGCGAACTCCTGCCGCGCCGCGAACGGGCGCCG
Source organism: Verrucomicrobiota bacterium (assembly GCA_041156945.1). Lineage (GTDB taxonomy): Bacteria > Verrucomicrobiota > Verrucomicrobiia > Opitutales > UBA953 > UBA953. Next base: position 4,685 of record JBEBDN010000085.1, on the reverse strand, counting down.
CGCGCCGCGGCGACGGAGGCGCCCAAGCAGGCGGAACTGATCCCGCCGGTGAATCCGCTCCTGGTCCGCGCCGAATTGCAGAGCCTGCCCCCGGAGGACCTGCTGCTCACCTCGGGCGACTTCCGCATCTACCGTTTCCTCGGCGCGGACCTGCCGCATACGCTGCGCGAGGTGGGCCGCCTGCGCGAACTCACCTTCCGCTCGGTGTCCGAGGGCACCGGGCTCGCCTGCGACCTCGACGCCTTCGACGCGTGGTACGACCAGCTCGTGCTCTGGGACGAGAAGGAAGGCCGCATCGTCGGAGGCTACCGCCTCGGCCCGACCGACCGGATCCTGCCGCTGCGCGGCAAGCACGGGCTCTACACGTCGACCTTGTTCGAGTTCAAGGGCGACTTCTTCAAGCGGATGGATCCCGCGCTCGAGATGGGCCGCTCGTTCATCCGGCCGGAATACCAGCGGCGGCCGACGAGCCTGCCGCTGCTCTGGCGCGGCATCGGCCGCTACGTCCTGCGCTTCCCGCAGTACCACCTGCTGTTCGGCCCGGTGAGCATCAACCCGGAATACGGGCAGGCCTCGAAGGAGCTGATCCTGTCCTACCTCCGCCACAACCGCCTGGCCGACGACCTGGCGCCGTTCGTCCGCGCGAAGAATCCGCCGCGGGCGATGAGCCTCCACGAGGCCGACCTCGACGTCCTCCAGCGCTGCGCGTTCGACCTGGAGCATGTGTCCGGGCTCGTCAGCGACCTGGAGCCGGACGCGAAGCAGGTACCGGTGCTGCTCAAGCATTACCTGAAGCTCAACGGCCGGCTCATCACCTTCAACGTGGACGACTCGTTCGGCGGCTGCCTCGACGGCCTCATCGTCGTCGACCTCACCAAGGTCGACCCGAAGCTGCTGGCGGCCTACCTCAGCGAGGAGGGGGCCCGCAGTTTCCTGGAGTACCACGACTTCCACGCCTGACGGCCCGGCGGTCATTTGCGTAGCCAAGGCCGGGCGGGCGGCTTAAGTCCCGGCATGCCTTCCGCGCCCTGGACCCCCCGACACACCGCCGCGGCGCTCGCCGGCGGCCACCTGCTGATCGCGGGCGCGCCCGGGACGGGGAAATCGCGGTTGCTCAACGGCACGCTGCTGCCGGCTTTGGTCCGCGCCGGCGACCCGCTGCTCGTCATCCAGGATCCGGCCACGGGCCATGGCCCGACCCTCGGCCTGCGCGCCGCGACGTTCGGGCGCGAGGCGGCGGCCGGCGACCTGCTGGCCCAGCCCACGCTGGTCACGTTCGCGGGGACCCACCCCGAACGGGAAGCCCAGGCCGAGCGGCTGTTCGCGGACTTGCCCGCGGCGCTCGCGGCCGCGCCGGCCCCCGCCGGCCCCCGGCGCTTCCTCGTCATCGACGTCGCCCCGCTCACGCCGGCGCTGCGCTCGTTCGCGCCGCTGCTCCGCCAGGCCCGGTCGCTGGGCTGCACCCTGATCGTGACCTGCCAGTCGCCGAGTTCGCTCGAGCCCGGCCTGCCGGCGCTCTTCACCAGCCACGTCGCGTTCTACCACTTCTACAAGCGCTGCCTGCGCGTGATGGCGGAGAACGTCCTGGCCGCCACGGGCGCGGAGGAGACCAACCCGTCGGGCAAGCCGACGCCGATCAACCGGTTCGGCCAGCCGCTGGCGACGCCGGCCAGCCGGATGGTCGGCCGGCTCGGCGAACTCAAGGTCGGCGAATGCTTCCTCGTCACCCCGGGCGCGCCCTACGAGCAGCTGCGGACCTGAGGGCGCCGGTCACTTCGCCAAGGTCAGCTTATAGGGGTAGCGGCGCTGGGCGTTCCACTCGCCGACGTAGATGTCGCCGGCGGCGTCGACGAAGAGGTCGTGGCCGTGCTTGAAGAGGGGCTCCGCCTGGGCCAGCGGCTGCAGCTTGCCGTCGACGTACTTCGGCTCGCCGCCGCCGGGTGCGCTGAGCACCTTCTTGGTGGCGCGGTCCAGCACGACGATGAAGCCGGACTGGTTCAGGCGGCGGCCTTGGGCGTCCTTGCTCCAGCAGACGGCCGCGTAGGCCTTGTCGCCGCGGAAGCACAGCTGCCCCGCGAAGGCGCCGGGCAGGTCGATGGTGTCGACGTGCTTGCCGTCCAAGGTGAAAGCCTTGAGTTGGTTCTGGCTCCGCGAAGGCACCCAGACGAGCGGGCCGCGCGGGTCGGCGGCGTCGATCGAGATGCCGTGCGCGTTGTTCAGGTTGGCGGCGTCCTTCGTGGGGCCGCCCCACTGCCGCAGCAGTTTCCCGTCGAACGAGTACTCGTAGATGAGGTTGGAGCCGTAGCCATCGGCGACGAGCAGCGTGCCCGCCGGCGTCCAGGCGACGTCGCAGGGCATGAACTTGCCGGCGCCCCGCCCCGCCTCCTTCGGCGTGGGGAACTTGCGCACGACCTTGCCCTCGGTGGTCAGCAACGTGACGCGTCCCTCGACGGCCGTGGGGTTCCAGCCCTCCGCGGCCATGTGCCACCCGGAGTCCACGTGCACGAGGTACTCGACGCCGTCCCGCTCGAAGATCTCCAGGCCATGCCCACCGCCGAGCCCCGCGGCGATCGCGCGGACGAAGCGGCCGTCCTTCTCGAAGACGAGGAAGTCGTTCTTAGGGTGGTCGGTCACGAGGAAGATCCGGCCGTCCTTGCCTTCCGCCAAGGCGTGGGCGTTGACGATGGGCGCGACGGCGGGGTCGACCTTGGCCCAGTTCCGGTCCACCCGGTAGCGCGCCGGTCCATGGCCGACGAGGCCGGTCTCCCCGCCGGCCGGCGAGGGCTGCGCGAGGAGGACGCCCGTCAGGGCGAGGAGCGGGAAGAGGTCGCGGGGCATGGCGATACTCCTAACGCAGCGGCGGAGCCTGTCACGCCCAAGCCGGTCAGAGCCAGATCCGCTCCACCGCCCACCACAGGCCGGCGAAGGCGATGCCCACGGAGGCCGGCACCACGACCCAGCGGCGGTAGCGCTCCTCGTCGCGCAGCCAGCCGGTGGCGGCGAAGGCCAGGGCGATGACCGCGAGCTGCGCGCCCTCGACGCCGAGGTTGAAGCCGGTGAGGGCGGCGAGGAACGAATCGGCGGGGATGGGCTTGTCGGCGAGGCCGCCCGCGAAGCCGAGGCCATGCACGGCGCCGAAGATGAACACGACGAGCAGGCGCCAGCGCGTGTAGCGGGGGCGGAAGAGGTTCTCCAGCGCGAGGCAGGCGATGCTCAGCGCGATGATCGGCTCGACGACGGCCTCCGGCGCATGGACCCAGCCCGCCGCGGCGAGGGCGAGCGTGAGCGAATGCGCGAGGGTGAACGCGGTGACCTGGGTGATTACGGGGCGCCAGGAACGGCTCAGCAGGAACAGGCCCAGGACGAAGAGGATGTGGTCGAGGCCGTGGGGCAGCACGTGCACGAAGCCGCTGCGCAGGAAATTGACGAAGACGGCCCAGCCCGCGGAATCCTCCGGTCGGGCCCCCGCGGCCGGCGCCGCGCCGGCCCGACCGGTCAGGTCGAGCGTGAAGCTCGCCTCGCCGGGGAAGAGCGTCTCGATGCGCGGGTGCGGGACGCCGTCGAGGGTGTTGAGGAAGAGGACCGAGACCTTGTGGCCGGGCAGCGAGCGGATCCGCCAGCCGGTGATGCCGGCGGGCACCCGGGTCTTCCAGCGACCGACCATGACGACCGCGTCATCGGGCTTGTACAGCGGCTTGCCGTCCTCGGCGCCGAAGCTGAAGTCGAAATCCGGCTGCACCCGGCCGAGCGGCTCGAAGGTGAACTCGACCACCTTCGCGGCGTGCTCGCGGGCCCGGCGGAGGAGCTCGGCGCGCTGTTCGGCGGTCATCCGGGCCCAGACGCGCTGCTCGAGCGAAGGCGCCTCGGCGGGCGAAGGCGCCCAGGACCGGGGGTTGATCTCGATCGAGATCTCCGCGGCGCCGTCGGCCTGGAAACGGCCATGGACGGGGATTTCGGGGATGGAATGGGCCGCGGCCAAAGCCGCGAAAAGGCAGGCAAAACCCACAAATAAGCTTTTTATGAGGCGAGGATGCCCGACCATCCCCGCAAGATGGGTCGGGGGTCGGGGGATTCAACCCGATTGTCGGGTTGCCTTCGCCGGGGTTATCGCCCACAAACGCCTCCTCAACCCCAGACCTACCATGAAGAACCTGCTCACCATCCTCGCCGCCCTCGCCCTCGCCGCCTCCGCCCAGGCCGGTTGCGGCAAGACCTCCACCGCCGAAGGCACCCTGAAGTCCTTCGACGAGAAGACCAAGGAACTCACCATCGCCCCGAAGGAAGGCAAGGCCACCAAGGTCACCCTCACCCCCGAGACCAAGGGCGCCGATGGCGTCAAGGACCTCGTCGGCAAGGCCGTGACCGTCGAAGTCTCGGTGCACGCGAAGGGCAAGGCGCTCTCCGTCGCCGCCGCCAAGTAATCCCTCCGGATTCCTCCGAACGGGGCCGCGTGCGAACGCGGCCCTTTTTGTTGCCCGACCGGACGGGCCGAGCCAGCGTGGGCGGATGACCCCGGCCCAACTCAGCGCCTCCGCCCGCGCGGACGCCGCTCCGCCGGCCGGACTTTCGCCGGCGGCCCGCGCGCTCTGGTTCACGCGCCGCGGCGACTGGGAAGCCGCGCACGCCATCGCCCAGGACCTCGACACGCCGCTGGGCTCCTGGATCCATGGGCTGCTCCACCTGAT
>JBEBDN010000084.1:0-6325 GCA_041156945.1 Verrucomicrobiota bacterium | reverse complement strand
GACCGTCGAGCGAGACATGCACCTTGGCCGGATCGCGGAGATCGGCCTCGGTCAGCTTGTCGCGATCGAGCCCCTTGCGATACCAGACCGGGATGCGGTGGCCCCACCAGAGCTGGCGGCTGACGCACCAGTCCTGGATGTTCTCGAGCCAGTGCAGGTAGGTCTTGGTCCAGCGTTCGGGGTGGAACTTGATGATGCCGGCGGTGACGGCGCGCTTCGCTTCCTCGACCTTGGGGTAGCGGATGAACCACTGTTCGCTGAGGCGCGGCTCGATCGGCACATCGGCGCGCTCGGAATAGCCGACGGTGTTCTCGTAGGGCTCCGTCTTCACCAGGGCGCCGAGCTCCTCGAGGAGTTTCTCGGCCGCGGCGCGCGCCTTGAAGCGCTCGAGGCCGGCGAGGGGCCCGGCGGAGGCGTTCATCGTTCCGTCCGGGTTCATCACGTCGATGACCGGCAGCTGGTGGCGCTTGCCGATGTCGAAGTCGGTGCGGTCGTGGGCGGGCGTCACCTTGAGGACGCCGGTGCCGAACTCCTTCTCGACCGCCGCGTCGCCGACGATCGGGATCTGCGCGCGCGGGAAGGGGCGCCAGACATGCTTGCCGATGAGGTGCCGGTAGCGTTCGTCGTCGGGGTGGACCGCGACGGCGGCGTCGCCGGGGATGGTTTCGGGGCGCGTCGTGGAGATCTCGAGGAAGGTGCCGGGCAGTTCGGCGACCTCGTAGCGCATGCGGAAGAGCGAGCCCTTGGAGGGCTTCATGATGACCTCCTCGTCGGAGAGGCCCGTCTGCGAGACGGGGCACCAGTTCACCATGCGCTTGCCGCGGTAGACGTAGCCGCGTTCGTAGAGGGTGACGAAAGTCTGGAGGACCGCCTGCGAGTAGCCGGCGTCCAAGGTGTGGACGGTGCGGTCCCAGTCGCAGGAAGCCCCGAGCTTGCGCAGCTGGCCGAGGATGATGCCGCCGTGCTTGTCGCGCCATTCGGACGCGGCTTCGATGAACTTCTCGCGACCGAGGTCGTGGCGCGTCTTCCCATGCTTCTGGCGGAGTTCCTTCTCGACGCGGGACTGGGTGGCGATGCCGGCGTGGTCCGTGCCGGGCAGCCAGAGCGCCGACTTGCCTTCCTGGCGGGCGCGGCGGACCATGATGTCCTGCAAGGTGTTGTTGAGCAGGTGCCCCATGTGGAGCACGCCCGTCACGTTGGGCGGCGGGATCATGACGGCGAAGGCCTCCTTCGAGGGATCGACCTTGCCGGCGAAGCAGCCGGCGGCGACCCAGCGGTCGTACCATTGTTGTTCGACCCCCTGGGGGTCGTAGGACTTGGGGATTTCGGCCATCGGAAGAGTTAAGGAATTAGAGCCTAAGTTGGTGGTTGAAAAGAGTGGATTGAGCGGGCATGGATAAAGGTCAGCTAGGCCCCATGCAATGGTTGGCCGACGAATCCCGCCAGGTCCGGAAGGAAGCAACGGCAGTCGGTCCAAGCGTGTGCCGTGGTCAGCCTAGCCCCTGACTTTCAAGACCGAGTTCGTCGCTAAAGTGACGGAGCATCGGTCCTTTTGACGGATTGAAACTGTAAAACAAGAAAGGGTGCTATTCGCACCCTTTCGTTCGTTACCTCCCGCTGCGCTCAGAGCGAGTGGATGCTCGACTTGCTGACGGCCATCGCGGCTTCCTTGAAGGACTCGCTGACGGTCGGGTGGGCGAAGCAGGTACGGGCGATGTCCTCGGCGCTGCCGCCGTACTCCATGTGCGCGCAGGCGGCGGCGATCATCTCGGACGCGCCCTTGGCGACCATCTGGACGCCCAGGACCTTGTCGGACTTGGCGTCGGCGATGACCTTGATGAAGCCGGTGGTGCCGTCGGTGGCGATGGCGCGACCGTTGCCCTGGAGCTGGAACTTGCCGACCTTGACCTCGAGGTTCTTGGCCTTGGCCTCGGCCTCGGACAGGCCGACGCAGGCGACTTCGGGGTCGGTGTAGATGACGCCGGGGATGACGCCATAGTTCACGTGACCGTGCTTGCCGGCGAGGTTCTCCGCGACGGCGACGCCCTCCTCCTCGGCCTTATGGGCGAGCATCGGGCCGACGACGACGTCGCCGATGGCGTAGACCCCGGGCAGGTTGGTGGCGAAGTGCGCATCGATGGCGACGCGGCCGCGCTCGTCGAGCTTGAGGCCGGCTTCGGCGGCGCCGAGGCCGGTGGTGTTGGCCTTGCGGCCGACGGCGACGAGGATCTTGTCGGCCGGGAATTCAAGGGCCTTGCCGTCGCGTTCCGCGGTGAGGGCGGAGCCGGCGGCGGTCTTCTTGACGCCGGTCACCTTGGCGCCGAGCTCGAACTTGATGCCCTGCTTCTCGAAGGCGGCCTGCGCCGCCTTGGCGATGTCGGCGTCGTACGCGGGGCCGCCGATGGCCGGGAGCATCTCGACGACGGTGACCTGCGCGCCGAGGCGGGCCCAGACGGAGCCGAGCTCGAGGCCGATGGCGCCCGCGCCGACGACGACCATCTTCTCGGGGACGGCCTTGAGGGCGATGCCGTGGTCGGACGAGATCACGGTCTCGCCGTCGAACTTCATGAAGGGCAGCTCGACCGGCACCGAGCCGGTGGCGATGAGGATGTTCTTGGTCTCGAGGACGCGCTCACCGGCGGAACCGCGGACCAGCACCTGACCGGCCTTGCCGAGGCGGCCGAGGCCGCGGACGATCTCGACGCCGCGCTTGGAGACGAGGAACTCGACCCCCTTGTTGAGCTGGGCGACGACCTTGTCCTTGTTGGCGAGCATGGTCGGGACGTCGAAGCTGAGCTTCTCGGCGCCAACGATGCCGTGGTGCTTGGCATGCTGGACGTGGCGCCAGGTCTCCGTGGAGTGCAGGAGGGCCTTGGAGGGGATGCAGCCGACGTTCAGGCAGGTGCCGCCGAGCGTGGGGTCCTTCTCCACGAGGGCTACCTTGAGGCCGAGCTGGGCGGCCTTGATGGCGGCGACATAGCCACCGGGGCCGGAGCCGATTACGACGAGATCGAGTTGGGACATGGTTGAAGGGGAGGGAGGGGGAGGCTCAGACGCCGAACAGCAGGCGCTGCGGGTCCTCGATGAACTGGCGCACCTTGACCAGGAACGTCACGGCTTCCTTGCCGTCGATGATGCGGTGGTCGTAGGAGAGGGCCAGGTACATGATCGGGCGGATGACGATCTGGCCGTTCTCGACGACCGGACGCTCCACGATGTTGTGGAGGCCCATGATCGCGGCCTGCGGGTGGTTGAGGATCGGCGTCGACAGCATGGAGCCGTAGATGCCGCCGTTGGAGATGGTGAACACGCCGCCCTGGAGTTCGGGCAGCTGGATCTTGCCGTCGCGGGCGCGCTTGCCGAAGTCGCCGATGGCCTTCTCGATGCCGGCGAAGTTGAGCTGGTCGCAGTCGCGGACGACGGGGACCATCAGGCCCTTGTCGGTGCCCACGGCCACGCCGATGTCGAAGAAGTTGTTCTCGACGATGTCGTCGCCGTCGAGCTGCGCGTTGACGGCGGGCACTTCCTTGAGGGCCTGGACCGCGGCCTTGACGAAGAAGGACATGAAGCCGAGCTTCACCCCGTATTTCTTGAGGAATTCCTCGCCGTGCCGCTTGCGCAGCTCCATCACGGGCGCCATGTTCACCTCGTTGAAGGTGGTGAGCATGGCGGTCTCGGACTTGGCCTGGACGAGGCGCTCGGCGATCTTCCGGCGGAGCGGCGACATCCGCTTGCGCGTCGTGCGGCCGGTGCGGGAGGGGATCTCGACGGCGGCGGGCGCGGCGGCGGCGACGGGGGCCGCGGCCGGGGCTACCGCCTTGATCGGCGCCTGACCGGAGAGGGCGGCGAGCATGTCGCCCTTGGTGACGCGCCCGGCCTTGCCGGTGCCTTCGAGGGCGGCGGGGTCGAGGCCGGTCTCGGCGGCGATCCGGCGGACGGCGGGCGAGACTTCGGCGGCGGCGCCCGACTTGGCGGCGGCGGGGGCCTTCACGACCGCGGCGGCCGGAGCCGGGGCGGCTTTGGCCGCGACCGGAGCCGCGGGCGCGGCGGCGCTGGGAGCATTGCCGGCGGCGCCCGCTTCGATGTTGGCGACCACCTGTCCAACGAGGACTTCGGTGCCCGCCGCAACGGTGATGGTGATGCGCCCATCGACCTCGGCGGTGCCTTCGGAGGTCACCTTATCGGTTTCGTAGGAGAAAAGGGGTTGGCCTTTGCGGACCGCGTCCCCGTTTTTCACCAACCAGGCGGCAAGTAGGCCGCCGGTGATGGATTCTCCCATGGGGGGGATTTTGACGTCGACAGCCATGAAAAGTAGGTAGGTTCGGACTTTGGAACCCCTTTCCAGGGGTTTCAAGGGGGAAACCAGCCTTTAATCGACCTAGGACGGGCGTTTCGGGGTGGTTATTGTCCAAAAACAACCAGCCCAGAGCCCGCTAGGGATGACTTAGGCTTCGAACGCCTGGCGGATGAGGTCGGCCTGTTCGATCTTGTGAACCGAAAGGGAACCCACCGCCGGGGAGGCGCCGGCGTCGCGTCCGGCGTAGACCGGACGGAGCTCGAGGGTCTCCTCGATGAGCGGCGCGATGAAGGACCAGCCGCCCATGTTGCGGGGTTCGTCCTGGACCCAGACGACTTTCTTGGGCTCGCCGTACTGGTCGTGGAGGCGGGCCAAGGTGGCGGCGTCGAACGGGTAGAACTGTTCCACCCGCACGAGGGTCGTCGTGGCGTCCTTGCGGTTGGCGCGCTCGGCTTCGAGTTCGTAGTAGACCTTGCCGGAGCAGAGGATGAGCCGCTCGGTCTTGGCCGCCGGCGTCGGGTCCGGCAGGATGGCTTGGAAGCCGCCGGAGGTGAGGTCGGTCGCCTTGCTCACGCAGCCCTTGTGGCGCAGCAGGCTCTTCGGGGTCATCACGATGAGGGGCTTGCGCAGCTCGGCTTTGACCTGGCGGCGCAGGGCGTGGAACAGCTGCGCGGGCGTGGAGGGCTGGACGACTTGGAGGTTGTTCTCGGCGCAGAGCTGGAGGAAGCGTTCGAGGCGGGCGGAGGAGTGCTCCGGGCCCTGGCCCTCGTAACCGTGCGGCAGCAGCATCACCAGGCCGCTGGTCTGGTTCCACTTCGATTCGGCCGAGGCGATGAACTGGTCGATCATGATCTGCGCCCCGTTGGCGAAGTCGCCGAACTGGGCTTCCCAGATGACGAGGGCGTCGGGCGCCTCGAGCGAGTACCCGTAGTCGAAGCCCAGGACGGCGTATTCGGAGAGGGACGAGTTGACGAGCTCGATGGAGGCGCCGCCCACGGCGTTCAGCGGGCAGTATTCGGCGTCGTTCGACGGGTCGTGGAGGACCGCATGGCGGTGCGAGAAGGTCCCGCGCTCGACGTCCTGGCCGGAGATGCGGACCGGGTGGCCTTCGGCGAGCAGGGTGGCGAAGGCGAGGCCTTCCCCGAGGCTCCAGTCGAAGTTGGCGCCCGACTTGAACGCCTCGGCCTTGAGGTCGAGCTGGCGCTTGATCTTCGGGTTCGGGGCGAAGTCCGGCGGCATCTGCCAGAGGTGCGGGGCGACCTTGCCGAGGAGTTCGGCGCTGACCGCCGTCGGCACGAGGTGCTCGTAGGGCGAACGGAACGGGCGTACGCCGAAGGGCGCCTTCTGGCGCTCGGCGATCTCGGCCTTGATGGCCTCGAGGGCGCGGGCCTGGGCCGCCTCAAGCAGGACGTCGTTCTCGGTGCGGAGCTTGGCCAACTCGCCGTCGGGGGCGGAGCCGGCCTGCGTCAGGCGCGAGGCGTAAAGTTCCGTGACGGAAGGGTGGGCCGCGATGTTGCGGTAGAGGACGGGCTGCGTGAAGAACGGCTCATCGGTCTCGTTGTGGCCGTAGCGGCGGTAGCAGACGATGTCGACGACGGCGTCGGCGCCGAACTGCTGGCGGTATTCCAGCGCGAGCTCGGTCGCGAGGACGACGGCGTCGGGATCGTCGCCGTTCGCGTGGAAGATGGGCGCCTCGGTGAACTTGGCGATCTCGGTGCAGTGCCGGCCGGTGCGGGCTTCGTCGGGGTTCGTGGTGAAGCCCACCTGGTTGTTGGTCACGAGGTGGAGGGTGCCGCCCACGGCGTAGCCCTTGAGTCCGGCGAGGTTCAGCGTCTCCATCACGATGCCCTGGCCGGCGAAGGCGGCGTCGCCGTGGATGAGCACGGGGAGGGTCTGCGCGCGCGTGGCCTTGTCCAGCAGGTCGACGCGGGCGCGGGCCCGGCCGAGCACCACGGGATTGACGGCCTCGAGGTGGCTGGGGTTGAAGGCGAGGGTGACGGCCACCTTCTGGCCTTCGACGGTGCGTTC
>JBEBDN010000083.1:0-30605 GCA_041156945.1 Verrucomicrobiota bacterium | reverse complement strand
CTCGACCGCCTGCTGGCCTGGCGCGAGGGCGGTCCGGCCGTCGAAGCCGTCACGGTCGACGACGCCACGACCCTCGACGTCATGCGCCGCGTGCGCGCGGCCACCGGCTACGTGCTCTGTCCCCATTCCGCCGTCGGCTGGAAGGCCGCCGAGGACCTGCGCGCCCGCCGGCCCGACCTCGACCAGGTCGTCGTGTTCGGCACGGCCCATCCGGCCAAGTTCCCGGACGTCCTGGAGCAGGCCTTCGGCGACTCCCAGGCGTCGGTGTTTCCGTTCCCGCTGCCGCCGCCCGCCCCCCTTAAGGTCGGCAACGACTACGGTGCCCTGCGCGGGGTGCTGGAGTCCGAGGCTGGCTTCCGCTGAGCGGAGGTCACTTCTTCTCCGTCGCGGCGGCCGCGGGCTTCGCGTCGCGCGGCTGCTCGACGACGATGATGCAGCCGGAGAGCAGCAGGCACGCGAGGGTCAGGAGCAGGACGGTCTTCATGGTCCTACCTTGGGGGACGGCGGTCGCTTTGGCAAATCCGCAAAAAGAAAGGCCGCCTGACGGCGGCCTCGGGCAGGGCGGCGGGGTCGCTTATTCCGGCTCCGCGACCGCGAAGGTCACGTTGTTGATGTCCGCGCGGGCGAGGACATCGAGCACGTTGATCACACGCTCGTAGCGGGCGGCCTCCTCGGCCTGCACCGTGATGAGCAGCTTCGTCTTCGACTGCACGGCGGCTTGCTTGAGCTTGGTCATCTCGTTGAACAGCGCGTCGAGGGTCTTGTCCTGCGGGGTGCCGACCGGGTCCTCGTTGATGGTCACCTGGCCGTTCTCGGCGACGCCGATGGTGATCTCGTCCGGGATCTCCGTCTCCTTGGCGGTCTCGGCGTTGCCGGGGAGGGTGGTCTTGAGCTCATGCTCCACCTTCACGGCTCCGGCCATGACCATGAAGAAGAGCATGATGACGAACACGACGTCGATCATCGGGGCGATCTGGAAGCCGGCGTCGGCCGGCGCTTCCTGCGGGGCGCGTTTCATGGCTTATTCTTCGCGGTTGAGGCCCGAGAAGGCGATGTTGTCGATGCCGGCTTCGCCGCCCCATTCGAGGGCCTTGGAGATGTACTTGGCGTGGCAGTCCTTGTCGGCGCGGATGAGGAGGCGGTACTTCTCGTTGGTGCCCTTGCGGGCGGCGAGTTCCTTGGCGATGCCGTCCTTGTCGTTCGGGTCGAGCTCGCGGTCGTCCAGCTTGTACTTGGCCTGGCCGGTCGTCTTGTCCCAGGAGATGTTGATCAGGCCGGCGGCGGCCTTGTCGTCGCGCTTCACGCCGTGGGCGGCCACGGGGAGGGCGATGTTCTTGTCGACCTTGAGCACCTGGGAGGAGGTGATCGACATGAAGAAGATCAGCAGCACCAGGAGCACGTCGATCATCGGCGCGACCTGGAACTCCGGTTCGCCGTCTCCGCCTCCGCCTCCGCCTGCCATGGTTGTGCTGGGGTGGGGTTAGGGGTGGCTCAGGCCTTGACCTCGGAGGAGGCCGGGGCAGTGTTCCACACGGGCTTGGCCGCGTAGAGCTCCTCGCCACCGACGTTCTTGCCTTCGATCTCGGCGTAGGGGAAGCCGCGGAAGAGGCCGCCGACGATCTCGGTCACGTCGTGGATGCCCTTCTGGATGCGGTTGCGCAGGAGGTAGTAGGAGATGAAGGCCGGGATCGCGATGAAGAGGCCGGAGGCGGTCGCCACGAGCACTTCGCCGATCGCTTCGGCGAGCTTGGAGGGGTCGCCCACGCCGGAGGAGCCGAGCTTCTCGAACGCCTTCATCATGCCCGTCACGGTGCCGGTGAGGCCGATCATCGGGGTGCAGACCCCGATCACGGAGAGGTAGGAGGCGCGGCCCATGAGGTCGGCCTGGATGCGGGAGATCTCGGAGATGATGGCCTCCTCGGTCATGGTCTTGCCGTCGGGGCTGAGGGCGACGCCGGCGCGGACGACGTCGCAGAGGGGCGAGCCCGCGTTCTTGGCGAAGTCATGGGCGGCCACGTAGTCGCCGGCGCGGAAGAGGTCGCGGAGCTGGACGACGTGGGGCGTCGGGTACAGTTTCTTGGGGCTCGTGCGCAGGAAGCCATCGACGATGAACCAGATCATGCCGACCGAGCAGATGGTGATCGGGTACATGACCCAGCCACCTTCGTGGAAGAGGTCCATGAGGGTCTTCTCCTTGACGCCGGCCGCTTCTTGAGCGGAGGCGGCCAAGGTGGACAACCCGAGGAAGAGGGTGGCCAGGAGGGAGGTGCGGGAATTCATCTTCATGGGGATGATAGGGTGGTGTGGGTATTAGTTAGGAAAGGGGGCCGGGGCAAGGACTCACTTGTTGCCTTCGTCGGAAGGCGCGGCGGGGGCGGCGGGCTTGGCGGCGCCTTCGGGGATGACGGCGGCGTCCTGGATCTTGCGCTGGGCTTCCTCGGCCTTGGCGCGGTCCTCCTTGGGGAGGAGCTTCTTGGCTTCCTCGGCCTCCTTGGAGGTCGGGTAGGTGGAGACGATGTCGCGCAGGTAGCGGTTCGAGACTTCCTCGAGCTTCTGCTCGCGGGTGGCCGGGGTGTCCATGCCGCGGAACGAGCGGGCCGCGCCGAGGAGGGCCTTCGGGACGTGCTCCTGCTGGGAACCGAAGAAGACCGGGACGCGCAGGTAGGTGTTCATCGCCGCCTCGTACTTCTTGGTCGCGAGGAGGGATGCGCCCTTGACCAGGTGGAGGCGGGCCTGGAGGTCCGGGTCGTCCATCTGCGGGATGAGGTTGGTCGATTCGCTGATCACGGCCTCGTGTTCGCCGCGGCGGGCGCGCTGCATGAGGCGGGCCAGCTTGATCTTGGTGGCCAACTCGGCGATGGAGCCGTCGTCGGCGCGCTCGAGGTTGTCGAGGAAGGAGGACAGGGCGGCGTCGTTCTCGAGGCGGTCGAGGGCGTCGAGCTTCACGATGGAGGCCTTGAGCCACCAGCTGCCCGGGACCTTCTTGATCGGCTCGAAGAACTTGATGATGGGCTCGATGTTGTCCAGGGCCTTGCCCGGCTCGCCGCGCGCGACGTTGTTCTGGGCCTCGGTGATGCGCTCGGGCATGGGCCAGACGATGCGTTCCACCTCCGCGAGCTTGCGGGTCATGATCATCTCGGTGCCGTCCTGGACGGTCGTGCGCTCGACGCTGCCCTTGAGGCTGCTGATCGTGCCCTTCTTCTTGTCGACGATCGGCTTCGGGGGGATGACGGTCGTGTCGACCTTGAACGGGTCGTTGACCTCCCAGCGTTCGCCGCCCTTGAAGATGAGCGCTTGGCCGAAGGCGGGGAGGGTGGCGCCGAGCGCGGCGGCGGCGAGGAGGAGGCGGGGGAACGGGCGCATGGCTTAGAGGCGGGTGTTGAGGGTCTTGGCCTCGGAGGCCTCCGGGGTGTCCTTGATGCGGTCCTTGGACAGCATCTCGGCGAGGACCAGCTTGGCCTCCGGCTTCTGGCCGAGCTTGTCGGCGAGCACGCGGGCGGTGGCGAGGTAGGCCTTGGCGGACCAGAATTCGTACTTCTTCCAGGTCTGGTAGCAGCGGCGGTAGTAGGCGACGGCCTCGGCGGCGCGGCCCTGGCGTTCCTCCATGACCCCGAGCCAGTAGAGGCTGCCGGCGGTGGCCTCGCCGCGCCACTCCTTGGTCTGCAGGATCTCCTCGAACGCCTTCTTGGCGTCGGGGTAGGCCTGGGTCTCGGCGAGGGCGCGGGCGCGGGCGAACTTGATCTCCTTCTCCTTCGACATCGTGATCTGGTTGTCGACGGCCTCGTTGCAGAGCTCGAGGGCTTCCTTGAACTTCTTCTGCTGGAGCAGGATCTCGGCGAGGCCCGCGAACCCGAAGTCGGCGTACTCGGAGGAGCGGTTGTGCTCCTTGATGTACTCGAAGTAGGCGGCGGCCTTGGCCGTCTCGCCCTTGGCGAGCAGGTGGTCGCCGACGACGGCGAGGATGGTGGGGCTCAGCTCCTCGGCCTTGTAGTTGGCGGAGATCTTCTTGAAGAAGGTGTCGGCGCGCTCCGGGTTGCGGAGGAAGACGTTCAGCTGGCCCATCGCGAAGAAGCCGCGCGCCTGGGCGATGAGGGAGCCCTTGTTCTGGTCGAGGCGGAGGAGCTGGGCGAGCTCGGCCTCGGCGTTGGCCGGGGAGTAGGCGGCCGGGTCGACGGGGGTGCCGGGCTTCACGCGCTTCACCTTGCGGGCGAGCTTCTCGCAGAGGAAGATGACGAGCTTCTCGTTGCCCTCCTGCTTGCGGTCGTTGATGGTCTCGGCGACCGAGCCGGAGAGGATGCCGAGGGCCTCGGTCTTGGCGGCGAGGATGCTCGCCTGGCGGTCCTTCTCGACCACCGCGAGCTCGTCGGCGAGCTTGGCGGAGAGCTTGGCGACCTCGGCCTTGGCGGCGGCGATGGCCTCCTTGGTGGCGCCGTCCTGGCGCTCGAGGGCGTCGACCTTCTTGCGCTCGGCGGCCAGCTGGGCGCTGAAGCGCTTCTGGACCTCCTCGCTGCGCTGGGCGAACTCCGGCTTGTCGCCGAGGCGCTCGGTGGCCTTGATCACCTCATAGAGGTAGGTGAGGGCCTTGGGGTCGTTGTGGTCCCAGTCGTAGACCTCCCTGTAGAGGTCGCGCATGCGGGCGTGCTCGCCGCGGCCGGGGAGCAGCTTGCCCAGCTCGCGCAGGACGAATTCGAGCGCGTTGGCGTTGGTGCGGCCGGAGCGGGCGGCGGCGACGTAGGCGTCGATGGCCTTGGCGGTGTGGCCGTCCTTCTCCTTCTCGAGGCGGGCCTTCTCGGCGAGGAACTTCTTCTTCGTCTCCGGCGCCCCGTTGGTGCGGGCGGATTCGTCGGCCTTGCGGATGGGCTTGTCGAGCTCGGTGGCGAGGCGCATCTCGGCGTCGCCGATGAGCGTGTGGACCTCGGGGACCTGGTTGACCACGGCCTCGTCCTTGCTGACGGCGTAGTCCTTCAGCCATTCGTTGCAGAGGCGGAGGGTCTCGGCGGTTTCCGGCGGGTTGAGGCCGAACTTCACGATCGCCTGGCGGTAGCGCACGTCGGGCAGGAACTTGCCCTTGCCCGCGTAGTCGGCCTGGTACTGGTCGAAGCCCGCCTTGGTGTCCTTGTACTTGCCCTGGTAGAACCAGCAGAGCGCGCGCATGTAGACGGCCTGTTCGCGGGCGAGGGAGCGGGGGTACTTCTGGTTGAAGGCGTCGAGGGCGGCGCCGGCCTGCTCCCAGTCGACGTTGGCGAAGAGGCAGGTGATGATGCGGAAGTCGATCTCCTCGACGGTCGACGCGTCGATCTTCTTCACGTTCGTCTTGGCCCAGTTGTAGTGCTCGATGGCCTCCTTGTAGTCCTCGCGGTCCTGCGAGATCTCGCCGAGGATCACGGCGACGGCGGAGACCTCGTCGCTGTCGGGGTACTTCTGGAGGAACTCCTTGCACTTCGCCTGGGCCTCGGTGTTCCGGCCGATCTGGCGCAGCGCCAGGATGTAGTAGTAGTAGGCCCCGGAGACCTTGGAGAAGCCGGGGTTGTTGTCGAAGATGTCGCGGAAGGCGACGAAGGCCTCCCAGTGGCGGTTCAGCTCGAGCAGGCAGAGGCCGATGCGGTAGGAGATGAAGGCGTCGTAGTCCTTGTTGGCGGCGAATTCGCCCTCGATCTTCCTGAACTGCTCGACGCCCGCGATGGCTTCCTCGATCTTGATCTTCGCGTTGTCGTCGGGCTTGGGGTAGAGTTTCTTGAGGTTGTCGACCTCGGCCTGCTTGGCTTCGACGGCGCGGGTGACGGAGCGGGCGACGGTCGCGCGGCGGAGGGTGCCCTGGTAGCTCGCGAGCGCCTGGTTGTAGAGCTCGACCTTCTCCTTCTCGTCGGCGGCGTTCTCGGCGGCCTCGAAGCGGGAGTCGCCGATCTCGATGCGCTGGAAGTTGGAGCGGACGATCTCGGCGGGGGAGCCGGTGCCGCGGGCGTCGACCTCGGCCTTGAGCTGTTCGGCCTCCTTGGTCAGGCCGAGCTTGGTGTAGACTTCGACGAGCTTGGCCGCGGCTTCGCGGCGCTCGGGCGTGCCCAGGCCCTCGGCGATGGCCGACTTGAGGAGCTGCATGGCCTGGCCCAGCGCCTTCTTCCGCTCGGGTTCGCCGGCGGACTTGGCCTTCTCCTCGATGATGCGGGCGGACAGCGTGTAGGCGCTGATGCGGTCCTCGGCGCGGATGGAGATGTTGGGGGCGCGGAGCTTCTCCAGCAGGGAAAGGGCGGGGTCCCACTTGGCCTGGTTGGCGTAGGCCTCGACGAGGCTCAGCTGGGCGATGCCCCGCTTGTTGTCGAAGCCGTAGAAATCCTCGGTGCCCTTGGGGAACTTGGCGAGGAAGGCGGTCAGCTCGGCCTCGGTCTTGGCCCAGTCCTTGAGGGTGTAGACGGCGACGGCCTTGTTGAACGCCAGGACCGCCTTGAGCATGTCGCCCGCCTCGGCCGGCAGCTGCTTCTCCATCTCGGTCAGGGTGTCGTAGGCGGCCTGGTATTTCTTGGCCTCCATCTCCTTGCCGGCCTTCTTGAAGAGCGCGTCGAGCTTGTTCTCGGGCGCGGGCGCGGCGGCCGCGGGCTTGTTCTGGGCCCGCAAGGGGGTGGCGACCGGGGTCACCGCCAGGAGGACGGCGAGGATGGCGGCTTTGGCCAGTTGATAGGTGCGGGACTCGTGGGTGGCCATCGGGTAGTGGGAGCGCGGGTACGCCTCTTGGGGTGAGGCCCGAAAATAGCCCCCAGCGGGCCGCTCTGCCAAGCAATAACCCTTCACATTCGCCCGTCCCGTGGGCGAGGGCGGCCCTCCATGGGCATCCCCTCGGCTCGGGTCAGCGCGCCGCCCGCCGCCCGGAGGCGAGCAGGGTCTCGAAGCCGGGCTCCCGCTCCTCCTTGGCGACCACGCGGACCTCGGACTCGCGGAAGCCGGCTTCCTCGAGCCAGTCGTGGAGGTCGTTCTCCTTGAAGCCGAGCCAGCGGTCGGCGTAGAGTTCGCGGGCTTTCTCGAAACGGTGGGCGCGCAGGTCGAGGATGAGCACCCGCCCGCCGGGCTTCAGGATGCGATGCGCCTCGGCCAAGGCTTTGCGGGGGTTTTCCGCGTGGTGGAGGGCTTGGCTGAGCAGGACCAGATCGACCGAGCGGTCGGGCAGGGGGGCGTCTTCGATGTCCCCGAGGACGTAGTCCAGGTTGTTCAATTGCTCCTTTTTGGCCAAGGCCCGTCCCAGTTCGACCATCCGCGGGGAGTTGTCGACGCAGTGCACGAACTCGGCTTGGCGGGCCAGCAAGCGGGAGAGGGTCCCGTCGCCCGCCCCGAGGTCGGCGATCCGCACCTTCGGGGCCAGGAGCAGGAGCAGCTGGCCGATGGCCTCCCAGGAGCGCCCCGGGCAGTAATGCTTGCCCAGCCGGTCGGCGACCAGGTTGAAGTGCTGCTCGGCCTTCCGTCGGCGCTTCTCGACGATCCGCTGGAGGGCGCGCTGGTCCGCGCGGGAGGCCGGCTCGGCCTCGGTGGCCCGGATGGCCGCGTCGAGGATGCTCTGCACCCCGGCGCCCAGCCCGCGGGCCAGGGAGTAATAGGAGTGCTTCCCGTCGCGGCGGTCCTCCGCCAGGCCCGCCTTCCGGAGCAGGGCCAGGTGGGTCGAGATGCGGGATTGGCCCATGCCGAGGATCTCCTGGAGTTCGCCGACGGCCAACTCGCCCTTGGCCAGCAGGAACAGCAGGCGCGCGCGGGTCGGATCGGACAGGAGGCGGAGGGATTCCCAGGGGTCGGGCATGGCGGTAGGATGGGGCGGTTCGGGGCGCTGTCAAAAGAGGAAGCCCCGCGGGGCGGGGCTTCGTCGGGGGCACGCGGGCGGCTTACTTCCGCTTGTCGACCCAGCGGCCGAGGGCCTTGACCTTCCAGGTCTCGGTCTTGCCGTTGATGTTGGTCGTGAACGTCTCCCCCAGCTTCTGGTTGAGGAACTGCTTCGCGAGGGGCGAGATGTAGGAGAGGATGTTCTCCTCCGGCTTGCCGTCCCAGACGCCCAGGATGTCGTAGGTGACCTCGACCTGGTCGGCCCCGCGGAGCAGGGTGACGGTCGAGCCGATGCTGATGGCGTCGGCGCGGGCTTCGGTGAAGTCGGTCACGCGGGCCTTCTTGAGGAGGCCTTCGAGCTCGGCGCGGCGGGCCGACAGCGTGTCATGGTCCTGGCGGGCCATCTTGTACTCGGAGTTCTCGCGCAAGTCGCCGTGCTCCTTGGCCACCTGGATGGCCTCCTTCACGGCGGGCAGCTTGTTCTGGATGATGTCGAGGAGCTCGCGGTCCTTCTCCTCCTTGCTGTGCTTGGAGACGAACAGCTCCTTCTCCTCGGCCTCGTTGTCCGTCGGCTTGGACTGGGCGAGGCGCTGGACGTTCGGGTCGATCTTGGCGAGGCGGGCGATCAGCGACTTCTTCGTCATCTGGTCGAAGCCCTGGCTGCTGAGCATCGTGCGGGTGAGGTCGTAGATGGTCTCGCCGTCGACCTTCGGGCCGTTGGCCGGCGCGAGGATGTCGGCGATCAGCTCCTTGTCCTTGACCAGCTCGTTGGCGAGCGGGATGCGGGCGGTGGAGTTGGACTCGAGGGCCTCGGTGTCGACGGAGCCGAGGATGGCGGCCAGCAGCATCGGGTTGATGAGGCGGCCGACGATGTCCGCGTACTTCTTGGACTCGCGGTTCTTGATGATCCAGATGATGACCGGGGCCCGCAGTTCGCGGCTCTCGAGCCACTGGCCGAAGCGCTGGCCGACCTCGGCCGCGAGTTCCTGGTCGCAGAGGTAGGAGATGCACTCGGCGACGAGCTTGGCGGAGCCGCTCTTGGTGGCGCCGATGTCGCGGTTGCGGAGGAGGTCGAAGGCGCGGTCCGCCCACTTCTCGCCGTGGTGCGCGCGCACGAGGTCGAGGAGGCTGCGGATCTTCTCGGTCGTGTGCGGGATGTTGAGGGCGACGAAGGCGAGGTCGCCCTCGTTGCAGAGCGCGATGACTTCGGAGGCGGTGGGGCTGACGGTCTCGACGTTCTCGACGGCCGAGCGGAAGAACTTGTCGCGGTTCCAGATGGCGCCGAGCATGACCGGAATCAGGTCGCGGCGGCGGCTCGGGCTGACGGCGGCGAGGGCCTTGGCGAGGTCGGCGGAGACCTTGGCGAGGTTGGCTTCCGTGGCGGCGGAACGGGTCTCCGCGGTGGCGCTCTCGGTCAGGGCCTCGAGCAGGGCCAGCTTGCGTTCGAAGTTCGGGGCGGATTCGTACTGCGCGAAGAGGTCTTCGCCGAGGTCGACCGGGGCCTCGAGCAGGATGTAGAGGCCGCCCTTCTTTTCGGGGACCTGGATGGCGCGGTCCTTGCGGATGGCGGCGCGCGCCTTGGTCCACCAGGACTTGAAGGCGGCGGCCCGGTCCTTGCCGGCGCCGAGGGAGGCGAAGTGGATGCGGTCGAGGTTGGCCTCGAGCGCGTAGGAGGTGCACTCGCCCTCGGGGTATTCGGCCAGGAGGGCCTTGACGATGGCGGCGGGGTCGTTGGCGACCTGCTGGGCGACCTTCTCCTTGGTCTCCTCGGCGTAGGCCGAGGCCACGAGGCTGTTCGGGTTCAGGATCTCGATCTTGCCGAGGAAGAAGGCGGCGTCCATGACGTGGCCCTTCTTGCCCTGTTCCGGGAAATCGACGGTGAAGCGCTTGGCGGCCTCGTCGTAGGCCCGGATGACGCCGATGCCCCAAGCCTGGTGGAGGCAGAAGGCGGGCTGACCCGCGCCGACCCGGTTGATGGCGTCCTGCAGAGAGTTGTTTTTAACGCCTTGTGGGTTGGGGGCCTTGTTGCTCATTGCAAAAAGGGGTTTTGGGCATAACAAAACGCACTTGCAAGCAGGAAGGCGGGGGCTTTGCGGTCTTCGTTCCCGATTGTCTTGCCTCGACCCAAACCGATGGCCTTTAAGCCCGAAAAACCCTCCATCCACGGCGAAACGCCGGACACCCTCGGGGCCCGCTTGGTCGAGGCCGGCCACCCCCGCTATCGGGTGGCCCAGGTCTTCGAGTGGCTCTACCCCCGCCGGGTGGGCAACCCGGAGGCCATGACCAACCTCCCGGCCAACCTGCGGGCCTGGCTCGAGGAGCACTACGATTTCACGGCGACGGACGTCCTGGGCAAGAAAACCGCCTCGGACGTCACCCAGAAGGTGCTCCAGCGCCTTCGCGACGGATCCCTGATCGAAACGGTCATCATCCGGGCCCCTATGGAGGGGGTGGGGCAGGAGCAGTCCCGCCGGACCATCTGCATCTCGACCCAAGTCGGCTGCGCCTACGGCTGCAAGTTCTGCGCTTCTGGCCTGGAAGGCTGGAAAAGGGACCTTTCGGTGGGGGAAATCGTTTCCCAGCTGGTCCAGGTCTGCCGGATCGAGGACCAGGCCGACCCCGTCCGGGCCGCCCAGGGGCTGGCCTCCTTCGATAACATCGTGGTCATGGGCATGGGGGAGCCCCTGGCCAACTACGACAACCTGCTGGCGGCCCTGCGCATCGTCAACGCCGCCTGGGGCTTCGGTTTTGGGGCCCGCCGGATCACCATCTCCACTTCCGGGGTCGTCCCCAAGATCCTCAAGCTGGCCGACGAGGAATTGGGCTTCCGCCTGGCCATCAGCCTGCACGGGGCGACCAACGAGGTCCGCAACCAGATCATGCCGGTCAACCGCAAGTTCCCGCTGGAGGAACTGGTGCCCGCGGCCAAGGCCTTCGCCCGCAAGCATGGGCGCATGCTCACCCTCGAATTCATCCTCATCGAGGACATCAACGATTCGCTGGAGCAGGCCAAGAAACTCGCCGCGATCGCCCGCGAGCTCCATGCGCACGTCAACCTCATCCCCTACAACAAGGTCGAGGGGCTCCCTTGGGTCCGGCCCTCGCTCACCCGCCAGGATCGGTTCGTCAAGGAACTGCGCGCCTTGGGCGTGACCGCCACCCTCCGCCGCGAGAAGGGGCACGACATCGACGCGGCCTGCGGGCAGCTGCGCCTGCAGAAGGAGAAGGAACTGCGGACCGACCCGCCGCCCGCGGCGGCCTAGGCCGTCAGCCCCGCCACGAAGGCCCGCCGGTCCGGGGCCTTGTAGAAGGCCGTGCCGGCGACCAGCGTGTCGGCCCCGGCGGCCCGGCAAAGCAGGCCCGTCTCGGCGTTCACGCCCCCGTCGACCTCCAGGCGGAAGTCGCCGCCGCGGCGCGCCCGCTCCTCCGCCAGGAAGCGGATGCTGTCGAGGACCGAGGGGATGAAGGCCTGCCCGCCGAAGCCGGGGAAGACCGTCATGCAGAGGGCGAGGTCGACCGATTCCAGGTGGGGAAGCAGGCGCCGCGGGTCGGTGTCCGGATTCATCGCGATGCCGGCCCGCATCCCGGCGGCCCGGATGGCGGCGAGGGTCTTCGCCACATCGTGGTCGGCCTCGACGTGGACGGTCAGGCGCTCGGCGCCGGCCTGCGCGAAGGCCGCCACGAAGCGATCGGGATGGCTCAGCATCAGGTGCACGTCGAAGTGCAGCCGCGTGCGGGGGCGGAGGGCCGCCACGACCTGCGGACCGAAGCTGATGTTGGGCACGAAGTGCCCATCCATGATGTCGAGGTGGACCCAGCCGAGGCCGGCCTCCTCGATCGCCCGGATGCCGCCGGCGAAGTCGCCGTGGTCGGCGGCGAGCAGGGAGGGGGCGACGACGGGGGAGGGCATGGCGTTACCAGGCGGTGGTGGCGGCGTCGCGGACCTGCGCGGCGATGTCGGCGAAGATCGGACCGTCGAGGCTGCGTTCCTCGCCGGCGGCGTTGCCGAGCGGCCGCAGCGTGGCTTGGGCCGTGAAATCGCGGTTGCGGAAGAGGACCTTGCCGTCGGCGTTGGTGAGCGTGCAGCGGACGACGTAGGTCAGGCGGAACGAGGTGAAGTAGAAGGCGTCCGTCGGCTTGGTCGTGAGGCCGTCGCGCCGGAACACGGTGATTTCGGCGTCCAGCTTGGCGCCGCCGGGGCCCAGCTTGATCCGCGGGTCGCCGCCGAAGCTTTCGGCCAGCTTCTGCTGCAGCAGGCCGTTGGCCACGGGGCGGTTGGTCGCGTTGCGCACCGGGGCGATGTCCAGGGTCGCGAAGGCCGGCTTGGGGCCGCCGAGCCGATAGGCGGAGCAGCCCGTCAGCAGGCAGAGGGCCAGGACGGACAGGGCTTTGGTCATCGCCGTTCGTTCTCGGTGGCGGACTTCGGGCCGTCCTTCCGGAAGCCGAGCGCGTCGAGGTCTTCGCCGACGACGGTGGGTTTGCCGCCGTTGTCGATCCGCGGCCGCGGGTATCTGCCCAGGAGCCGGTCGGCGAGGGTGGTCGGCGGGTTGGGGTCCTTCTGGATCGCGGCCAGCAGCGCCTCGGCTTCCTTGGCCGCGTTGGATTCGGGCGCGATGGTGCGGCAGGCGTTGGCCATCAGCTTCGCGGCCTCCGGGTTGTTGCGTCGCTCCCAGTAGAAGAGGGCGAGCAGGAGCCGGGCGCGCGCGGCGCGGTCGCGCAGCGCGGCGATCTCCCGGGCGGCTTGGGCGGCCCGGGGGTCGCGCGGGAACTGGTCGGCCAAGGTGCGCCAGTGGTCCGCGGCCTCGAGCGCCGCGGCCTGGTCCCAATCCGCCCCGAGGGACTCCTGCGTCCGGAGCTTGGCGAGCGCTTCGAGCGCCTCCGGCAGGTGCTTGCTGGCCGGGTAGTCGCTGAGCAGGCGTTCGAGCACTTCGGCGGCGCGCGGCTCCATGCCCATCGCCAGGGCCACCCGCCCGGCGCGGATCAGGCTTTCGTCGGCGAGGGGGCCGTTCGGGGCGAGCTTGAGCGTCTTCTCGTAGAGGCCGATGGCGTGGGCGCGATCCGGGAACCACGGGAACCAGCCGCCGAGCAGGCGACGCTTGCCTTCGGCCAGCTCGTTCGCGATCCGGAACTGCAGCTCCACCACTTCCTGGAAGGTGGCGAAGGCCGAGTGGCGCGCGTAGAGGTCGTCGAGGATCTCCCCCGCCGGGTCGTACTGCTGGCGGTCCGCGAGCAGGCGGGCCTTGCGCAGCAGGGCCTGGGCTTCGCCTTCGGTGCCGGCCTCGCCCTGGATGAGCAGTTCCAAGGTCGCCAAGGCGGCGCGCTGGTCGCCGGCCGCGGCCTGGCGGTCGGCCTGGCCCAGGACCGCGGCGACCACGGGGCGCCTGGTCGCTTCGGTCTCGTAGCGGGCGGCGGGTCGATGCGCGTCATCCTGCGAAGCGCAGGCGACCAGCAGCACGGAAAGGAGGAGGGATTCAGCGCGAAGGTTCATGCCAGCGAAGGAGGGTTGCGCCCCAGGTGAGGCCGGCGCCGAACGCCACGAGCAGGATGAGGTCGCCGTGCTTGATGCGGCCCCGGGACCAGGCCTCCTCGAGCGCCAGCGGGATGGAGGCCGCCGAGGTGTTCCCGTAGCGGTCGAGGTTGATCGGGAAGCGGTCCAGGCCGACGTGCAGCTGGTCCGCGACGGCCTCGACGATGCGGATGTTCGCCTGGTGCGGGATGAACCACGCCACGTCGTCCGAATGCTTGCCGCAGCCCTTCAGGACGCGTTCGCAGGAGTCGGCCATGACGCGGACGGCGAGTTTGAAGACTTCCTTGCCGTTCATCCGGAGGAAGTGCTGGCGGTCGCGGAGGGTCTGCTCGCTGGCCGGCTGGGCCGAGCCGCCCGCCACGCAGTGCAGGAGCTCGGCGTTGACGCCGTCGGCCCCGAGGAGGTTGCCGAGCACCCCGACGTCGGGCGTGGTGGTCGTCTCGAGGATGGCGGCGCCGGCGCCGTCGCCGAAGAGCACGCAGGTGGCCCGGTCCTGCCAATCGACCACGCTGGAGAGCTTCTCGGCGCCGATGACGAGCGCGCGGCGGTAGTTGCCGGAGCGCAGCATGTCGGTGCCGACCTGGAGGGCGTAGACGAAGCCGGAGCAGGCGGCCGAGATGTCGAAGCAGGGGATGTCGCGCCGGAGGCCGAGCTTGGCCTGGAGCAGGCAGGCCGTCGACGGGAAGGGCACGTCGGGCGTCATCGTCGCGACGATGAGCAGGTCGATGTCCGCGGGGGTCAGCCCGGCGCGGGCGAGCGCCTTGGCGGCGGCCTGCGCCCCCATGTCGGAGGGGTTTTCACCGGCCCCGGCGATGCGCCGCTCGGAGATCCCCGAGCGGGTCTTGATCCACTCGTCCGAGGTCTCGACCATGGCCGAGAGCTCCGTGTTCGTGAGCCTGCGGTCCGGCGCATGCACGCCGAGGGACCGGATGAAGACTGAAAGCTCGGCACGGCTCATCGATGCCTTGAGGTAAGACCCGCCGGGCGGAAAGGGAACACTAAAACCTCAGGCTTCCTCGGGGGTCGCGGCCACCACCTGGTTGGCCTCGGCCAAGGCCGCCTGCATCCGCCGACCCGCGCCGTGACCGAGGGCCTCGAGCCCGAGGCGGATGGCGCTGCAGATGCCTTGCCGGTTGCTGGAGCCGTGGGCCTTCATGACGAGGCCCGAAAGGCCGAGCAGGGGGGCGCCGCCGTAGCGTTCGGGCTTCAGCTTGCCCTTGAGGTCGCGCAGCAGCGGGAACATCGCCACGCCGCTCGCGATGTACACGGGGTTGCGCTTCACCTTGCTGCCGACGAGGTCGCGGACCATGTAGACGAGGCCCTCGATGGTCTTCACGAGCACGTTGCCGGTGAAACCGTCGGTCACGACCACGTCGCAGGCGTCGCCAAAGACATCGTAGCCTTCGACGGGGCCGACGTAATGGATCCGGTCGCCCATGGCCTTGAGGAGCTGGTGGGTGCGGTTGATGCGGGCGCCGCCCTTGCCCTCCTCGGTGCCGACCGTGAGCAGGCCGACGCGGGGTCGGGCGATGCCCAGCGAGCATTGCGCGTAGATGGAGCCGAGGACGGCGTTGTGCAGCAGGTGCTCGGGCTTGGCCTCGGGGTTGGCCCCGACGTCCAGCATGATGAAGTGGCCTTCGCGGCGCGGCATGATCGCGGCGAGGGCGGGGCGCTCGGCGCCTTCCATCGGCCGCACCTTGATGGTGCCCGCGGCCACGAGGGCCTTGGTGTTGCCGGTCGAGACCACGACGTCGGCCTCGCCGGCCTTGAGCATCTCGAGGGCCTTGACCATCGAGGAGTCGCGCTTGGACTTGAGGACGGTCATCGCCGCGTCCTCCATCGAGACGACGCTGGCGGCGTGGCGGTAGAGCACCCGGTCCGGCTTGTTCAGGATGCGGTGCTCCCGCGCGAGGAGGCGCAGGTTGTCCTCATGGCCGACGAGGATCAGGGTGTCGTCGGGGCCGATGACGCCTTCCTTGAAGGCGAGGGCGGCGGCGGCGACGGCTTCGGAGGGACCTAGGTCTCCGCCCATGCAATCGAGGGCGATCCGGTAACCCTTCGTGGCCGCAGCGTCGCTCATGAGGTCGGGCGGTGCCCGGGTCGGAGCTTAGGCTCCGGTGTCGAGGACCTGGCGGCCGCGGTACTTCCCCGTGGTGGGGTCGACGCGGTGGGAGCGGCGGAGGGCGCCGGATTCGGCGTCCTTGACGAGCTTCGGGGCGCGGAACTGGTTGGCGCCGCGACGGAGACGGCTGCGACGCTTGGACTGTTTACGTTTCGGATTGGCCATGGTTCTGCGCTAGGTTGAGGGTTGGTTCTACCCCCTCGGAGTCCTCGGTCAAGCCCCCTTTCCGACGGCTTGCGCCCCTTGCCCAGGGCTGATTGGGTGCGGGATGCCCGGCTTTCCCGCCCTGTTCCTCGACCGCGACGGCAACCTCATCGAGGACCATCACCATACCTGCCGGCCGGAGCAGATCCAGCCGATCGCCGGAGTCCGGGAGGCTTTGGTCGCCTGCCTCGGCGCCGGCTACCGCCTGTTCATCCTGACGAATCAGAGCGGCATCGGCCGGGGTATCTTCACCTGGGAGCAGTACCACGCCTGCAATGCGCGGATGCTCGATCTCCTGGATTTGCCGGCCCCCGGTATCCTGGAGATCAAGGCCGCGCCGGAGCGTCCTGATGAGCCGAGCGAATACCGCAAGCCCAGCCCCAAGTTCATCCACGAGATGATCGCCCGGCATGGGCTCGACCCCGCCCACTGCTGGATGATCGGGGATCGGGTCACCGATTGGGAGGCGGGACTCAATGCGGGCATCCGCTCGTGCGCGGTGCGCAGCGGGGCTCCTTTCACGCCGGAGGCGGAGGCCTCGGCCGTCGCCCGAGGGGTGCGATTCCACCGCGACTTCCCGGCCTTCGTGCGCGCGGAACTGGGACTTTAGCCAATAAAAAGGGACGAACCCGGAGGTTCGTCCCTTCGTTCAGGTCAGCGTGGGCTGATTAGGCCTTCGGCTTTTCGTCGGGGCAGTTCGGGCACTTCTTGTCGCCGTCCTTCTTGGCCGGGGCGGCCGGGGCTTCCTCGGCGGTGGCCGGGGCAGCCGGGGCGTCCTTCTTCTCCTTGTCGCACTTCTTGGGGCAGTCGTCGGAGGTCAGGTCGAACTGGGCCTTGGGCTTCTCAGAGGGGCAGGGGCACTTTTCGCCGTCCTTCTTGGCCGGGGTGGCCGGGGCTTCTTCCTGCTTGGCAGGCTCAGCCTTCTTGGCCGGGTCGACGACCGGGGCGGTGGCGGGAGCGGCCGGGGCGGCCGGGTGGTCCTTCTTTTCGCACTTACCGCAGTGGGCGGAAGCGACGGCCGTGGAGACGGCGAGGGCGCAGGTGAGGGAGAGGAGTTTGATGAACTTAGTCATAGGAGGGACTTGTAAAATGACCGAACACGCTCGTTTGTCAATCGGGTTGGGTCTTTTGCGCTAAAGGTCTTTACCTTAGTTTATCCCTTAAATCGGCAAGTTTGGGGGCCAGCTGAAGCAGCCCAGTCCCAGGGAGCCATTGGCTCCCGCTGGAAGTCTCGAAAACTAAGCCGGATTTAACTGACTTAAGTTCTTTAACGACAGTTATTTGAGAAAATTCTTCCCTCCGCTTTTCGGACGGTTTGATGGGGCCGTCCTCCGGGAGGGAATCGACCCAAAGAATGAGGTCGGGGTTGGCCTGGGCTACCAACTCCCAGTCGAGTTTGCTCCAACTACCATGGGGCAGGGAGGATTTAAATCCGGCCGAGCGCATCACCACGCCCAAGTAGGAATCAGGCCCCGCCATCATGCCGTCCCAGACGATGAGCAGTTTCCGCGGTTGCAGGGCGGGGATGCCTTCGAGCGGGCGCGACAGGCGCTCGATCGCCTTGGGCGATTGGCCGAGGGCTTCGCCGATGAGCCGGATATCCGCGAGGGCGGACGTCGCGGATTCCGGAGCCAGCACCAGGACCTTCAGGCCCGCCCCGCGGCAGCGTTCGGCCCAGAGCGGGTTCGACGTGCGGGGCAAGACGACCAAGTCGGGCTTCGCGCGCAGCAGCCGCTCGAGGTCCGGGTTGAACACGTCGCAGTCCCGGCTCGCCGGGTGGGTCGCGGGCAGCGGACACCAACGCGTGGCCGCGACGATTCGGGAGCCGGCCCCGAAGTCGACCAGCGTGCGCGTCGCGCCCGGGCTGTAGCTGGCGATGCGTTCCGGCGCGGCGTGCGCGAGCAAGGCCGCGCCGACCCACGCGAGCATGGCCACCCAGCGTCGCATCAGGCCGAGAGCAGGCGCGCGAGCCGCACCGCGGAGTCGAAGCTGCCGCGGTCCGCGCGGCCGGTGCCGGCGAGTTCGTAGGCCGTGCCGTGGTCCGGGCTCGCGCGCACATGCTTCAGCCCGAGGCTGAGGTTGGCCGAGGTCGCGAAGTCGACGGTCTTCAGGGGCGCCAGGCCTTGGTCATGGTAGGTCGCGGCGACCGCGTCGAATTCACCCTGCAGGTGGCGATGGAAGACCGTGTCCCCGGGCCAGGGGCCCGTCACGTCGTGCCCTTCCGCCCGCAGCGCGGCCACGACCGGCGCGAGGATCGCCGCGTCCTCCGTCCCGAGCAGCCCGCCTTCGCCGGCGTGGGGATTGAGCCCGCAGACCGCGATGCGCGGGCGCGCGTCGCCGAGTTTCCGGCGCAGGTCGACCAGGGCGAGCACCGTGCGGCGCACGTCCGCGGCGGCGAGCGCGCCGGGCACTTCCCGCAAGGGCAGGTGCCAGGTCACCAGCCCGACCGTCATCTTGCCGCCGGCGAAGGCCATCACGGGCTCCCCGCCCCAGCGCGCGGCGAAGAACTCCGTCTGGCCCGGGAACGGGTAGCCGACTTCGGCCAGGCGCTTCTTGTTCACCGGACCCGTCACCACCGCGGCGAAACGCCCACCGGTGGTTCCGCGGGCGGCGAGTTCCATCGCCTCGAGGGCGATCAACTGGCCGGCTTCGTCGGGTCGCCCCGGTTGGCTCGCGTAATCCGCCGGCCCGACCGCGAGGCCGCGGCCCAGCCGCGCGACCCAATCGGCGGGGCCGATCGGCACCACCGTATCGGCCTCGGCCGGATGCGCCCGCAACCAGGCGTCGATCAGGTCCGGGCCGACGCCGGCGGGGTCCCCGCAGGGAAGCGCGAGCGGGAGCCGGCTCATGACGGTTGGACGAAGCGGCCGCGCTTGCCGCCCAGGAAGAACTCCAGGAAAGCCCGGGCTTCGGCCGTGTGGTAGGAGCCGCCGGCGAGCTCGGCCTGGGCGAGCGTGGCGCAGGACTGCCCGGGGGCGTAGACCGCATGGTAGGCCCGCTTGAGCTCGGCCACGGCCGCCGCGGGCACGCCGCGGCGGCGCAGCCCGATGAGGTTCAGGCCGGCCAGCTCGTTGCGGCCGTGGGCCAGGCCGTTCGGCGGGACGTCTTCGGTGATGACGGCGTTCCCGGACGTGAGGGAGCCTCCGCCGATGCGGCAGAATTGGTGCACGGCGACGCCGCCGCTGATGAACGCCTTGTCGCCCACGTGCACGTGCCCGCCGAGCATGCAGCCGTTGGCGAGGATCACGCCGTCGCCCAGCACGCAGTCGTGGGCGACGTGGCTGCCCGCCATGAGCAGCCCATCGGCCCCGATCACCGTCTCGGCGTCCGCCTTGGTCGCGCGGTGCACGGTCACGTGTTCGCGGAGGACCGTGCGCGGGCCGACCACCACGCGGGATCGCGTCGCGGGGTCGAACGATAGGTCCTGCGGGTCGCCGCCGACCACCGCGAAATGATCCACCGTCACCCCGGCGCCGAGCACCGTGCCCGCCTTGACGATCGCCTGGGCCGCGAGCCGGCACCCCGGACCGACGACCGCGCCGGCCTCGACGACCGCGAACGCGCCGATGCCGGCGGAGGGGTCGACCTGCGCGGAAGGGTGGACGAGGGCGGAGGGATGGATCACTTGGAGGGAGGCTGGCCGAACAGCTCGAGCTGGGCGGCGTTCACCATATCGTAGGCGCGGAGCAGGCGAAGCAACTGCAAGGTGTCGGACCGGCCGGGGGCGCCCCCGGCCTCGGCGACCTGGATGAGGTTCTCGAGGATGGTCCGGAAGGTCAGCACGTGGTCGACGCCTTGGGCGCGCAGCAGGGCGATGCTCTCGGAGCGCGCCGGCTCCTGCGCGGGCAGGCCCGGCAGCGCCAGCAGGCGCGGCGTCCGCCCTTCGCCCGCCGCCGCGTCGGCGAAGGCTTCCTTCGCGGCGGGCGCCGCCTCCTTGCGGATGAAGTCGAGGAAGTCCCCGCGCCGCAGCATCGCCGCCGTGAGCCCCTTGGCGGGCAGGCCCTTGACCGCGACCAGCGCACCCGGCAGGCCCGAGAGGTCCGCGCCGAAAAGTTGGAAGCCCGGCTCCGCGCCGCCCCGGGGGGAGGGGTTCAGCACCTGCAGCAGGCCCGGTTCCTCGGTGCGGCGGGCCCGCGCCGTCGCGCCGGACTTCGCCGGCGACCGGGTGAAGAAGCCGTTCAGCTCGAAATACTCGCGGACGAGGCTGTCGTCGAAGCCGGCCATGCCGCGAGGATGCGGGCAAGGCCCCCCGAGGGTCAACCGCGATGCGTCAGAGCGCGAAGTCCGCCGGCGCGATCGCCACCGTGAATTCGCCCTTGAGCGAGCCCGCCTTGAGCGCGGGCACCAGGTCCTTGAGCGCGGCGGTCCGGATCGTCTCGTGCAGCTTGGTCAGCTCCCGGCCGACGCAGACGACGCGGTCCGGGCCGAGGAGCTCGAGCATCTCGTCCAGGAAGTCGCCGATGCGGTGGCAGGATTCGTGCAGCACCACCGTCTCGGCGGCGGCGCGGATCTCCTCGAGGAAGCGGCGGCGCGCGGCGGACTTCGGCGGCAGGAAGCCCACGAAACGGAAGGCGTTGGTCGGCAGGCCCGACGCCGAAAGCAGGGCCACGATCGCGCAGGGGCCGGGCAACGGGGAGACGGTCAGCCCGCGGCGGCGGCATTCGCGGGTCACGCGGAAGCCGGGGTCGCTGATGCCCGGGGTGCCCGCGTCGGTGATCAGCGCGATCACGGCGCCGGCGGCCACGCGGTCGGCGATGGCCACGGCCACCTCCTTCTCGTTGTGCTCGTGGTAGGCGAGCATCGGCTTCGACACGTCGAGGTGGCGGAGGAGGCCGCCGGTCACGCGGGTGTCCTCGCAAGCCACCGCATCGCAGCCGGCGATCGCCTCGCGGGCGCGGGCCGTCAGGTCGCCGAGGTTGCCCAAAGGAGTCGCCACCACGAGGAGCCGGCCGGCCGTCCCGCGGGGCGCACCTGCGTGTTCCGCGGGCATCAGCGGAAGCCGGCGCCCGGCGTCTGCATGCCGGGCAGCCCGCCCTGCCAGCTCGCGGGCTGGGCCTGCGGCAGCATGGAGTCGGACGGCTTCTCCACCGTTTCGCAGCCGGCCAGCCCGAAGAGGGCGCCGAGCAGGGCGAGGACGGTCAGGGTGCGCATGGGAGGCTTAGCGGGCGGCGAGCTTGCCGCTGAAGGGGGAGAGGGTGACCTCGCCGCCGCGGGTGAAGCCGGCGGTGCCGGACTTGCCTTCCTTCTCGTCCTTCTCGGAGACGGGGAGGATTTCGGCGACGGAGGAGCTGGCCTTCGTGGCGGAGATGGAGACCGCGCCGATCTTGACGCCGTTCTGCATGACCTCGAACTTCTCGCCCTTCTTCAGGCCGTCGTTCTCGCCGGCGGTGAAGCAGACGATGCCCTTGGACGGATCGATGACGAGGATGCGGGTCTTGATGGTGTCGGCGCCGAAGGAGCTGGCCACGCCTTCCTGGGTCACTTCGACGGTCGGGTCTTCGGGGAACTTGAAGGGGTCGGGCTGGGCGCCGATGGTGCCGCGGTACTCGTTGCGGAGGGAAGCGTACTTGTTCTTCACCTTGTCGAGGTTTTCCTGGGCCTTGTTGGCCTTGGCGATCTCGGCGTCGAGCTGCTCCTTGGTGAAGAGGGCGGCGACCTTCTCCTTCTCCTTCACGAGCTCTTCCTTGGCGGTATTGAGCTCGGCGGCGAGGGCGTCCTTCTTGCCGTTGGCCTCGGCCAGCTGGCCGGTGAGTTCGTCGCGCTTGCGGGTGAGGTCGGCGCGCTCGCCCTCGAGGGTGGCGACGTTGGCGGTGAGGCCTTCGATCTTGGTCTTCTTGTCGGCGACGTCGGCTTCGAGGTCCTTCTTGTTGCCTTCCAGTTCGACGATGCGCTCGCGCTTCTTGGTCAGCAGGGCGGTGGTCTTGGCGGAAATCTCGGCCATGCGCGGGGCGAACTCCTTGGCGGCGCCGATCTCGGCGTCGGCCACGGCGAAGTTGGTCGCGGTCATCGCGGTCTCGATCTTGCCCTTCAGCAGGTAGGCGAAGACGCCGGCGGCGATGGCGGCCAGCACGCCGAGGGTGCGGATGACGATGTTCAGCTTCTTGTTCATGGGGTGGGGAAGGGGTTAGTGATGGCGGAAAAAGGTGTGCGCCGGGTCCGGGTGGTCCTGCCTTTCGACGGGTCCGGGGTTGGACGAGACGTGGAGGAGGACTTTGAACACCAGTTCCTCCGACCCGACAAGCCCATTTTCCTCACAAATCTGGCCAACGGACCGCCATTTGCCGGGGGTCTTGGCCAGGGCGGCGATCGTCCGGGCGCGTAGTTTGAGGGTCTCGGCGGCGGCCTTTTTGCCGGCTTCGACGCCGGGCTGGTGGTAGGCGTTGATCCCGAGGAGGCTGGCGTAGAGGCCCACCGCCCGTTCGAACAGGGCGATCAGCATGCCGATGGCCGCCGCGTCGACCTGCTGGAGGGTCAAGGTGATGCTGGCCCGGCCATTGCCGGCCAGGGCTTCCCGGGTGCCGAGGAAGAAGGCCTGGAGGTAGGCGCCGGAGGTGACGCCGGGCTCGACCTCGGGGGAGGGGCCTTGGCGGTCGGCGAGGACCTCGATGAAGACCGCGAAGAAGTTGTTCAGGCCGTCGCGCAGCTGCTGGACGTAGGCATGCTGGTCGGTCGAGCCCTTGTTGCCGTAGACCGTGAGACCCTGGTTCACCTTGCGGCCTTGGAGGTCGAGTTCCTTGCCCAGGGATTCCATCACGAGCTGCTGGAGGTAGCGGGAGAAGAGCAGCAACCGGTCCTTGTAGGGCAGGACGACCATGGCCTTCGTGCCGGCGCCATCCGTCAGGTGGTGCCAGGCGGCCGCCAGCGCGGCGGCGGGGTTGCGGGCGGCGTCCGGCACGCGGGTCAGGGCGTCCATGGCCTTCGCCCCCGCGAGCAGGCCGCGGATATCGAGGCCTTGGAGGGCGGCGGGGAGGAGGCCGACCGGGCCGAGTTCGCTGGTGCGACCCCCGACCCAATCCCACATGGGGAAACGGGCCAGCCAGCGCTCCTGGACCGCGACCTGGTCGAGCTGGCTGCCTTCGCCCGTGACGGCCACGGCGTGGGCCGCGAAGCTGAGGCCGGCTTGCTGCCAGCGGTGGGCGGCCTCGATCTGGCCGTTGCGAGGTTCCGGGGTGCTGCCCGACTTCGAGGTGACGATCGCGAGCGTCGTGCCCAGACGGCCGGCCAGGGCGTCGAAGACCCGGTCGATGCCGTCGGGGTCGGTGTTGTCGATGAAATGCACGCGGAGCTTGTCGGCCTTGCCGCCGAGGGCGTCCGTCACGAACTGCGGGCCGAGGGCCGAGCCGCCGATGCCGATGCAGAGGAGGTCGGTGAAGGCGCCCGCCGCGCCGCGCACCTGGCCGGCGTGGACCTTGGCCGCGAAGGCCTCGATGGCGTCGACGGAGGCGCGGATGGCCGCACCGAGGGCCGGGTCGGGCGCCAGTTCGGGCGAGCGCAGCCAATAGTGACCGACCATCCGCTTTTCGTCGGGGTTCGCCACGGCCCCCTGCTCGAGCGCCGCCATGTCGGCGAAGGCCCGGGCCAACGCCGGAGCCAAGCGGGCCGAGGCGGCGGCGGGCATCTCCGCCCGGCTGAGGTCCAGGGCGAAGCCTAGGGACGGGAAGGCCAGGAGGTTGCGGCGGTAAGCTTCGAAGGAGGAGGCCATCGCCCGGTTAATGTCCCCGCCCCGCCCGGGAGGCAATCCCGTTCCCGTTCAGCGGGCCGGCGCAAGCACGTGGAGGCCTTTTTTGTTGGCGATGACGATCTCCGCCCGCCCATCGCCGTCGAGGTCGGCCACCTCGAACTGCGTGCCGACGCCCGCTTCCGCGTCGGCGACCCGCGGGGTGAAGACCACCTTGCCCGCCGCGTCCTTGGTCCAGGTCAGCCAAAGCACCAGCGGGGCGGCCTGCGGGTTGACGTCGCCCTTCGGGCCGTGGGCCCAGTAGCGCTTGCCCGTCACGAGCACCGGCTGGCCCGCGACGACCTGCCGGCTCAGGACGAGCGCGTGCATCTGGCCCAGCGCGAAGCCGCCGGCGGAGTTCTCCGGCTTGTCGTCCAGGATGCGGTGCTCGGTGAACGCGATGCCTTCCGCCGAGCGCCGTTGCCGGAACCAGGAAAGGCCGAAGCGGTGCGCGTCCAGCGAGGTGAGGACGTCGGCGAGCCCGTCGCCGTCGACATCCGTGACGATCATCTGCGCCCCGCCGTTGCGCCCGGCGGAGAACGGCACGGCGTGGAATTTCCAGGCCGGCCCGTCCGGGGCGCCGGGCGCGGGATGCTCCCACCAGCCCGACCGCTCCAGGATATCGGGCCGGCCGTCGCCGTTGAGGTCGCCCACGCCGAGCCCGTGCGTGAAGCGCGCGTATTTCTTGGGCTCCGCCGGCGAGACCGGGATGAACCGGGCCGGCTTGGTCGGGTCGGCCGCATCCAGCTTCGCGTAGCCTACGGCGCCCCCGGACATGCAGACCAGCTCGGGGCGACCATCGCCATCGAGGTCGACCAGCTGCGGCGATTCGTTGTCGGTGGTGGCGAGCAGCAGGTGGCGCTTCCATGGGCCGGTCGCCCCCGGGCCCGGGTTGCGGTACCAGAAGGTCTCCTTGCCCGGGAAGCCCACCGTGACCACGTCGGGTTTCCCGTCGCCGTCGACGTCGGTCACGAGCTGCACGAACGATTCGGAGTAACCCAGCGCGTCGTAGGGCCGGCCGGGCGGGGCCGCGAACGTGTGGCGAACGCGGAAATCGGGCCCCTCGTACCAATGCGGCCCCGCGACCAGGTCGGGGAGCCGGTCGCCGTCCAGGTCGCCGACCGCGCAACCTTCGCTGAAGAAATCCGTCGTGAGCGTGCGGCGGACGAACCGCGGTTCGGGCTCGGCCGCGAGGGCCAGGGCGCCGAGGCAGGCCAGGACGAGGGGGGTGGCGCGGGGCATGCGGTGACCTTGGCGGGGCTCGCCGCCGCAGGCAAAAACAAAGCGGGCGAGGCCGGTGGCCTCGCCCGCGGAGCCCATCGCCGGCCCGGTTCAGTCGCCGTCGGTGATGGCGCCTTCGGAGGCCGACTTCACCTGCTTGGCGTACTTGGCCAGCACGCCGCGCTTCTCCTTGCAGGGCGTCGGCTGCCAGTCCTTGAGCCGGCGGGCGATCTCCTCCGCGGACAGGTCGAGGTTCAGCTCGTTCTTCACCGCGTCGATGTGGATGCGGTCGCCGTTCTTCACGATGGCGAGCGGGCCGCCGACCGCGGCTTCGGGGGAGATGTGGCCGACGACGAAGCCGTGGCTGCCGCCGGAGAAGCGGCCATCGGTGATCAGCGCCACCGTCTTGCCCATGCCCTTGCCCATGACGGCGCTGGTGGGCCCGAGCATCTCGCGCATGCCCGGTCCGCCCTTGGGGCCTTCGTTGCGGATGACGATCACGTGGCCGTCCTTGACCTCGCCGTCGAGGATGCCGCGGAGCGAGGCTTCCTCGGACTCGTAGACGATGGCCTGGCCGGTGAAGGAGCTGCCCTCCTTGCCGGTGATCTTGGCGAGCGCGCCGGCCGGGGAGAGGTTGCCGCGGAGGACGCGGAGGTGGCTGTCGGCCTTGATGGGGTTGCCCAGGGGGCGGACGACGTCCTGGTCGGCGGCGTAGGGGCCGACGTGCGCGAGGTTCTCCGCGACGGTCCGGCCGGTGACGGTCAGGCAGTCGCCGTGGAGCAGGCCGGCGTCCAGCAGCATCTTGAGCAGCGGCTGGAGGCCGCCGATGCGCACGAAGTGGGCCATGTTGTACTTGCCGCTCGGCTTCAGGTCCGCGAGCACGGGGACGTTCCGGCCGATGCGCTCGAAGTCCTCGAGGGTGATCTTGATCCCCGCGGAGTGGCCGATCGCGATGAGGTGCAGGACGGCGTTCGTCGAGCCGCCGAGCGCGATCACCGTCACGATCGCGTTCTCGATGGACTTCTTCGTGATGATGTCGGACGGGCGGATGTTGCGCCGCAGCAGGGCGAGCACGGCCTGGCTCGCGCGCTCGCAGTCCCGCAGCTTGTCCTTCGAGTTGGCCAGCTGCGCCGAGCTGTCGGGCAGGCTGAGGCCCATCGCCTCGATGGCCGAGGCCATGGTGTTGGCGGTGTACATGCCGCCGCACGAGCCTTCGCCGGGGATGGAGCACTTCTCGATCTCCCGCAGCTCGGCGTCGTCGATCTGCTTGGCGGCATGCTGGCCGACCGCCTCGAAGACGGTGACGATGTCGGCGGCCTTGCCCTTGTGCAGTCCGGGGACGATGGTGCCGCCGTAGACGAAGACGGACGGGCGGTTGAGGCGGGCCATCGCCATGACGCAGCCGGGCATGTTCTTGTCGCAGCCCCCGATCGTCACCAGGCCGTCGAAGCCTTCGGCCCCGGTCACCGCCTCGATGGAGTCGGCGATGATCTCGCGCGAAACGAGCGAGTAGCGCATCCCGGGCGTGCCCATGGAGATGCCGTCGGAGACCGTGATGGTGCCGAAAATGACCGCTTTTCCGCCCGCTTCATCGGCGCCCTTGGCGGCCTCCTTGGCGAGGCGGTCGATGTGCATGTTGCAGGGGGTGACCATGGACCAGGTCGAGGCGATGCCGACCACCGGCTTGCGGAAGTCCTCGTCGGTGAAGCCGACCGCCCGGAGCATCGCCCGGCTGGGGGCGCGGTCGGGGCCGTCGACGACGGCGGCGGAGTGTTGGCGGGTGTGGTCGGAGGTGCTCATGCGGGTGTGAAAAGTCTGCGGTTGTCAGGGGGAACGCCCCCCGTAATAAGGGGGCAGGGTGCGGACACTGAGCCGCCCCCCTCCGGCCGACAATCCCCTTTTAAGCACCTTCCTCCCGTGGAATTCAACCTCAAGAAAATCATCAAGGCGCTCCTCTTCTCGACCTCCGAGGCGGTGTCCATCAAGGACATCCAGAAGGTGGTCCAGCGCTACCATGCCCAGGCCGCCTCGGCCCAGCAGGAAGAGCGCCCCGAGGGTGCCCCCGCCGACGTCGCCCCGGCCCCGGCGGCCCCGGTCCAGGAGGTCATCCAGGACATCATCGACCAGGTTCCGACCTTGCTCACCGCCACGCAGATCCGCGAGGCGGTCGACGCCCTCGAGGCCGAGATGCGCGACGCCAACGACTCCTGCCGGATCCTGCAGGGGCCGGAAGGCTTCCGCCTCGTCATCTCCCCGGCCTACGCCGATTGGGTGCGCCTGCTCCGCGGCGAGCCGCGCCCGCAGCGCCTCAGCCCCGCCGCCCTCGAGACCCTTTCGATCATCGCCTACCGCCAGCCCGTCACGCGCTCCGAGATGGAGGCGATCCGCGGCGTCTCGGTCGACAGCGCCCTGACGCGCCTCCTCGAGCTCGAGCTCGTCGCCGTCACCGGCCGCGCCGACCTGCCCGGTCGTCCGATCCAGTACGGCACCACCGACAAGTTCCTCGACTTCACGGGCCTGCGTTCGCTGGGCGAACTCCCCGCTTCCGACGTCCTTTCGCCCGCCCAGATCTCCGAATGGATCGCCCGCGCCACGACCCCGGTCAGCGTCGGCGACGCCGAGGTGGGCCTGCCGCTCGAGGACCAGTCCGCCGCCGCGGTCGCCACCGAGGAGCCGCCGCCCGCCCCCGAACAGCCCGCCGCCGAATGAGCCTCGACCAGCATCGCCGCGAGGTCGACCGCATCGACCGCGAGATCCTCAAGCTGCTCGGCGAGCGCCTGCAGGTCGCCCGCGCCATCGGGGAGGCCAAGCTCAAGGCCGGCGCCCCGGTCTACGCCCCGCAACGCGAGGAACAGGTGCTGCGCGCCCTGACCGACGCCGCCCCGGGCCTGCCCGCCTCCGGCGTGCGCGCCATCTTCCGCGAGGTCATCTCGCTTTCGATCGGCGCCCAGATGGCCAAGCCCGTCGCCTACCTCGGGCCCGAGGGTTCCTTCACGCAGCAGGCCCAGCTCCGCGCCTTCGGCCGCAGCGTCCCGGCCCTGCCCCTGCGCGCCATCGGCGACGTGTTCGCCGCCGTCGAATCGGGCGAGGCGTCCTACGGCGTCGTCCCGGTCGAGAACTCCACCGAGGGCGTCGTCAGCCACTCGCTCGACCTGCTCGCCGAGGCCGACCTCAAGGTCGTCGCCCAAGTGACCCTCTCCGTCGAGCAATGCCTCGTCGGTGCCGGTCCGCTCGAGCAGGTGAAGAAGGTCCTCTCGAAGGACATCGCCCTCGCCCAATGCCGCGGCTGGCTCTCGCGCCACGTCCCGCACGCCGCGCTCGTCGAGACCGACAGCACCGCGGCGGCCGTCGAGATCGTCGCCAAGGACCCGGTGGGCCAGGCCGCCATCGCCTCCGCGTCCGCCGCCGAATCCCGCGGCGTCCCGATCCTCGCCCGCGGCATCCAGGACCGCCGCGACAACGCCACCCGCTTCTTCGTCATCGGGGCCGGCGCCAACCCGCCCGGCGCGAAGGAGGAGGTCACCAGCGTGGTGCTCGCGCTGAAGCATGAGCCCGGCGCGCTCCAGGGCGCGCTCAGCGCCTTCTCCGCGCGCGGCATCAACCTGATCCGCATCGAATCCCGCCCGAGCCGCCGCCGCGCCTGGGAGTACCAGTTCTTCATCGATTTCCCGGGCCACTGGGAGACGCCGGAGGTCCAGGCAGCCGTGGCCGAGCTCAAGCAGCGCTGCGAGGTCGTCAAATGGCTGGGCAGCTACCCGCAGACCGTCGGATGAGCCGCCGCGCCCTCGGCGCCCTGCTGCTCGCGACGACGGCCGTCGCGACCCTTTATGGCGCGTGGGCCTGGTGGCGGGCCTGGTCCGCGCCGCGCGTCGCCGTCGTGGTCCGCCCCGCCTTCTCCGTGGAGGGCATCTCCACCGGTACGCCGGTGCGCGTCAACGGCGTGGTCGTCGGGCAGGTCGAATCCCTCGGGCTCCGGCCCGACGCCGACGGTCGGCTGCGGCCCGAAGTGCGCCTGACCATCGACCCCACCGACCTCGCGGACCGCGGTTTCGCCGACCGCCTGCGTCGCGACCGGCTGGCGGAGGAGGTGGCCCGCGGCCTGCGCGCGCGCCTCATCACCGTCAGCCCCGCCTCCGGTCTCCTCCAGGTCGAACTGCTCTGGCTGGAGGACGGGGAGTCGCCGGTCGGCCTCGCCGCCGACGAGATCCCGGCCGCGGGCGGCTCGAAGCAGCGCGCGCTGGAGCGCGTCGCCCGCGAGCTGGGGCGCTTCGCCGACCGCGACCTCGCCCAGGTGGCGGCCGCGCTCGAGGCCGACCTCGACGCCTACCTGCCCAAGGCCGACCCGGCCCGCGCGGCCAAGCTCTCCGCCGATTGGGTCGCCCGCAGCGCGGCCCTCGCCGAGGCGACCGACGACGCCCACCTCGGCGCCCAGGCGACGCGCCTCATCGACGCGGTCGCGCGGCTGCGCGAGGTCGCGGCGCAGGCGGAGGCCGCCGTCGACGCGGAGTCGTTGGCCCGCCTGCAGGTCCGGCTGGCCGACGCCCGCGAGGCGGTGCGCGCCTTCGGCGCTTCCCTGGATGGCTCGGGCCGCTCCCTGGAGGCGGCGCAGGCCGAGGCCTCGACCCTCCTGCGGGACCTCTCCGACGCGGCCCGCGCCTGGACGCGCAAGGCCCGGGGCCTCACCACCGAGCCGCTCCCGCCGGCGCGGTAAAGAGGCTTGCGGGGGTCCCGCCGAACGGGGATAGGTGAGGTCCTTTCCTCGCCATGGCCGACCCGACCGACAAGATGGAATCCATCATCAACCTGTGCAAACGGCGCGGGTTCGTCTTCCCGTCCTCCGACATCTACGGCGGCTTCAACGGTTTCTTCGACTACGGCCCCCTCGGCGTCGAGCTGAAGAACAACATCAAGCAGGCCTGGTGGCAGGACTTCGTCCACCGCCGCGACGACATCGTCGGCCTGGATTCCTCGATCATCCACCACCCGACGACCTGGAAGGCCTCGGGCCACATCGACAACTTCACCGACCCCCTCGTCGACTGCAAGGAGTCCAAGATGCGCTACCGCGCCGACCAGCTCTTCTTCGCCCCGGTCCGCGTGGCCGGCGAGACCATCGGCTACGTCGCCGTCCTCGAGGACGAGGCGATGCAGGCCAAGGCCGAGGAACTGGCCGGCGAGCTGAAGCGCAAGCTGGCCAAGCAGGGCGCCCTGGAACCCCTCGTCCTCAAGGACTACACCGAGGCCAAGCCCGAGGAACACGCCCTCATCCCGTCCCCCGCCACCGGCAAGCCCGGGTCGCTCACGCCGCCCCGCTCGTTCAACATGATGTTCCAGACGTACGTCGGGGCCATGCAGGACGCCTCGGCGACGGCCTACCTCCGCCCCGAGACCGCCCAGGGCATCTTCATCAACTTCAAGAACGTCGTGGACACCGGCCGCGTGAAGCTGCCGTTCGGCATCGCCCAGGTCGGCAAGGCCTTCCGCAACGAGATCAACCCGCGCAACTTCATCTTCCGCTCGCGTGAGTTCGAGCAGATGGAGATCGAATACTTCATCGCGCCGTCCGCCGATTGGCAGACCGCCCACCAAGGCTGGATCGAGGGTTGCCTCGCCTGGTTCGAGTCCATCGGCATCCCGCGCGCCAAGCTCTCGCTCTACCCGCACCCGACCGAAAAGCTCGCCCACTACTCCAAGGGCACCACGGACATCATGTTCGAATTCCCCTTCGGCGTGCAGGAACTGCAGGGCGTCGCCGCCCGCGGCGACTTCGACCTCACGCAGCACAGCGACGTGTCCGGCACCAAGCTCGATTGGTTCGACGAAGCCGCCAAGGCCCGCTTCATCCCGCACGTCATCGAGCCGTCCGTCGGCGTCGACCGCGTGTTCCTCGCCTTGCTCACCACGGCCTACCATGAGGACGAGGTCGAAGGCGAAAAGCGCGTCGTCCTCCGCCTCCCGGCCCGCGTCGCCCCGTTCAAGGCCGCGGTCTTCCCGCTGCTCAAGAACAAGCCCGCCCT
>JBEBDN010000082.1:0-3507 GCA_041156945.1 Verrucomicrobiota bacterium | reverse complement strand
AGCGCGAGGCCCAGAGGCTTGCCGGCGGACTCCGCCGCACGCAGCGCCGGAGCAAGGGCGTAACCGGCGGCCAGGCCACCGAGGGAACCGAGGAAAGCACGACGAGTAGGGCTCATAGGGGTGAGTCCTTTCTACCTACCCTGCCCGTCCGGGCAAGCCGGATGGTGGCACACCTATGAAACCAACCGGTCAGTCCAGATCGCGATTGGTCCGGACATAGGGGGTCATCCGCTCGGAGCGCGGGGCATCGACCACGTAAGAGGACAGCGGCGGAGTCTCACCGGCGACGTGCCATGGAATCGCGCGCCGACGGCTCAGCAAACCGCGACGGATTTCCGGGGAATAGGCGTCTTCGGGTTGCAGCGTGGCGATCTTGTAGGCGAGCAGCACGTTCATGCCTTTGATGTTTTGCTGGTAATTCAAGCTGG
Source organism: Verrucomicrobiota bacterium (assembly GCA_041156945.1). Lineage (GTDB taxonomy): Bacteria > Verrucomicrobiota > Verrucomicrobiia > Opitutales > UBA953 > UBA953. Next base: position 3,079 of record JBEBDN010000082.1, on the reverse strand, counting down.
AAGCCAGCGTCAGGGAGGCGCGTCCCACCGGACTGCGGTCCCGATGATGGTAAGCGAGATTACACAAAGCTGTCTGCCGGTAGAACCCAACGGGCGCCTCCAGGGCGATCTTCTCGAGTAACCGCACAGACTCCGGGTCGGTCAAGGTACCGAGATACCGCACAGCCAGTGCGTCCTGCGGGTCGACCTTACCGGGCGGAAGTTTACGGAAGGCCGCCTGAGCCTGGCTCCGAACGAAGGCCGCTGCCTCAGCATCCTCCTTGATGCGGGTGATGGCCCAGGCCGCGTCGAGGCGGCGATAGACCGACGTGTGCTGGGACTGGAACTCCGAGCGCAGGTGAGGCAAATCCTCAGCAGTGCCGACAAAACCATACCATAACAGGGAGTAGTTCCTCTGAGTGTCGCCGGTGCCGTCCTTGCTGGCGGCACGCAGCGCAACGATCGCCTCCGGCATGCGGAAATGAACCATCGCCTCGAGGAGGCCATAAGACGGCGCTCGTTCATAGGCGCGGCGGACGGAATCGGCGCCGAGAGCGTCACCATTCCTCCCCATGACCAGCGCGGCCCTCTCGCGGACATCCCAACGGATGCCACCCATGAAGGTCTCCGGATACCACGCCGGCTGCGGCAACGCTGCGATCCGGATGAGCTCATCACGGCCGGAAAAATCCTTCTGACGGTAGAGCCATTCGATGACCTCGACCCGAACCCACAGCTGTGGATGGCCTACCTTCGTCTCCAAGGTGGCGAGCATGACTTTGCGCGTCATCCCGGGATTCGCGAAGGCGCGGTGCATCAGGGAGACGAAGGCTTGCTGGGTGCCTTCGGCCACCGCCGCTTCGAACTCCTGACTGAACTGGGTCGCCAGGTCGATAGGCCTGGGCTTCTCAGTGTTCACCGTCGTCACCGGCGGGGTCGTCGCGCAACCGACGAGCAGCAACGTGAGCAAGAGGGTCTGGGTGAGCCGGATAGTCATGGGAGATTGAGGTTAATGGATGAAATCAGCGCTCTCCCTTGAGGTAAGCCAAGAGATCCGAGAGTTGCTGCTTGCTCAGCCCGGCTTCGAGGCCGGCCGGCATGAGCGAACCAGGCAGGGCTTCGAGCTTCGCGAGGTCGGTGCGAAGGAGCGTCGATTCAGCGCCCAACGGGCCACGCAAGGTGATCGAGGTCGGGGTGTCTCCGACGAGGATACCGCTGAGGACGCGCCCGTCCTTCGCCTCGGCGAGATAGGCGGTGAAGGCCGGCGCGATCTCGGCGTCGGGATTGACGATATGGAACAGGATGCTCTCCTTGGTCTGACGACGGATATCGAAGAGATCGGGACCGACCGCATGCCCTTCCCGGTCCAGGCGATGACAGGTGGCGCAGACAGCGTTGAAGACGGCACGTCCTTCCGACGGATTAGGCTTCAGGGCCAGCGCCTTGGCAGCCTCGGCCAAGGCCTCCGGTCGGGCCGAGACGGTCAGCAGTTTCTCAGCCTGGGCTTTGACGGCGGGATCCTTGGAGGCGAGCACCTGACGGCGACGAACCCCGGTGAAGACGCTCGCGGGGATCTGCTTGGTTTCGACGGCGGTAAGCACGGCCTTAAGATGGAACGGTACGCCGAGCAACGCGCCCAGCACGGCATCGCGTCGGGCAGGCGTGTAACGCGCCCATCCGGCGAGCAGACCGGCCGAGACTTCCGACCTAGGATATGAGACGACGGACTTGAGCGCGGCGGCGGCGAGATCGGGTTCAGCCTCGTCCAAGGCTAGCCTCAGCAAGGTTTCGCCGGATTGCTTCCAAGGCAGGCAGGCCATGAGCTTGACGGCGACCACCCTGTCCTCGGACGTCTTAGCCTCGTCCATCGCGACCTTCGGCGAGGCGTCGAGCAATGCACGGAACGAAACCGGCAGTTCGGCGGCCTTGCGTGCGGAGCCTCCGAGATAACCGGTCAGCAGGGCCAGCCGCACCGCCTCCGGCGCGCCGGCGGCGAGCTGCAGGTCGGCCGGCCCGGCGCAGGTGCCGCCCAGATATCCGAAGACGGCGGCCAGGCCAGGCCCGACCTTGGTCTCAGCAGTTAGCCGCTGGAGCAACGCCCTGAGGAAAGCCGGCTCCCTTCCGCCGACCCCGCTCAGCAAGGCGTTGCGTAACCACTTGTCTTCCGAATGGGATAGAGCCGCCGCGGCCAGCCGCTGCGTCGCCGCGTCCGCAGGGTTACCGCCGTCGACCACGATCTTCATCAACGTCAGGTCGGGCAACATTCCGCTGAGGGCCTCCGCCACGGCGAGCGGCTCCGGAGGCGCCTCCGCACGGATGCGCCAGATGCGTCCCAGGTTCTTGCCGGTCTCGAAATCGGTGTGCTTACGCACCTCTTCCGGCAGGTAGTCAGGGTGCTCGATGACCTTACGATACATGTCGGCGACGTACAGGGCGCCCTCCGGCCCCTTCGCCAGGAAGACCGGCCGGAACCAGTCGTCCCGCGAGGCCAGCAACTCGCGGCCTTGATAAACAGGCTTCGCGGCGAAAGTAGCGCCTTGGCGGATGAGCCGATCGGCATGCACGAGATTGCCCGTCGGGTCGCAGGAGAGCACGACGTTCAGGCATTCGGGAGTCATGAGCGACTTCCCTTGCCAGACCTTGATGCCGCAGGCGGCGCTGAACGAACCGGCATGGCCGTCGGCGGTGGTGATGTTGGAACTGATCGGAAACAGCCGCACGCCGTCGTGGCCTCCGTTGATGCCGTTGAAGGCGTCACGTTCGTTGCAGTCCTGGACGGTCTCGCTGAAGGCCAGCCGCGGATTACGCTTCAGCCATTCGGACTTCAGCACGACATGCTGCACCGGGACCCGGTTCATGCAGATGAAGCGGTTGCCGGCCAAGTCGAAGCTCATCCCATACTGCGACTTTCCGTCCACGAGCTCGACTTGCAGGGTCTTCGGATGGAAACGGACGTCGGAGGTCATCTTGAGCGGAGGACGCTCCGGGTGCTCCGGACAGGTGACCGTGCCGCCGCTCAGGCCGGCGGCCAGGTAGATCCAGCCACCAGGCCCGACCGTCGGGGCGTTGACGCGCAGCTGGGTGCTGCCGGTGGTGGCGA
>JBEBDN010000081.1:0-2502 GCA_041156945.1 Verrucomicrobiota bacterium | reverse complement strand
CCGATCGCGTCGATGATGGCGTCGGCCGCGACATGGAGGCCGCGCTGCGACCAGTGCGTGTCGGCGGGCTCATACCACGGTTCCTCGGCGAGGCCCGGCGCGGGCAAGGCGCCGAAGACGGCGGGCAGGTCGACGACCTCGACCCCGGCGGTGCGCAGCGTCCCGAGCACGGCCGCGGTCTCGGGCGCGCGCCAGGCGGCGACGCCGACGGTGAAGCGCCGGGCGACGCGGTCGGTCAGCAGCGCGGGCTTGAGCGGGGCGACGACCACGACGAGCCGGACGCCCCGCGCGGCGAGCTGGCGATGCCAATCCAGGATTGCCGGGACGGCCCGCGCCTGCACGGCCGGCGCCGGCCGTTGGGAGACGAGGCGGACGTCCGGGCGGTAGAACAGCCACGGCTCGTCGGCGACCACGCGCCCCTCGAGCACCGGCGAGGCCTGGCCGCGCAACCACGCCAGCCCGGGCAAGGCGGCGAGCGCGCGGGCGTAGGGATTGCGGGCGGCGGCCGCGGCGAAATCGGCTTCGACGGCGCGGAGGTGGGCCGCCGTCGGCGGGCGCCGGACGAGGCCGGCGCCGGTCGGCGCGACGCCGGCGGCGAGGTCGGCGCACCACTGCGCGACCGGCAGGGCGACGAGGGCCGCCAGGAACAGCAGCACGAACTTCCTCTCGCGGCGGGCTTTCATCAGAATTGGAAGTAGAGGAAGGGGTTGGGTCGCTGGGTCGACAGGAGGCCGAGCGACAGCAGAAGGAGCAGCAGGCACAGGACCGCACGGCGGCGCGTCAGGTGGCCGGACCACTCGTGCGCGCGGCGGCGCGACCACATCAGGGCCAGTCCCAGCACCAGGATCAGCACGTGCGGCAGGGCGAAGAGTTCCGCGCCCAAGAGGCGGACCGGAGCGCCGCCCGTCCCGTCGAAGCGCGCGAGGGCCGCGAAGTAGTCGCCCGCGGCCGCGAGCGACTCGGCGCGGAAGAACACCCAACCGAGCAGCACGAGGACGAACGTCGCGAGCACCCGGAGGAACCGGGGCAGGTCCTCGTACCAGGCGCGGCCGCCGAGCCACCGCTCCGCCACGAGCAGGGTCCCGTGCCAGAGGCCCCAGGCGACGAAGGTCCAGGCGGCGCCGTGCCAGAGCCCGCCGAGCACCATCACGATCAGCAGGTTCACGGCCGTCCGCGTCGGGCTGCGGCGGTTACCGCCCAGCGGGATGTACAGGTAGTCCCGCAGGAACCCGCCGAGCGAGATGTGCCAGCGCCGCCAGAAATCCGTGATCGATTCGGCGAGGTACGGGGCGTTGAAGTTGCGCGGGAACTCGAAGCCGAAGAGGCGGGCGAGGCCGGTGGCCATGTCGGAGTACCCGCTGAAGTCGTAGTAGAGCTGCAGCCCGTAGGTCACGAGGCCGAACCACGCCGTCGGTGCGTCGAGCTCGCGGGCCGCGAAGGCGAGGTCGGCCGCCGGGGCGAGGGTGTTGGCGATGATGACCTTCTTGGCCAGGCCCAAGGCGAAGAGGGCGAGCCCCGAGGAGAAGCGCGCCCAGGAGTGCCGCCGCTCGGCGTAGGCGGGGGCGATGGCGCCGAAGCGGAGGATCGGGCCCGCGATCAGCTGCGGGAAGAACGCGAGGTAGCAGGCGAAATCGACCAGGCTGGCCATCGGCTTCGCGTCGCGCCGATGGACGTCCACCAGGGTGCTGATCGCGTGGAAGGTGAAGAACGAGATCCCCAGCGGCAGAGCCCAGCGGGTCGCGGGCGCGGGGACCCAACCGAGGGCCGCCGCCAGCCGGTCGTAGTTGTCGAAGGCGAAGCCGAGGTATTTGCCGACGAAGAGGACGGCCAGCGCGAGGCCGACGCCGACCGCCAAGCCGATGCGCCGGCGGCCTTCCGGGAGGTCCTCCCGGCCGAGCCACCGCGCGAGCCCGAAGGTGGCGAGCGTCAGGACGAAGAGGGCCGGGACCAGGCGGGGGTCCCACCAACCGTAGAAGACGTAGCTGGCCCCGAGCAGCCAGCGGTTGCGGGCCGGTCCCGCCGCGGGCAGGAGGTAGTAGCCCGCCAGGACCAACGGCAGGAAATAGCCGAGGAAGATGGGCGAGGCGAAGACCATGCGTCAGTCGGCGTCGGTGCGGAGGGCCCAATAGGTCAACGGCGGACGCCGCCCGAAATACTTGTCGACCAGCCCGCCCATGTAGTGGTCGTCGAGCGGGATGGCCAACGCGAGATGATGCCGGTCGCCGGCGACGAAGGCGCGGACATCGCCGCCGATGCCCGGCGCCTTCGCGTCCGCCGCCGCCGCGCGCGGCTTCCACGGGTCGTAATGGGCGACGTAGATGATGTCGCCCGGCAGGACTTTGCCGCGGGCGCACGTGATGACCTCGTACTTCAGGATCGTCGCATAATGGTAGAGCTCGCGCTCGAAGACCGCGCCTTCCGGGACCTCGGTGAGGCGCGCCACGACCTCGACGTTCCCGAGGTTGGCCGGGAAGGGCTTCGGCGACGAGAACGGCCAGGCCA
>JBEBDN010000080.1:0-22860 GCA_041156945.1 Verrucomicrobiota bacterium | reverse complement strand
CGATTCGCCATGCGTGGTCCGCGGGACCACGTCCTGGTCGGTGAGCAGGGCGGGGTCCCAGGCCTCCGTGACCTTGCCGCGCAGGCGCCGCTCGCCGACGCTGAGTTCGACGGTCGAGCCGACGTCGGCCGCGGGGCAGGTGTAGTCGAGGGTTACGACGTAAGCGCCGGCGGTCATGACTTCGATGTTCCAGCGGGCGGAGTCGGTGGGCTTGGTCCAGTGGACGAAGTAGGAGGAATTGGGGGCCTTGGCGCTGCGCCGCAGCTCGCCGAGGGGCGTGCCGTCGCGGGCGGGCAGCATCGTGACGGGGAACTCGCGGTAGCCCACGCCGATCGGCCGCGGATCGACGCCGACGACGCCGGCGGTGGCCTTGCCCTTGCCTCCGGCCGACGCGCCCATCTCCTGACGCCAACCGGCGACCGCCGCGGCCAGTTCCCGCGCCAGTTCCGGTTGCTTGGATTGCAGCGGCGTGGTCTGGCCCGGATCCGCGGTCAGGTCGAAGAGGTTGCCGGCGGCGTCCAGCCGATGGGTCTCGGTCCGGACGCTGACTTGCCCGGACCAGGTCTGGAAGAGCCGCCGCGGGGCCCAATCGGCGTCGATTCCCTTCAGCAGGAGCGGCGAGAGGTCGCGCCCGTCGAGCGGGCGGTCGCCGACGCGGGAGACGCCCGCGAGGGCATGGAGCGTGGGGTGGAGGTCGATGGCGCCGGCGATCGGCTTGACGAGCGTGCCGGCGGCGATGCGGGCCGGCCAGCGGATGCACAGGACGGAGCGCACGCCGCCCTCGTCGGTCCCTCCCTTGCGGCCCTTCATCCCGCCGTTCCAGCGTGCGGTGTTCGGTCCGTTGTCGGAGAAATAGAGCACGATCGTGTTCTCCTCCAGCTTCAGCTCCTTCAGCTTGGCGAGGATGCGGCCGACGTTCCGGTCCTGGTTTTCGACCATCGCGAGGGCGCAGCGGGTGGCGTCGGCCTGCTCCTCGCGGGGGTTCGTCGCGGTCTGCGTCAACGGTCGATCCTTGAAGCGGGCCCAGTCGGCGGGCGGCGGTGAGAAGGGGGAATGCGGGGTGGTGAAGGGGACGAAGCAGAGGAACGGACGGCCCTGGCTCCGCTCGATGAACTCCAGCGCCTTGTCCGTGAGCACGTCGACGATGTAGCCCCGGGAGCGTTGCATCACGCCGTCATGCTCGAGCGGGGCGTCGACATACTCGCCCCAGTGTCCGGAAGTGTAGCCCCAGAAGGTCTCGAAACCGCGGGCCAGCGGGTGGTAGGGCCACTGGCTGCCGTTGTGCCATTTGCCGAAGAGGCCCGTCGCGTAGCCGGCGGCCCGGAAGGACTCGGCGAACGTCCGTTCATCCAGGTTCAGCCGCTCCTGGCCCGTGGAGACGCCGGTCACGCCGAGCCGGCGATGGTAGCGGCCGGTGAGGAGCTCGGCGCGGGTCGGGGAGCAGACGGGTTGGACGAAGAACCGGTCGAAGCGCGCGCCGTCGCGGGCGAGCGAGTCGATGTGCGGGGTGGCCAGTTGCCGGTTGCCGTTCAACCCATAGTCGCCCCAGCCCGCGTCGTCCGCCAACAGGATGACCACGTTGGGACGGTCCGCCGCGGTGGCGCAGGCCGCGAGCAGCAGGGCGAGCAGCGGACGCATCTTACTTCTTGGGCAGGTAGCCCAGCGACACCAGGAAGTCGTCGGTCGCGGCGAGCGTCTCGGCGTACTTGGACTGGTTGAAGAAGCCGTGCTTCTCGCCCTCGTACCCGACCAACTCGCAGCGGTTGCCCGCGGCCTTCATGACCGCGGCGAACTTCTCGACGGTCGCGTAGGGTACGGTCGTGTCGGCCTTGCCGTGGAAGACGATCGTGGGCGGCGCGCCCTTGGCGACGTGGTGGAGCGGGGAAATCTCGGTCGGTTCGCAGCCGAAGCGGGCCTTGTCGAGGCCGGCGCCGAAGCCCTTGAGGTCGAGTCCGGGGAAGGGGGCCATCACCGTGCCGGGGTTGAAGAGCACCAGCGCGTCCGGACGGCAGGAGATGGCCTTGTCGTCGGTCGCGGTGTCGAGCCCCGGCAGGGTCGCCGTGGCCGCGGCGAGATGTCCGCCGGCCGAACCGCCGCCGACCGCGATGCGGCCGGGGTCGATGCCGAGCCGGGCGGCGTTGGCGCGTACCCAGCGCACGCAGGCTTTGGCGTCCGCGACGCAGTCCGCGGGCTTCGCGTCCTGGCGGCTCTTCACCCGGTAGTCGGCCACCACGGCGACCATGCCGCGGGCGGCCAGGTGCCGGCTCTGCGGCTCGAACTGGGCGGGCGTGCCGCCGGTCCAGCCGCCCCCGAAGAAGAAGACGATCGCCGGCAGGGGCTTGGACCCCTTGTCGGCCGGCTCGAAGATCCAGACCTTGAGCTCGGTCGAGCCGACCTTGCGGTAGGTCTCTACCTTGGTTCCGGCGATGACCGGCGGGTAACCGCCGGCCTTCTTCGGCGCGGCCTTGTCCTGGGCCGAGGCGGTGAGTCCGCCGAGGGCGAACAGGAGGTAGGTGAGGGGGCGCATGTGAATTCAGCGGGTCCGACGGGCGATCTCGGCGTCGAGCCAGGCGAGGCGTTCGGTCGTCCAAGCCTTCATCTGCCGGACGTCCTCCTCGAAGGTCAGTTCGCGCGGCGCGGCGTAGTCGATCCGCTTCCAGCGCTGCTCGTTGCGGCGGATGGCCGGACCCAAGGCGAGGGCGTTATCGTCGATCCGCCGGGCGATCGCCTCGGCCTGGAACGGACCGGCGCGGAGCTCCCGCCAGCGCCGCAGGAAGGCGGCCCGCATCGCCGGGTCGGACCAGAGCCGGTCGAAGAGCCGGTTCGAGAGCCATTCCTTAGGACCGACGCGCGAGCCATCCCAGTTGCGCCCGAACGTGCCATCGTAGTCCCAAGGCACGAAGAAGAACTTCGGCCGCGGGTTCGCGGCGGTGGCGGCGGGGCGGGCGAGGTAGTAGTTCTTCGTGATCCCGTCGAGGTTGCAGGTGAGCAGGACGAGCAGGTGGAAGTCGATCGCGTTGGCCAGGTCGAGGCGGCGGGCGAGCCCGTCCACCGGATCCCGGAACGCCTGGTCCGGCGCTTGGCTTACGAAGCCGTTGAGTTCATCGAGCGGCGCCCAGGCCGGGCCCTTCGCGGGGTCCGGTTCCCGCGGGTCGAAGCCCGCGTGGCCGGGCTGGCCGAAGTTGGCCGCGTGGTCGACGGCCTTGTAGAGTACCGCCGGGGTCAGGTCCGCCGGCTGCGGCGCGGCGAACCCCAGGAGCCTTCCGGTCACCGGCTGCATGAGCAGGTAGGCCCCGTGGTAGCGGCCGGCGAGGTCGAGTTCCACGAAGCGGCTCTGCGCGGCGAAGCGCGGCTGTTCCGGCGTCGCGAGGGCGCGGAAGAGGTCGTAGGACAGCTTGTGCCGCATCAGCGAGCAGTCGACGAAGGCCGCGTTCAGGATCCATTCCGGATCCGCGGGCAAGCCGGCCGCGGCGAGGGGCCGTTCGAAAGTCAGCGCGAAGGATTTCTTGGCGTAGGCCTGCGAGGAGGAGCCCCGGACCTTGATCAGCGCAGCCAGCACCGCGGCGTCCCCGCCCGACGTCTCCGCGGGAAGGCGTACCGTGCACGCGACCTTGGGGTCGGCGACGATCGGACCCTTGGCTTCGATCGTCCAGCGCGGCGGCCCCTCCGCCGCCCTCGCGTCGCCCGGGAGGGTGCACGCGAGCAGCAGGGCGGCCAGGGGGCGCATGGCGGTCACTTGCGCTTCAGGAGCTCGACCATCGCCTTGCCCATGGCTTCGCCGACGTCCATGTAGGTTTCGGCGTTGCCGTTGTAGTGGCTGTTGCCGCTGCCGCCCTTCGAAAGCGGGTTGGCGTAGACCGTGGCCACGTTGCCCTTGAATTCGGGATACTTGCCGGTGGCGCCATCGACGGCCAGCTGGGCCTCGAGGATCTTGCCGCCGTTGCCGGTCGAACCCTTCGTCGCCTCGCCCAGCGTCGCCAGGACGAACTTGGCGTCCGGGGCCGCGAAGTCCTTGCGGAGCTGCTTGATGAAGCGCACGAGGTTCTCCTCGTACTTGGCGGCGTGACCGGCGTTGCCGCCGTCCTTCTCGCCCTGCCAGAAGAAGAAGCCCGCGACCTCGTAGGCCTTGGCGCCCGGGTAGTACTTGCCGAGTTCGGCGAGCACCTTCTTGGCGTTGGCGGTGTCGTCGTCGTACTGCTTGCCCGCGTACCACTCGATCGGCTTGCCGGCCTTGTCGACCCACGGCGGGGGCGTCGTGCCCGTGCCCTTGGCGGCGTCCGCCGGCCAGGTGTCCGGACGGTCCTTGTAGCCGGCGTAGACCTTGCCTTCGAAGACGTAGCGTTCGCTGCCGGGCGGCAGGAGGTCCCAGCCGAGGCTGCGGTTGCCGATGCAGCTCTTGAGCAGCATCACCGGGGCCTCGACGGCGTCGCCGAGCGGGTGGCCGATCCCGTATTCCGGGCCCATCGTCTTGCCGGTCACCTTCAGGAATTCGTTGTTGAAGAGCTGCATGCCGCCGCTGCGGCCGACCATCACGCGGACGTTGCGCACGTCGGCGCGCTCGGACCAGTTGCCGGCGGCGTCGACGAGGTGCGGGTACTTCTTCTTGTTCTTGACCGCGAAATCCAGGGAGCCGTCGGGACCGGTGACCTTGCCGAGGCCCACCATGTTGGATTGCCCGAGGAGGATGAAGACCTGCACGGGCTTGGACAGGTCGGCGGCTTGGTCGGCGGCGGCCAGGCGGGGGGCGGCGAGGCCAAGCGCGAGGAGGAGGGAGGGGAGCAGCGTTTTCATGGGTAAAGTCAGGTGAGGATGTCCGTGATCACCTTGCAGGGTTCGACGCCGGTGAGTTTGGCGTCGAGGCCCTGGAACTTAAAGCGGAAGGCGTCGTGGTCGATACCCAATTGGTGCAGCATCGTGGCGTGCAGGTCGTGGACCGTGCAGGCCTTGTCCACGGCGGCGTAGCCGAGCTCGTCGGTCGCCCCATAGGTCAGGCCTCCGCGCACGCCGGCGCCGGCCAGCCAGAGCGACATCGCCTTGTTGTGGTGGTCGCGCCCCACCGGCCCTTTGTCGCCCTGCTTCATCGGGGTCCGGCCGAATTCCCCGCTCCAGACGACCAGGGTGTCCTCGAAGAGTCCCCGGCGCTTCAGGTCGGTCAGGAGCGCCATGCAGGCGCGGTCGACCTCCCGGGCCCGGAGCGGCAATTCCTCCCGCAGCAGGCTATGGTGGTCCCAGTCGCGGTGGTAGAGCTGGATGAAGCGGCTGCCGCGCTCGGCCAGCCGGCGGGCGAGGAGGCAGTTGGCGGCGAAGGACCCGTCGCCCGGTTCGCAGCCGTAGAGCGCCAAGGTCTCGGCGGTCTCGCCGGAGACGTCCATCAGGCCGGGCACGCTGGCCTGCATCTGGAAGGCCATCTCGTACTGGGCGATGCGCGTGGCGATCTCGGGGTCAGCCGCGGTCCCGGCGTGGGCTTGGTTGAGGGCGTTGATCGCGGCGACGTCGCCGCCCTGGGCCGCGCGGCTGACGCCGGGCGGGTTCGTCAGGTAGAGCACCGGGTCGCCCTTGGAGCGGAGCTGCACGCCCTGATGCCGCGATGGCAGGAAGCCGCTGCTCCACTGGCGGGCGGCGATCGGCTGTGGTGAGCGTCCTTTGCCGGTCGAGACCAGCACCACGAAGCCCGGCAGGTCGGCCGCCTCGCTGCCGAGCCCGTAGGTCACCCAGGCTCCCATGCTCGGCCGGCCGGCGATCTGCGAGCCGGTGTTCATGAACATGTGCGCCGGGTCGTGGTTGATCGCGTCCGTCGTCATCGAGCGGATGACGCAGAGGTCGTCCGCCACCGTGCCCAGGTGCGGCAGGAGTTCGGAGAGCTCGGTGCCGTTGCGCCCGTGGCGCCGGAACCGGAACTGCGGCCCTTGGCAGATGAGCTTCTGGCCCTGCAGCTGGGCGAGCTGCTGGCCCTTCGTGAAGCTCTCCGGCATCGGTTGGCCGTCCATCGCCGCGAGCCGCGGCTTGTGGTCCAGAAGCTCCAACTGGGACGGTCCGCCCGCCATGGTGAGCCAGATGACCCGCTTCGCCCGGCGGGGCAGGGGGAGCCGCGTCAGGGCGCCGCCGGCCGCCACCGCGTCCGTCCGGCCGAGCAGCGAAGCCAACGCCACGGCCCCGACGCCGCGTCCCGCGGTGCCGAGGAAGGCGCGACGTTGCAGCGCTCGCAGGTCGGCGATCACGCGATGATTTCCTTGATCGGCTTGCAGGGCTCGACCCCGGTCAGCTTGGCGTCGAGGCCCTGGAACTTCACCGAAAAGGCGTCGTGCGCGATGCCCAGCTGGTGCAGCATCGTGGCGTGCAGGTCGTGCACCGTGGCCACCTTGTCCACCGCGGCGTAGCCGAGCTCGTCGGTCGAACCATGGACGAGGCCGCCGCGGATGCCGCCGCCCGCCATCCAGACGGTCATGGCCTTGTTGTGGTGGTCGCGGCCATTGCCCTGCGACATCGGGGTGCGGCCGAATTCGCCCGCCCAGACGATGAGCGTCGAATCGAGCATCCCGCGGCGCTTGAGGTCGGTGATGAGCGCCATGCAGGCGCGGTCGATCTCGGCGGCCTTGAACGCCACGCCGTCCTTGACGCCGCCATGGTGGTCCCAGTCCTTGTGGTAGAGCTGGATGAAGCGCACCCCGCGTTCCGCCAGGCGGCGCGCGAGCAGGCAGTTCGACGCGAAGGAGCCGTCGCCCGGCTGGCAGCCGTAGAGTTCGAGCGTCTTCGGGTCCTCACCCTTGACGTCCATCAGCTGCGGTACGCTGGCCTGCATCTTGAAGGCCATTTCGTACTGCGCGACCCGCGTGGCGACCTCGGGGTCGGCCACGAAGCGCTCGCGGTGCAGGTTGAGCTTGGCGATGGCGTCGACGTCGCCGCCCTGGGCGTCGCGGGAGACGCCGGGCGGGTTCGAGAGGTAGAGGACCGGGTCGCCCTTGGAGCGGAGCTGCACACCCTGGTGCTTGGAGGGCAGGAAGCCGCTGCTCCATTGGCGGGCGGCGATCGGCTGGTTCTGGCCGCCCTTGCCCAACGAGGTGAGCACGACGAAGCCCGGCAGGTCCGTGGCCTCGGTGCCGAGCCCGTAGGTCACCCAGGAGCCCATGCTCGGCCGGCCGGCGATCTGCGAGCCGGTGTTCATGAACATGTGCGCGGGGTCGTGGTTGATGGCGTCCGTCGTCATCGATCGGATCAGGCAGATGTCGTCCAGCACCGAACCGATCTGCGGGAAGAGCTCGCAGATTTCGGTCTGGTTGCGGCCGAACTTGGCGAACTTGTGCTGCGGGCCGAAGCACGTGAGTTTCTGGCCCTGCAGCTGGGCGAGCTGCTGGCCCTTCGTGAAGCTCTCCGGCATCGGTTGGCCGTGCATCGCCGTGAGTTTCGGCTTGGGGTCGAAGGTCTCGAGGTGCGAGGGGCCGCCCGCCATGCTCAGCCAGATGACGCGCTTGGCCTTCTGGGGCAGGGGGAGCCGCGAGAGGGCTCCGGTCGCGCCCGACGCGGCGAGCGCGGAAGGGCCGAGGAGGGAGGCGAGGGCGAGTCCGCCGACGCCCTGCGTCGTGCGGCCGAGGAAGGCGCGGCGCGTGAGGGCGGCCTGCAGTTCGGGAGGGAGGGGGCTCATTCGCGGGTGATGGTCTCGTGGAGGTTGAGCAGGACGCGGGTCACGTGCGTCCAGGCGGCCAGTTCCGCCGGCGCGAGCCCGGCCGGCGGGGGCGTCAGCCCGACCTTCAGGAAGGCCTGCGCGGCCGCGGGGTCGCCCTGGTAGGTTTTGCGGCGCTCCGTCAGCACCTGCCGGAGCGTGGCCAGTTCGGCGGCTTCCGGGGTGCGTTGCAGGGCGCGACGCCAAGCCCAGGTCAGGCGGCGGTCGTCGTCGCCGGGCTCCGCGAGCGCGCGGGCCGCGAAGGCCCGGGCGGCCTCGACGTAGGTCGGGTCGTTCAGCAGTACGAGCGCCTGCTGCGGGATGTTGGAGCGGGTGCGGTCGGTGCAGGCTTCCTCCCGGCTGGGCGCGTCGAAGGCGAGCAGGCTGGGGTGGAGGAACGTGCGTTGCCACCACACGTACAGGCCGCGGCGGTACTGCGACTCGCCCTTGTCGGCGACGTAGTCGCGGACGGGGAAGTTGAGGTTCTCCCAGTAGCGGTCGGGCTGGTAGGGCTTCACGCTGGGTCCGCCGACCTTGGGCACGAGCAGGCCCGCGATCGCCAGGGCGTTGTCGCGCACCAGCTCGGCGTCCAGGCGGGCAGGGCTTTGCCGGGCCAGCTCGCGGTTGTAGGGGTCGGCCGCGGTCAGTTCGGCCGGGGCGGCCGACGCGCGGCGGTAGGCGCGGCTCGTGACCATCAGGCGGACCATGTGCTTCACGTCCCAACCCGAGTCCATGAACTCCATCGCCAGCCAGTCCAGCAAGGCCTGGTTGGGCGGCAGTTCGCCCTGGGCCCCGAGGTCGCCGGGGTTCTTGCTGAGGGCGGTGCCGAAGAACTGCATCCAGAGGCGGTTCATCGTGACGCGGGCCGTCAGCGGGTTCTCGCGCGACACGAGCCAGCGGGCGAGGTCGAGCCGGTTCGGCGTGCGTCCGTCGAGCTTCGGCTGCGGGAGGTAATGCGGGAACGCCGCCTTCACGATCTCGCCTGATTCGTCCATCCAGTTGCCCCGCGGAAGGATGCGGACGGTGCGGACGGTGGCGGCCTTGGTGGTCACCAGCGATTTCGGTAGCCCCGCCCGGAAGGCGTCGTGCTCGCGTTGCGTCGCGGCCACGGCGGCCCGCTCGGCCTTCAGCGCTTCGGGGTGCATCGAGAGCAGGAAGTCGCGCAACAGCGTCTTCTCCGCCGCGGTGCGCTTGGCCGCCGGCTTCTGGAGGATTGCGGGGGCCTTGGCGGCCAGCGCGGCGTCGGGCGACTTCGCCTTCGCCTTGGCCTTCCCCTTCGCGGCGGTCGCCGGGGTGGCGGCGAGGTCTTCGGCCGCTTCCTTCTCCCAGGCGTCGAGTTGGGCGCTGAGGCCGCCGACGGCCTGTTCCAGCGTCTGCTTGGCGAGGGTCACCGCGGCGGCCAGTTCGGCGAGGCGACGTTCGTCCGCGGGCGTCACCACCAGCATGCCCTCCTCGCGCCGCCCGATGTCGGGTTCGTGGATGTCGGCGAAGAACGCGCCCAGCGAGAAGAAGTCGCGCTGCGTGAACGGGTCGAACTTATGGTCGTGGCACTGAGCGCACCCGGTCGTCTGGCCCAGCCAGGCGGCCCCGACGGCGCGGACGCGGTCGTTCAGCATCCGTTGCTGGTAGTCCTTGGCCTGCGCCCCGCCTTCCTCGGTCGTCAGCAGCAGGCGGTTGAAGCCCGAGCCCACCTTCGCCTCGATGTCGGCGTCCGGCAGGAGGTCGCCCGCGACCTGTTCCAGCGTGAAGCGGTCGAAGCGCTTGTTCTGGTTGAAGCTCCGGATGACGTAGTCGCGGTAAGGCCAGACGTTGCGCGGGGTGTCGCTGTGGTAGCCGATCGTGTCGGCGTAGCGGACCACGTCGAGCCAGCCCTGGGCCATGCGCTCGCCGTAGTGCGGGCTGGCGAGCAGCCGTTCCACCAGCCGCGCGTAGGCGTCGGGCGACTTGTCGGCGACGAAGGCGTCGACTTCCTCCGGCGTCGGCGGGAGGCCGAGGAGGTCGAGGTGCAGGCGGCGGGCGAGCGTGCGGCGGTCCGCCTCGGCGACCGGCCGCAGGCCCTTCGTCCGCAGGCGCGCTTCGACGAGCGCGTCGATGGCTTCGGCGGGGGCGCCCGCGGCCGGCTTGACCGGGGCGTCGTAGGACCAGTGGTTCTGGTACTTCGCGCCTTCGGCGACCCAGCGGCGCAGCAGCTCCTTCTGTTCCGCGGTGAGGGTCTTATGCGAATCGGGCGGCGGCATCACCTCGTCCGGGTCCGTCAGGAAGAGGCGCTTCACGAGTTCGCTCGCTTCGGGCTTGCCGGGTACGAAGGCCTCCTTGGCCAGGGCGGCTTCGCGCACGTCGAGCCGCAGCTTGGCCTTGCGGTGGCTGGCGTCGTGGCCGTGGCAGGCGAAGCAGTTGTCCGAGAGGATCGGGCGGATGTCGCGGTTGAATTCCACGGGCTCCGCCGCCAGCAACGCGGGGACGGCGGCGCAAAGCAGGGTGAGGGCGGGGCGGGCGCTCATAGGGTATCCCCAAGATTGCCGTTCCCCGCCCGCTGGCTACCGCAAAAAACGACCCTGAGCCTACTTCTTGAAGAAGCGATGCTCCTTGTCCCCGCCGCTCAGGACGAAGGCCACGAGGTCCAGGACCTCCTCCTTCGTCAGCATGTTCAGCAGCATGGGCGGCATGGGCGAAACCTTGGAGACCTCGATGCTCCGGACCTGCTTGCGGTCGACGCCGACCCGCTGGTCGGGGTCGGAGAGGTCGGTGTTGATCTGCACGGTGTCCCCGTTGAGGTTCACGATGACGCCGCTGACGGTCGAGCCATCCTGGCGGGTCACCACCACCGGGGCGAACTGCTCGTTGATCTCCTTGCTCGGGTGGATGATCTGGTCGAGCAGGTCGCGCGGGCTGTAGCGGCCGCCCGCGCCCGTGAGGTCGGGGCCGTTCATCCCGCCGGCGTTGCCGTAGCGGTGGCAGGCGAAGCAGGCGGCGGCGCCGAACATCTTGCGGCCGTTCTCGAAATCGCGTCCCTTGAGGCCGGTCTCCGCGGCCGTCGCCAGCTCGTCGAGGGTCCAGTTCGTCGGGGTCCGGCCGGCGAAGATCGCGCCGACGTTCTCGTAGGCGGACTTCACGGGCGGGTTCTTGGCGGTGGCGATCAGGGTCGCGTGGCGCGCCGTCTCCTCCGCGGTGAACGTGTTGAGCGAGTCGTTGCGGATGAACTCGATGAACTTCACGAAGCTGGAGCCGCCGCGGTAGCTGGCCGCCTTGATGAACCAGTTGAGCTGCTGTTCCCGCAGCGCCGGGGTCCAGCCGGCCTTGAGCATGCGTAGGCTGCGCATGAACTCCATCTCCGGCTCCTGGCTGCCGGCGGCGGCGACGAGGGCCATGCCCTTGGCGGCGAGCGTCGGCGACTGCAGGAAGGCGAGCGTCTCGGTCAGGAGCCAGTTGAGCTCGAAGTCGGCCGCGGGATAGGCCGCGTCATACTGGGCCGTCAGCGCGGCGAGGCCGGCGGCGTCCGGCTTCCCGTAGCGGTGCAGGACGATCTGGGCGAGGCGGGCGTGGGCGAGTTTCTGCTCCTTGGTGAGCTTCGCGAAGTCCATCCCGCGGAGCGCGGCGAGCAGGCGGTCGCGCAGGGCGGCTTGGGCGGGCGTGGGTTCGGCGGTGGTCGGTGCGACGCCGGTGCGCGGGTCGGGCTTGGCGGCCTTCTCGGTGTGGTAAGGGCAGGGGGCCGCTTGGCGCGCCAAGGCGAGCAGCGCTTCGAGGCGGGCGGTGGCGTCCGGCTCGGCGAAGGCCCGCTCCGCCCAGCCGGCGGCGGGCTGATGTTCGAGGACGACGCGGGCGGCGGATCGCAGCCAGCGGTCGCCGGAGGCGAGGTGCGGCCAGGCGGCGTCCGCGGACTTGGGGTCTTGCTTGCCGTGGAACTTCTCCAGCGCACGGCGGGCGAGCGTCTCGGGGGTCGCGGCCGGCGCCTCGAGGCGGGCGGGGGCGGTGGACTCGTTTCCGGCGTAGGTCACGCGGTAGAGGCCCGACTGGACCTTGCGGCCGCCGATGGCGAAGTACATGGCGCCGTCGCCGGGGTGGATGAGGAGGTCGGTCACGGGAAGCGGCGCCCCGAGGATGAAGTCCTCCTTGGTGCCGGCGTAGCTCGCGCCCTGGGCCTTGAGGTGCACGGCGTAGATCTTGCCCCAGCTCCAATCCATGATGTAGAGGGCCTCCTGGTACTTGGCCGGGAACTTCGCGCCATAGCCGAAGGCGACGCCGGTGGGCGAGCCGGGGCCGATGTTCACGGTGGCGGGCAGGTTGTCGGCGTAGAACTCGGGGTACTTGCCGGCGCCGTTGCGCCAGCCATACTCGCCGCCGCTGACCACGTGGTTCACGCGGGTCGGGCGGTACCACGGCGTGTTGAAGTCGTACTCCATGTCCGCGTCGTAGGTGAAGAGCTCGCCATTCCGGTTGAGCGCGCCGCCGTAGATGTTGCGGAAACCGCTGGCGAAGGTCTCGAAGGTCTTCCCGTCCTTGCTGATGCGGTAGACGATGCCGCCCGGCGCGAGGACGTGGCGGTTATGGCCGCGGCCGTCGGGCATGCGGGGCAGCAGGTGGTCGTCGCCCCAGAGCGGGGCCACCGGGGACGAGGCGGCGGTCTCCGTCTTCACGGCGTTGTTGCCGGTGATCAGGTAGAAGCCCTGTTGGTCGGGGGTCACGACGACCTTGTGGACGCCGTGGTCGCTGCCTGCCTGGAATTCGCGCAGCAGCTCGGCCCGGTCGAGGAGGTCGTCGCCGTCCGTGTCGCTGATGCGGTAGAAGCCGCTGGGGAACTTGCGCTCGTAGTCGTTGACGCCGGCGTAGAGCGCGCCGAACGCCCAGGTCATGCCGTTGATCGCGCGGACCTTGACCGGCATCTTGCGGATGTCGGCCGCCTTCAGCGGCTGGCCGGGCGCGGGGGCGGGGAAGCGGTAGAGGTCGCCGTACTGGTCGCATGCGTAGATGCGCCCCTTGTCGTCGGCGCAGAGGGAGACCCAGGAGCCTTGTTCGCCGCCGGGGACGGAATAGAGCAGTTCGACCTTGAAGCCGGCCGGCGCCTTGATGCGGTCGACCGGCGTGGCCTTGTTCTCGCCGACCGCCTTGCCGGTGTTAGGGTCGCCGGCCTTCTTCGCCGGGGCTTTGGTCTTGGCGGGGGCCTTGGGCGCGTCGGCGGCGAAGGAAGCCGCGGGGGCGCAGAGCAGGAGGGCCAGGCAGGAGAGCAGGAGGCGCATGGGGGTGCGGCAACATCGGCGGGATTTTCCGACCCGTCAACCGGACTCCGCCGGTCGCCCGGTTATTTCAAGGTCAGGACCAGGGCGCTGGCGGCGGGTAGTTCCACCGTCGCTTGGCCGTCCCTGACCGCCAGTTCCTTCTCCGTGCCCAAGGCAGGTCGCCACCGGCCGTCCGCCGCGACCGCCGCACCGGCGTAGGTGACGCCCTCCTTGGCCGTCGGTTGCGGGGCGGTCAACCAGCGCTTGCTCCCGGCGCGGAAGGCGGCCCCGATCTGGATCGTGGCCGCGACCGGGCGGGTGAGATCCTTGTTCACGAGGACCACGCGGACCCGGCCGTCGTCGGCCAGGGTCGCGTGCGCGACGACGTTCGCGGTGGCGGTCACCTGCGTCGGCAGGCGGCGGCCCCGGCCGGCGTCGTGGAACAGCAGCATCGCGTAATAGAGCGGGTGCGTCGCGTAGCGGGTTTCGCCTTTGGCGGCGGAGATCGGCGAATAGCTGCCCGGCTTGAGGTTGCAGTGGAAGTTGACGCCGTCGGCGCCGCGTCCCGCCACGGCGAAGAGGAAGTCCGTCGCCCAGAGCGCCGCGATGAAACTGTCGCTCAGGCCGGTGCGTCCGCCGTTGGACACCGAGTTGCACTCGGCCAGGCGATAGCGCAGGCCGGCCGCCTTCGCGGCGGCGAGGTGCCCGTCCACCATGGCGAGGTCCTTGGCCATCGTGGCCGGGAGCAGGAGGTTCGCCGCGCTCGGGAAGTTGGCCGACTGCGGGTTGGTCGAGCCGCCGGACAGGGCGTAGAGGTGGGAGGTGCCGAGGTCGAGCTGGCCCTTGAGCCCGGCGACGGCGTCCTCGAACCAAGCGTCGGGTCGGCGCGCGGTGGCCGGACCGGCGAGGATGACGCCGGGGTTGCGGGCGCGGATGGCCTTGATGGCCGCGGCGGCCTCGGGGAGGTAGGCGGAGCAGTCGTAGCCCTTGGGCCGCAGCGCGTGGTTGGGGTAGAGGTTGGGTTCGTTGCCGACCTCGAACGCCTGCACGGAGGCCGCGCCGACCTTGAGCGCGTAGGCGGCTTCATCGGCCGAGGCGTCCGGCCGGTTGCCGGCCAGGTTGAGGCCGTGCAGGCACTTCCATTCCGTGGCCCGCAGGAAACCGTAGAGGTCGTCGAGCGTGCCGCGCCCGATCACGGCGAGGCCGGTGGACTTGTCGAGGGCGGCGGGGGCTTCCGCCTGCCAGCGGGTGAGTTCGACCTTGTTGCCGCCGAGGCGCAGGCTGCCCGCGCCGAGGTTGCGGTGGAGGTTGATGAGGACGGCGTTGGCGGGCGTGAAGTGGGGCTCGACGAGCGCGTTCTTCTCGTAGCTGAGGCCGAGGAAGTCCGCGGGCAGGCGGGCGCCGGGGCGCCCGACTTCGACGACGACGGTGGCGGTCTCGGTCCCGAGCAGCGCGGCGCCGACCGCCAGCAGGAGAGCCGTGGGCCGCATGGGTCAGCCTTTGCGCAGGGCCCGGAACGAACGCCAAAGCGCCCAGATCATCGCCAGGGTGAGGACGAAGCCGGCCGCGTAGGCCACCCGCCACAGGCCCGGTACGCCCGGTTCCCCGGCGGCGATGAAACCATAGACGCACAGGCCGGCGGCCCCCAGCAGGAAGACGAGGCGGAACGCGAACAGGACGAGCAGGAGGCCTTGCATGCGGCCAAGGTGGGGCGGCTTCGGGCGGAGGTCAAGGGGCCGTCACCTGCCCAGCTTGACGAACTCGTCCCTGGTCAGGTCGCCGCTCTTGTCCTTGTCGAATTGCGTGAAGTTTTGGGCGGCCTGCGCCGGGTCGGGCTGGCGGATCATGAACTCCTCCTTCGTGAGTTTGCCGTCCTTGTTGGCGTCGCGGGCCTCGAACATCGCGCCGCGATCGCGGGTGCCCGCCTTCGGGTCGCCCTTCGCCGCGCCGGGCGCGCCCTTGGCTTTCCTGGCATCACCCGCGCCGGCTCCGGCCTTGGCCGGCGCGATCGGCGCGGGCAGGAACTTCGCGAGGCGGGCCACGACCTCGGCATGCTCGGGTTTGGCCGCGACGTTCACGGTCTCGTGCGGGTCGCCGACTTCATCGTAGAGTTCCGTGGCGTGGATGGAGTTGTCCGCCCGGTCGCGCCAGAGGGTCAGGCGCCAGCGGTCGTCGCGGATGCTGTAGCCCATGAGCGATTGGCCGGCGTCGTTGCGCGGGTACTGGCTGATGGCCACGGGCCGGACCTTCGCCGCCGGATCGTCGAGCACGGGCCGCAGGCTCACCCCTTCGACTTCCTTGGGGATGGGCAGGCCGCAGACGTCGGCGAGGGTGGGGTAGAGGTCGATGAACTCCGCGAGCGACGCGCTGCGACGCCCGGCGGCCTTCTGTCCCGGCACGCTGATCAGCAGCGGCGCCCGCACGGCGACCTCGAAGTTCGTGTGCTTATGCCAGAGCCCGTGCTCGCCCAATTGCCACCCGTGGTCGCCCCAGAGGACGACGACGGTGTTCTGCGCCAGACCTTCCTTCTCGAGCGCATCCAGCAGGAGTCCGACCTGGGCGTCCATGTAGCTGATGGCGGCGTAGTAGCCGTGGCGCAGGGTGCGGGCGGTGGCTTCGTCGACGATCCCATTCTTGGGCATGCCCGCATAACTGCCGAGCTCGCCGTTGGTGTGGCCGACGAATTTGGGCGCTCCGGCCGGGAGTTTCCCGAATGCCGGGACGTAGATGGCCTTCGGGTCGTACAGGTCCCAGTACTTCTTCGGGGCGACGAACGGAAGGTGCGGTCGGGCCATGCCGACCGCCAGGAAGAACGGCTTACCTTGTTTCTTCAGGTCGGCCAAGGTCCGGGCGGCGAGCCGGGCGGTCTTGCCATCGACGAAGGTGTCGTCCGGCACGTCGGCGGATTCGTAGGCCGGTCCGCGTCCGCGACCCTTCTGGTCCACGTTCGTCGTCTGCAGCTTCATGGCCTCGGCCGAGCCGTAGGGCGGGGCCTTCGGCGTTTGCCACGGCACCGACCAGCTGGGCGCGTCGTCGAACCCGCCATGGAAGATCTTGCCCATCCCTTGGCTGTGGTAGCCCTGGTTCTTGAAATGTTGGGCGACCGTCACGGCGTCGGGCAGGGCGGTCCGGAAATGCGTCTCCAGGTCCCAGACCCGGGTGGCGTCGGGCCGCCGGCCGGTCATGAGCGACGAGCGCGAAGGGCTGCAGACGGCCTGCTGGCAGTAGGCCCGGTCGAAGGTCGTGCCGCGGGCCGCGATGCGGTCCAGGTTCGGCGTCCTGATGAGCGCGCTCCCGGAGGCGTTCGCCTCGGGCCGGAGGTCGTCGACGGCGATGAACAGGACGTTGAGCGGTTTCGTCTCGGCGCCGAGGAGGGCCGAGGCGAGGAGCCAAGCGGCCGCGGGGAGGAGGACGGACTTCATGGGGTACGTTCGTGTAAACCCCGCGAGGAGGCGGAGGTTGCGGCGTGCCGAGCGATGGCTACTCCCCGGTGGCGAACCGCAGGCGGTACTGGGCCTTGTTCCACTCGGCGATGGTCTCGACCTGGTCGAGCCGGGCCTGGATGAGGTCCTGTTGGGCGAGCAGCGTCTCGAGCACGGCGCCGACGGCGAGGTCCTTGCGCGTCAGGGTCAGGCGATGGGCGGTCTCGGCCAGGCGGACCGCCTCGGCCGCGATCTCGAGGCGTTGGGCCGCGAACGTCACCCCCGCCTGGGCGTCCACGACTTGGCGGACGATCTCCTCGCGCACGCGGGTCGCCTCCAATTCGGTCTGGCGTTGGCGGGCGCGCGCACCGTCGACCCGGGAGCCGTCGAACAGCCCGCCCGCCCCGATCTTCCACGAAAGCGTGACGAAGGTGTCGGTGCTGTTGTCGAAATCCCGCCGCGCCGAACTCGCGCTGCCGCCCAAGCCGCCCGCGAAGACCTGCGCGCCGAGGGTCGGGTAGAGGGGGGCGTAGGTGGCGGCGTCGCCGCGGCTGGCGGCGGCCTCGCGGAGGGCCCCCGCGGCCTGCAGTTCCGGGCGACGGTTGAGCGCCAGGCGCACTTGGTCGTCGAGTTTTTCGGCCGGCCCCGTCAACTGGAGCGGGCGCGTGGGTTCGGGCGCGGTCTGCAGCGCGACCGCGATGTCGAGCCGCAGGGCGTGGGCGAGGCGGGCCGCGTCCTGCCGCTGCTGCTCGAGCGCCTGGCGCAGGCGCAGCTCGAAGCGGCTGACGTGGCCCGCGGCGCGGAGTTCATCCCCCTTGAAGGTGAGGCCGGCGGCGACGCCCTGCGCGAGCTGCTCGCGGTAGCCGCGCGCCGTACGGACCGCGTCGGTGAGGAGGCTGGCGGCCTGGGTGGAGCGCGCGAGGTCGAAGTAGGCGACGGCCGCGAGCGCCACGGACTGGCGGCGCTGGGCTTCGAGCTGGTGTTCGGCCGCCCGCTCGGTTTGCCGGGCCGCGAGGCGTCGGTAGACGGCTTCGCCCAATTCCAGGGAGAGGGACAGCGTGGCGCCCGCGGTCACGGACTCCTTGGTGATGTCGCTCACCTGGCCGACGATGTCCTGCAGTTGGCCGGAGTGCTTGCGGTAGCCGATGCCCGGCGAAATCGTCGGGAATAGCGCCCAGTCGGCGCCGTCGGAATTCGCCCGGGCCTCGCTGAGGCGGGCCTCCGCCAGCTGGACTTCGATCGCCTGGGCGCCCGCCAGCTTGAGGACGGTCGGCAGGTCGACGACCTCGGCGCGCGGGGCGTCCTGGGCGGCGAGGCCGGCCGCGCCGAGGAGGAGAAGGGTGCGCAGGGGGTTGCTCATCGGGCCACGTTGACGGGTTGGCCGTCGGCGAGGGTGGCGCCCTGCGGGATCAGCACGTCCTCCTCGGGCTTGAGGCCGTCGATGACCTCGAGGTGGGTCCCGTCGTTGAAGCCCGCCTTGAGCACGCGCCGGCGGGCTTTGCCGGCTTCGTGGACGTAAGCGGTGGCGACGGCCTTCTCCATCACGACGGCCGTCAGGGGGAGCAGGCGGACGCCGCGATGGGTCTCGATGCCGAGGCGGACCTGGGCGTACATCCCCGGCTTCAGGGCGCCCGTGGGGTTCGCCAGTTCGGTCTCGATGAGCATCGTCTTGCTGGGGCTTTCGAGGACGCCCGTGAGTCGCGTCAGGCGGCCTTCGAAGGGCTTGGGTCCGGCCGCCTCGGCGAGGATCGCGACCGGCAGGCCGGTCGCCGCGAGGCCCGTCTCGGTTTCCGGCAGGGCGGCCTGCACGCGGACGGAGGCGGTGTCGGTGAGGACGAAGAGGGCGGCCGGTCCGTTGCCGCCGCCGGTGGCGGCGGGCACGAAGGCCCCGAGGTCCACGGAGCGCCGGCTCACCACGCCGGCGAAGGGCGCGCGGATCTGCGCGAAACGCAGCAAGGTCGCGTGACGTTCCTGCTGGGCCTTCGCCACGGCGAGCTTGGCCAGGGCCGCGTCGACGTTCTGGCGGGGGACGAGGTCGGGCGCCTGCCGATGGGCTTCCTGCGCGCGGCGCGTCTCGAGCTCGGCCAAGGCGAGTTCCGCGCGGGCGCGGGCTTCGTCGGCGACGAGTTCGGGCACCTCCAGTTCCGCCAGGAGGTCGCCCGCTTCGACGCGGTCACCGATGTCCGCGCGGAGGGTTTTCACGTAGCCGCCGACCTTCGCGTAGAGCGCGACCTGCTGGCGCGGGCGCACTTCGCCGAGCAGCTGCACGGTGCGCGTGATGTCCCCGGTCTTGAGCCGCGTGACGGTCAGGTCGGCGGCCTGCAGGGAGAGGGCGCCCAGAAGGAGCGCGAGGAACTTAGGAGACGGCATGGTCAGGATGGTAATGGGGGCTCTGGGGGTCGTCGGGGTCGACGGAGAGGGAGGCGCGGCCGGCGGCGCCCATGACCCACGCGTAGGCGGCGGGGACGACGGTGAGCGTGGCGAACGTGCCGAAGATGAGCCCGCCCATGACCGCGCGTCCGAGCGGGGCCGTCTGGCTGCCGGCTTCGGACCAGCCGAGCGCCATGGGGATCATGCCCGCCAGCATGGCCAGCGAGGTCATCAGGATCGCGCGCAGGCGGGTGGCGCCGGCCGTGAGCGCGGCGGCTTCGGCGGTGGCGCCCCCGCGCCGGGCTTCCTCGGCCGCGGTGAGGAGGAGGATGGAGTTCGCGACGGCGACGCCGACGGCCATGATCGCGCCGATGAAACTCTCGATGTTCAGCGTCGAGCCGGTCGCGAGCAGGCCCGCGACGACGCCGGCGAGCACGACGGCGAGGGAGGCGAGCACGATGGCGGCCAGGCGGGCGCTCTGGAAGTGGGCGGCCAGCAGGAGGGCGACGATGACGAGCGCGATGCCGAGGCCGGCGCCGAGCCCGTTCAGCAGTTCGCGCAGGGGCGGCACCTGGCCGCGCTGGTCGACCTTGACCTTGGCGGGCGGCTTGCCCGCGGCGGCGATGGCCTCGTCGATCCGCGCCGAGAGGTGGCCGAGGTCCGTCCCGGCGTAGTTGGCCGTGAGGGTCGCGAGGCGCTGCATGTTGTAGCGGTCGAACTGCGCGACGGCCGTGCTTTCCTTGAGCGAGGCGATGGAGCGGAGCAGCACCGGTTGCTGTCCGGTCGCGCCGACGGGCAGGTTGCGGAGGTCCTCCGCGCTTTTGGTCTGGGCGGGCGGGACCTGCACCTGCACCTGGAAGGCGACGCCGGTCTTGGGGTCGGCCCAATAGTTGGCGAGGATGAAGCGGCTCGAGCCGGTGGCCTCCACGACGGAGCGCGCGGCGTCGGCGAGCCGGACCCCCATGACCCCGGCCTTCTCGCGGTCGATGTTCACCTCGAGCGACGGGGTGTCGATGGTCTGGGCGAACTGGAGGTCGCGCAGCTCGGGAATCTTGGCGAGCTGGGTCCGGATCGCCTCGGCGTGCGCGCGGTTGTCCGCGAGCGAAGGACCGCTGACCGCGATTTCGATGGGCGTGGGCGCGCCGAAGCTCATGACGCGGCTGACGATGTCGGCCGGCTCGAAGGAGAGCCGCACGTCCGGCAGGGCCGCGCCGAGGCGGGCGCGCAGCCGTTCCTTGGCCGACTCGAGGTCCACCTGGGCGTCGGGCTTCAGCTGGACCTGCAGCGTGGCCTCGTCGGTGCCGCTGTTCCAGGCGTGGATGAGGTTGACGGGGTAGTTCGGGGCGTGGACGCCGACGAGGCCGAGGGTGGTGGCGACGTTGCCGGCGCCGAGTTCCTCCTTGATGACGTCCAGCGCCCGCAGGGCGATCTGCTCCGTGCGGTCGAGCTTGGTGCCCGCCGGGGCGCGCAGGCGCACCTGGAGCTGACCGTTGGCGGCGGGCGGGAAGATCTCGCGGCCCAGCCGGGGGCCGAGGCCGAGGACGAAGAGCACGGCGAGCGCCAAGGCGCCGACGACGACCAGGGCCTTGCGGGCGAGGACGCCGCGGAGGAGCGCTTCGTAGCCGGCCTTGACGCCGGCGAAGAAGCCCGGGGCGTGTACTTCGTCGTCCTTGAGCAGCCACACCGCGAGGACGGGCAGGAGGGTCGACGAAAGCGCATAGGAGGCGAACATGCTGAACCCGACCGCGAGCGAGAGCGGCAGGAAGAGCGCCTGCGCGGGGCCTTCCATGAAGAGGGCCGGAAGGAACACCGCCACGACGCACGCCATGGCGAGGAACCGCGGTCCGGCGGTGGCGGCGATCGCCGTCCGGACGGCCCGGGCGATGGGCCGGCCTTTCTCGCGCTCCTGCTGGATGGCCTCGATGGCCACGGTGGCTTCGTCCACAAGGATGCCGACCGCCAGGGCGAGGCCGCCTAGGGTCATCAGGTTGATGGTCTGTCCGCAGAGCCAGAGGCCGAGCAGGGCGGTGAGTAGGGCCAGGGGGATGTTGACCACGACCACCAAGGTGCTGCGGGCGTCGCGCAGGAAAAGGAAGACCATCAGGCCCGTGAGCACGGCGCCGAGCACGGCTTCGAGGAACAGGTCGTGGATGGCGCGCTCGACGATGGGGCTCTGGTCCATCTCGTAGGACACCTTGATGTCCGCGGGGACGGCGTTCTGGAAGACGCCGAGGTTGGCCTTGACCAGGCCGGCCACGGCCAAGGTGGAGGCGTCCGCGCGCTTGGTGACGGGGATGTAGACGGTGCGGCGGCCGTCCACGAGGGCGTAGCTGGTGACGGCGTCGGCGCCGTCCACGACCTGGGCGAGGTCGCGGATGAGCACGGCGGGTTGCTGGCCCGGACGCACGGGGACGTTCTCGAGGTCCTTGATGTTCTTCACCGTGGCGTTGATCGGGACGAGCAGGTTCTGGTCGCCGAGCACGAGGTTGCCGGCGGGGAGGATGGCGTTCGCCCCGGCCAGCGCCGCGGCGACTTCCTCCGGGGTGACGCCGGTGCTGCGCAGGCGGTCCGGGTGCAGGTTGACCAGGATCGTGCGGGCGCTGCCGCCGAACGGCGGGGGCGCCGAGACGCCGGGCAGGGTCGCGAAGAGGGGCCGGACGGTGTTCAGCGCCGCATCCTGGAGTTGGGCCACGGACCGGGTCTCGCTCGCGAAGACGAGCTGGCCGATCGGCACGCTGCCCGCGTCGAAGCGCATGACGAACGGCGGGACGGTGCCGGGGGGCATCATGGCGCGCGAGCGGTTCACGTAACCGATGGTCTCGCTCATCGCCTGGGACATGTCCGTCCCCGGGTGGAACTGGAGCTTCATCACGGCGGCCCCCTGGATGTTGCGCGATTCGACGTGCTCGATGCCGGTGATGTAGAGGAAGTGGTATTCGTAGTAGAAGGTGAGGAAGCCCTCCATCTGGGCGGCGTCCATGCCGCCGAAGGGCTGCGCGACGTAGATCGTCGGCACGTTGAGCGGCGGGAAGACGTCCTTGGCCATGCGGCCCAGGCCGAACAGGGCGGCCAGCGCGAGCGCCCCGACCGCGACCAGCAGGGTGACCGGTCGACGGAGGACGTGGGAGAGGAGGTTCATGTTGGTCTAAGTTTTGACCCCGGGAAGGGCGGAAGGTTGTGGATGACGCGTGTCTTTGCGGTGACGAACGGGCGTCAGCGGGCGAAATGCTCCACCGCGGTCCGTTGGAAGAGGCGGCGGATCTCGCTGCCGTCGGAGTTGGGCAGGTCGGTCCGCTGGATCAGCAGCACGTAGGCCCGGCGGCGCACCGGATCGATCCACGCCTGCGTGCCGTAGGCGCCGCCATGCCCGAAGGTCCCGGCGCTGAGGCTCTCGGTGACGCCTTGGGGCGCGTGGACGACGTGGAAGCCCAGGCCCATGTGCATGCCCGGGGCGAAGCTCACCTTCGGGAGGTCGCCCAGCTGGTTCGTCGCCATGAGCCGCAGCGTCTCCGCCTTGAGGTAGCGTCGCCCATCCAGTTCGCCGCCGAGCAGGATCATCTGGTAGAGCTGCGTCAGGTCCTCGGCCGTGGAGAAGAGGCCGCCCGCCGGGATGGCCGTGCGGCGACGGTCCGCGAGCGGCTCGCTGAAGCGGCTGTTGCCCGCGGCGACGAGTTCGCCCGTGGCCTTGTCCTTGCGGTACGGCGTGGCCATCCGGCCGACCAACTCCGCCGTCGGCCGGAACGAAGTGCTGTCCATCCCGAGCGGCTCGAGGAAGCGCCGCTGCACGAAATCGCCGTAGGTCTCGCCGCTGACGACTTCGATGATCCGTCCGAGGGTGTTGATGCCGGCGTTGCTGTAGGCCCACTTCGCGCCCGGTTCGGAGATGAGGGGTTGGCGACCGTAGAAGTCGGTCATCGCGGCGAGGCCCAGGGTGTCGACGGGCTGGCCGGCGGGGGTCGGCGAGGCGCCGGTGAGTCCGCTCGTGTGCGTCAGCAGGTCGCGGACCGTGACCGCGCGGCGCGGCTTCGCGGGGCCGGACGGCGTCGCCAGCGTCTGGTCGCGGAACGCGGGCAGGAATTTGGCGACGGGGTCGTCGAGCCCGAGCTTGCCCTCCTCGACGAGCATCAGCACGCCCATCGC
The DNA here is from genome assembly GCA_041156945.1 of Verrucomicrobiota bacterium. Classification (GTDB taxonomy): domain Bacteria; phylum Verrucomicrobiota; class Verrucomicrobiia; order Opitutales; family UBA953; genus UBA953. The sequence goes on along the minus strand of JBEBDN010000080.1, from coordinate 58 downwards.
GGTGATCGGCTTCGTCATCGACGCGATCCAGAAGACCGAGTCGCGCCGCATCGGGCGC
>JBEBDN010000079.1:0-8381 GCA_041156945.1 Verrucomicrobiota bacterium | reverse complement strand
CGGACTTCGAGATCTTCTGGCGCTTCTCGTTCACCACGAAACCGTGGGTGAGCACGGCGCGGTAGGGCGCGGCGCCCTTGACGGCGACGGCGGTCCAGAGGGAGGACTGGAACCAGCCGCGATGCTGGTCGGAGCCCTCGAGGTAGAGGTCGGCCGGCCAATGCAGGTCCTTGTGCTTGGCGCAGACGGCGAGGTGGCTCGAACCGGAGTCGATCCACACGTCCAGGGTGTCGGTGCCCTTGCGGAGGTCCTTCGGCCAGCCGGCCGGGACGGGCGCGCCCGCGAGGATCGCCTCGACCGACGAAGCCCACCACCAGTCGCCGCCGTGGACGGCGACCTGCCGGGCGACGTGGCGGACGACGCCGGCGTCGAGGTACGACTCGCCGGTGGACGGCGAGGTGAAGGCGGGGATGGGCACGCCCCAGGCGCGCTGGCGCGAGATGCACCAATCCGGGCGCCCTTCGAGCGCCCCGCGGATGCGGTTCTCGCCGGAAGCCGGGATCCACTGGACGTCGCCGACGGCCTTGAGGGCGCGCTGGCGGAGGTCTCCGCGGTCGAGGCCGACGAACCACTGGTCCATCGCCCGGAAGATCACCGGGGTCTTGGAGCGCCAGCAGTGCGGGTAGGAATGCGTGAAGCCCTGGGCCTTGAGCAGCGCGCCGGCGGCCTTGAGCAGCTCGAGCACGGCGAGGTTCGCCGGGTTCTTGCCGTCGGTCTCGAGGACCGTCACGCCCACGAGCGCCGCGGGCACGCGGCCGTCGTCGGCGTAGGTGCCGTCGTTGCGGACCGGGCAATACGGCTCGAGGCCGTACTTGTTGCCCGTCTGGAAGTCCTCGAGGCCGTGGCCGGGGGCGGTGTGCACGCAGCCGGTGCCGGCGTCCGTGGTCACGTAGTCGGCGAGCACGACCGGCGAGGCGCGGTCGATGAAGGGATGGCGGGCGCCGAGCCCCTCGAGGGCGCGGCCGCGGACGCGGAAGCCGTCGGTGGCCCCTTCGAGCCCGCAGTCGGCGACGAAGGCGGCGCGGCGGTCGGCGGCCACGAGGTAGGAACGCCCGCCGTGGCGGACTTCGACGTATTCGAGTTCCGGATGCACCGCGACGGCGAGGTTCGCCGGCAGCGTCCAGGGGGTGGTGGTCCAGATGACGACCGAGAGCGGGTGCGCCGGGGCGAGCCCCTGGGCGGCCGGCTCCGGCACGGGGAACGCGACCCAGATGGAGAAGGAACGCTTGTCCTGGTACTCGATCTCGGCTTCGGCCAGCGCGGTCTCGCAGGGGATCGACCAATAGACGGGCTTCTTGGAACGGTACACCAGGCCCTGCTCGATGAAGCTCGCGAAGCCGCCGAGGATCTCGGCCTCGTAGGCGGGATCCATGGTGCGGTATTCCGACTTCCAATCGGCGAGGACGCCGAGGCGCCTGAACTGGCCGCGCTGCTTCTCGATGAAGCCGGCGGAGAACTCGGCGCAGGCCTTGCGCACGCCGAGGGGGTCGAGCGACTGCTTCCGGGCCTGGAGGTCCTTCATGACCTTGTGCTCGATCGGCAGGCCGTGGCAGTCCCAGCCGGGGACGTAGGGCGTGCGGAAGCCGCGCATGGACTTGTAGCGCAGGATGGCGTCCTTCAGCAGCTTGTTGAGCGCGGTGCCGATGTGGACGTCGCCGTTGGTGAACGGGGGACCGTCGTGCAGGACGAAGGCGGGCTGGCCGGCGGCGCGGGCTTGGATGGCGTCGTAGAGGCCGAGGCGTTCCCAGTGGGCGATGCGGACCGGCTCGCGTTCGGCCAGGCCGGCCCGCATGGGGAAGTCGGTCACCGGCAGGTTGAGGGTATCCTTGAGTTCTTCGGCCATGGTTACGTTTGGGCGGGGGCGAGGGGCGCGGCGGCCCTTCGGGGCGGAGAAAGTGGACGGGACGGGGGATGAGGCAAGGGTGGAGATGGGCCGCGGGGGCATTCCCGGCCGTCCGGGCGGCGGGCGGGATTGACAGGCACCGACGGAAGCCCACCAATGAGTCCCCTGCCATGGACAACCTGAAGCCCAAGCTCGTCACCACCCGGGGTGCCATCATCGACGTGGTCCTGACGGTCATCTTCTTCGTCTGGATGACGACCGTGCTCAAGAAACACGTGCCGTGGGTCGAGGCCGGCGAGACCGCCGTGCTCCTCGGCGCCGCCTACTGCTCCCTCTGCCTGTCCGGCGTCCTCTGGATGGCCCTGAGCCTCTTCCGCGTCACCCTCGCGGACCAGATGCTCCCGAAGTCGCCCGACCAGCGCTGAGCGCCCCCGTCAGCGACCCCCCGCAGGCCGGCTTCACCGCCGGCCTTCTTGTTGTCCGGTGGGCGCGACCAGGGCCGCCTCGACCTCGGCGGCGAGCGCGCGGGCCGAGCCCCGTTCCTGCCGGAACCGCGCCCACCGCTCGGCGAGCTCCTCGGGCGAGCCTTTCTCGAACCGTTCGAGCCACGCCCCGAAGTCGCGCCACGCGTTGGCGTAGACGGGATTCTGGCGGAGGATCTCCCGGCGCACCTTGGCCAGCCGTTCCCGCATCGCTTCGGCCACCGCGGGCAACTCGCGGTGGCGGACCAGCGCGGGCCCGTCGAGCACCGCGTCGCCCTGCCCCAGGTCGAAGACGAACCGCGCCAGCTCGTCCAAGGCCGCCCCGGACTCGCGCATCCCCAGGCTCACCGGCTTGCGCTGCACGAGCAGCTGCGAGCGGGCCGCCTGCCAATCGGATTCCTTCAGTCCCGCGGCCGCCCCCCCCGCGACGTACCGGGCGAGCAGGGCCGCGGTCTCGCGCGGGTGGGCGGCGCGCAACGTCCGCCAAAGGAGGAACGCCTCGCGCTCCGGGGCGCGGCCGGCGCGCAGGTCGGCCAAGGTGGCGGCCGGCTCGCGCAGACCGTCGCGGTACCAGAGATCGACCAAGGCCGGCCGCAGCAAGGCGAGGGTCTCCGCGGCCAGCGCCTGGGCCAACCACGGCTCCGGCTCGGCGGTCGGACCGCCGGCGAGGAGCGCGCAACGCCGCAACCAGGCGCGGACGGCGGCTTCCGCGGCGCGCGCCGGGGCGGCCTCCGGCGGACCAAGCCGCACGGAGACGAGGACCTGCCCGGCGAGCACGCGCACGTCGACGTCGGCCAGCTTGGGCAGGTCGACCAGTTCGATGCGCGCCTTGGGCGGAGGCAGGGGGGCGAGTCCGTAGGCGAACTCCAGGTGCCGCTCGAACGCCGCGAAGTGCGCGGCGACGAAACTGACCTCATCCAGCCGCTCCCCGACGACGACCGCGAGGCGGGTATCGTTGAGGAAGACCCGGGGCTCGGCGGGCCCGGCCGGAACCGCGGCCGGCGCAGGCGCGGGCGGAGGCGGAGCCTCGGGGGTGGCCGCCGCCAGGCACGCGCAGGTGGCCAGGGCGCTCCACATCCTCAGACGCCGCTGAAATGGCCTTCGTCGAGTTCGACGGTCTCGCCGCCGGAAAGATGGATCGGCTCGCCGAGCGGAGACTGGTCGTTCTTCCAGACCTCGACGGTCGCGGGCGCGTCGGGCTGGGGGCAGACCCACTGCCAACGGCCGATGCCGAGGAAGTTCATCGGCACCCCCTGGTCGGCGCTGAGGCCGGGCCCGCTACCGCGGACGAAGGGCTTGTTGCCGATGCCGATCATGAGGTTGATGACGAGGGCGGTGCCTTCGCCGGTGACCACCGGTGCGCCGGCGGGCGTGGGCTCGGATTCGATCGCCGCCTCCCCGGATTCCTCGTCCTCGGCGGCTTCCGCTTCGGCGGCCTCTTCCGGCTCGTCCTCGTCCGCGAGCTCCTCCTCGGCGTCCTCGCCAGCCACGACCGGCGCCGCGGGCGCGGGCGCCGGCGCAGGCACGGCGACGGGGCGGGCGCGCAGGGCCTGCAGCTCGGCGCTCAGGGCGTCGAGCCGTTCGTCGAGCTTGTCCGCGGCCTGGGCCGACTTCTGGGCCGCCTTCTTGAGTTCGTCGCGCACGGCCTTCAGGTCGTCGGCGCCCACGGCGGGAACCGCGGCCTTGAGTTCAGCCACGGCCTCGGCCGTCTCCTCGGTGGTGGCGAGGCCGCTGCGGACCGTCTCCGCGAGGGCTTCCAGCTTGGCGCCCACTTCCTCAGCGGCCTCCTTGGCCTCGGCGCCGACGGCGGCGGAGCGCTGCGCGACGGCGACCTTCTTCTCGAGTTCGGCGGCGGTCGCCTTGAGCGCGGCGAGCTCGGCCTTCAGGGCGTTGATCTCGGTCGAGGCGCGCTGGGCCACGGCCGCGGCGGCGGCCTCGGCCTGCCGGCGGACGTCCTGCTCGACCTCGCCGATGCGGCGGTTGCCGGCCTCGGCGGAGGCGCGCGCGTCGTCGCGGAGGCGGTCGATCTCCGCGGCCAGGGCGGCGCGCAGGCGGGCCTGCTCGGCGAGGCGCTCGGCCTTGCCGCCGCCGTCCTTGAGCACGGGGATGACGACGATCAGGGAGGCGCCGAGGATGCCGAGCACCGCGAGGAAGGCCTGGAAGCCGTCCTTCGGGTCGAGGCCGAGGCAGAGCACGCCGAGCACGGCGATGAAGTCGGCGGCTACGAGGAACCATTTTTCCTGGAGCAGTTTCTGGAGGTCGCGGTTCATGGGGAGGGGTAAGGGGCGGGGCTCAGCGGGGGCGTTCGACGAAGCCGACCTTGCGGTGGACCTTGGAAAGCGTGCGGAAGGCGGTGGCCTGCGCGGACTCGGCGCCGGCCTTGAGGATGCGGCCGAGCTCCTCGCGGTCCTTGATGAGCTCGTCATAGCGCAGGCGGACGGGGTCGAGGGTGGCGATGACGGCGTCGGCCACGGCCTTCTTGAAGTCGCCGTAGCCCTTGCCGGCGAACTCGGCCTCGAGGGCGGCGACGTCGCGTCCGGTGCAGCCCGCCATGATCGTCAGGAGATTGCGGATGCCCGGCTTGTCGTCGGCGGCGCGGACCTCGGCGCCGGAGTCGGTGACGGACGAGAGGATCTTCTTGCGGATCTCCTCCGGCCGGTCGGTCACGTAGACCGTGCCCGCCTGGTTGGGGTCCGACTTGGACATCTTGGCCGTCGGATCCTGCAGGGACATGATGCGGGAGCCGACCTTGGAGATGAAGGGCGCGGGGAGCTTGAAGGTCTCCGAGTAGCGGTGGTTGAACTTCTCGGCCAGGTCGCGGGCCAGCTCCAGGTGCTGCTTCTGGTCGTCGCCCACCGGCACGAGGTCGGCGTTGTAGAGCAGGATGTCGGCGGCCATGAGCACCGGGTAGAAGAGCAGGCCGGCGTCGACCGACTGCTGCTTGCGGGACTTGTCCTTGAACTGCGTCATGCGCTCCAGCTGGCCGAGCGGGCAGAGGCAGCCGAGGACCCAGGCCAGCTCGGTGTGCCCCAGCACGTGGGACTGGACGAACAGCCGGCTGCGGGCCGGGTCGAGGCCGCACGCGACGTACTGCGCCAGGCAGGAATAGGTGTTCTCGCGGAGCTGGGCCGGCACGGTGGGCACGGTGATCGCGTGCTGGTCGACGATGCCGAAGTAGCACTCGTGGTCGTCCTGCATCCGTCCCCAGTTGAGAACCGCCCCAAGGAAATTACCCAGATGAAGACGGCCCGTCGGCTGGGCACAGGTCAGGACCACGGGCTTAGCGGGCTTTTTATCGGTCGTTTCGCTCATTCCGGTCCACCCAGCGTGGCGGGCGGCCGCCCGGGCATCAAGCGGATAGGACGAGCGGTGACGCTTGAAATCGGGACCGCACCCGCCTAGATGAGCGGGTACCCATCTTTCCCTCGCCATGCTCCTCGCCCAAGCCGCCCCCACCGCCTCCCCTGCCCTCAAAACCGCCGTCGGCCAAGAGGCCAACCTGCTCATCGGCGCCCTCGGTTGGATCGCCGCCGCCGTCCTCGCCGGCTGGGTCGCCAAGCGCTTCCTGGGCTGGATCGCCTCGAAGTTCGACGCCAGCCCCATCGCCCAAGCGGCGGTCGCGGCCATCGGCAAGTCCCTGCAGGTGCTGATCCCGGCCTACACGATCTTCTGGTTCAACCACCTGAACCCCGGGCTCATCCCCGACAGCTACGACAAGGCCGCCGGCATCGCCATCGAGCTGATCCTCTCCCTCGCGCACACCACCACGGTCTTCCACCTGGTCTCGATCGCCATCGCCTGGGGCCAGAAGCTGGCCGACCAGACCGAGAACAAGCTCGACGACGTGCTGGTGCCCATGATCTCGACCGTGATCAAGCTGGCCGTCGTCCTCGTCGGCGGCGTCAAGGCCATCTCGATCGTGGACGCGGACACCTCGAAGTCGATCCTCGGCCTGTTGGCGGCCGGCGGCATCGGTATCGCCTTCGCCTCGCAGGACACCCTGAAGAACATCTTCGGCGCGGTGATGCTCATCGTCGACCAGCCCTTCACCCTCGGCGACCTGATCAACACGGGCGCCCACGAGGGCCGCGTGGAGTCCCTCGGCCTGCGCTCCACCACCCTGGTCCTCGTGGACGGCCAGCGCCTGGCCATCCCGAACAGCGACCTCGCCAGCCGCCCGATCGTCAACATCACCCGCCGCGAGTTCATCCGCGCGCAGGACCTCGTGCACCTCGCGGTCAACACGCCGAGCGAGAAGGTCGAGGAGGCCCTCCGCGTCATCCGCGAGCTCGTCGTCAACCACGACGGCTTCGACCCGCGCCACCCGCCCCTCGTGCACGTGCATGAGTTCGCCGACTGGGCGATCAACATCCGCATCATGTACTGGTACTACCCGGCCAACTCCGCCAAGCAGCTCGAGTTCAACCAGAAGCTGATCCTCGCCGTGTCCGCGCGCCTGCAGCAGGCCGGCATCCGCCTCGCCGCGCAGGGCACCCCGCAGAACTGACCTTCCTCCCATGGCCCTCCTCGAAGCGCGGAACCTCCGCAAGACCTACGGCGCCCTCCGCGCCGTGCACGACGTCTCCTTCGCCGTGGAGCGCGGCGAAGTGGTCGCCTTCCTCGGACCCAACGGGGCCGGCAAGACCACCACGATGAAGCTCCTCTCCGGCTACCTGCGCGCCGACGCGGGCGAAGCCCGCATCGCGGGCCACGACGTGGCCGCGGCGCCGATCGAGGCCAAGCGCCACCTGGGCTACTCGCCCGAGGGAGCGCCCGCCTACGGCGAGATGACCGTGCGCGAATTCCTCCGCTTCGCGGCCGACCTCCGCGGGCTCGCCGACCCGGCCGAGCGCGTGCGCGCGACGCTGGAGCTCTGCCGCCTGACGGACGTCGCGGCGCAGAACATCGACACCCTCTCCAAGGGCTACCGGATGCGCGTGGGCTTCGCCCAGGCGGTGATCCACGACCCGGCCGCCCTCATCCTCGACGAGCCGACGGACGGCCTCGACCCCAACCAGAAGCATGAGGTGCGGCGCATCCTCAAGGAGATGGCCAGCCGCAAGGCCGTCATCGTCTCGACCCACCTCCTCGAGGAGGTCGGCGAACTCTGCACCCGCGTCATCGTCATCGCCAAGGGCGAGCTGCGCTGCGACGAGCCGCGCGACCGCTTCCTCGCCCGCGGCGCCGACCTCAACCAGGTGTTCCGCTCCCTCACCGCCTAACCCCTTCCCCCATGTCCACCCCCGCCGAAGCCACCCCCGCCGACCGCCCCGCCGGAAGCGCCGCGTTCCTCGCCATCGTGCGCCGCGAGTTCGCCGGCTACTTCCGGACGCCGCTGGCCTACGTCTTCCTCGCCGTCTTCAACGCCTTCGCCATGTCGCTCGCGTTCTTCGTGGGCAACCTGTACGAGGCCGGCGTCGCCAACCTCGACCGCTTCTTCCTCTACCACCCCTGGCTCTGGGCGTTCCTCGCGCCGGCCGCGGGCGCGCGCCTCTGGGCGGAGGAACGCCGCCAAGGCACCCTCGAGCTGCTCCTCACCTGGCCGGTCACGGTCTGGCAGGCGGCCCTCGGCAAGTTCCTCGCCGCCTGGCTCTTCCTCGCCTGCGCGCTCCTCGTCACGCTCCCGATCGCCTTCACGGTCGGCTTCCTCGGCAGCCCCGACTGGGGCGTGATCGCCAGCGGCTACGTGGGCTCGCTGCTCTGCGCCGGCGCCTGCCTCGGGCTGGCGGCCCTCGCCTCCGCGGTGACGCGCAGCCAGGTCATCGCCTTCGTGACGGGCTTCCTCGCCTGCTTCGTCCTGGTGCTCCTGGGCTACGGCGTCTTCGACGGCCTGCTCGTCGGGTTCCTGCCCGACGAGGCGGTGGACGCCGTCCGCCGCCTCGGCCTGTGGCGCAACCTCGAACCGTTCACGCTGGGCATCTTCGACGTCCCCGCGGCCGTCTACTTCCTCTCGCTGGCCTTCGCCGGCCTCGGCCTGAGCACGCTGGTCGTCGACCGCCGCTGAACCCCCGCCGCCTTCCGCCATGTCCCGCTCCCAAGCCCTGCTCGCCGCCCTC
>JBEBDN010000078.1:0-6053 GCA_041156945.1 Verrucomicrobiota bacterium | reverse complement strand
CGTGCGCCTGCGCCGCCTCGGTGAGCTGCTGCTGCGCGGAGAGCTTGGCGGCCTCGGCGGCGGACGCCCGCTGGAGGGCGTCGGTCTTGGCGGCGCGCTCGCGCTCGGCGGCGGCGTGGGCCCCTTCGAGCTGCCGGCGCGTCTCCTCTAGGAGGGCGACGTTGGCCTGGTCGGCGGCGGGGGCGGCCGCGCGGCCGACCTTCGCGAGGAGCACGCCGACCCCGACGAGCAAGGCGAGCAGGAGGAGGGGGGTGAGGTATTCCATGAAAGCGATGACCGGGGACTCTGCCCGGCGGCGGCCCGACCGCAACCCCGGGCCTTCAGCCGCGCGGGTCGTTCTCGATGGCCAGCGCGTTGCCGGTCTCCCACGAGGCCTCGTAGGCCGCCACGTATTCCTCCTCGGAACTGCCGGGCGTCGCGGGCTCCCCGCCGATGCCGGCGAGGAAGCCGTAGCGGATGGCGTGGGCCACCTTGCGGCGCCGCGGGGTCATCCGTTGGTCGGACCAGTCGGTGGCGCGCCGGAAGGGTTCGTCGGGAATCTGGGATTTGACGGAATGGCCGACGAGCCAGGCGACCACCCCGGCGTGGGCGAGGTCGCTGATGCGCCGGACGGAGGGGATGGGGGCGCGGTCCCCGGCCATGCCTTGGGCGATCTGGCGTTGGATCTCCAGCTTCAGGATGACCCGCCAGCGTTCCTCGGTCGTCAGCAGGCCGAAGTCGAAATCCGGGTCGTCCGCCGCCGAGTCCCGCAGTTCCGCCCGGGCGTAGTTGCGCCACTTCTCCAGCCAGGCGGACCACTCGTCCGTGCCGCGCAGCGGGGGTTTGCCAAGCCATTCGGGAATGTCGTCGCGCATACGGGGTCGATGCAGTTAATGGGCCAAAATAGGCGAATTACGCAAGCCAGAAGGTGAAATATTGTTCACCATTCGGGCTATTCGACACCCCGGCTTCGTTTAGGCCCGATTAATCGTCAAAAAAGGGTAAAAAGTCAGGATACGTGTCGAACAATTCCCTTTTAATGGTGTTATCCCAGCAGCCCCATCCCTCCAGTGAACCGATCCCTTTCGTCCCCTCGTGCCTCGCGGGCCTTGCTTCCCGTTTCCGGACTCACGTTTGCCGGCCTGTTGCTGCCCCTGACCTTCCTCGGCCAGACGGCGGCCCCCGCCGCGCCCGCCGCCCCGGTCGTCGTCGCCGCGCCGATCGCGACGCCGGCCGCCGGCCTGCTCGGTACCGATAAGGTCGGCCCGGTGCTGCTCCGCGACGAGACCATCGCCCAGGTGCTCGAGCTCCTCCAGCGCTGGACGGGCAAGACGGTGCTCCGTCCGCAGGCCCTGCCGGCCAACCTCTACACGCTCTCGCTTCCGGCCGCGGCCACCCGCGACGAGGCCCTCCTCGCGATCGAGACGCTCCTCAGCCTCAACGGCGTCGCCGTCATCCAGCAGGGCGACAAGTTCCTCAAGGTCGTCCCGAACCTCACCGCCAAGGCGGAATCCCCGACGCTGCTGACCGCGAGCACCCTGACCATGCCGGCGAGCGGCCGCGTGGCCTCCAAGATCTTCACCCTCAAGCACGCCAACGGCCAGGAGGTCGTCGCGCAGATCGCCGGCATGCTCAACACCACGCTGGCCACGCCGCCGGTGTTCTTCAGCCGCAACAACGCCGTGCTCGTCACGGACTCCATCAGCAACCTGCAGAAGATCGAGACGCTCCTCACCCAGCTGGACCGCCCGCAGCTCGACGTGATCGTCACCAAGATCTACTCGCTCAAGCACGCGATGGCCGTCGACCTGGTGAACAAGCTCACGGCGCTGCTGCGCACCCCCGCCGTCGCCGGCGCCTCGCCGTTCCGCCTCAGCACCGGCACGAGCTTCACCGCCGACGAGCGGACCAACCGCGTGATCCTCATGGGGTCCGCCGACCAGCACGAGTTCTTCGACAAGCTGATCGAGCAGCTCGACGCCAATTCCGACCCGAACACGAAGACGGACGTCGTCTTCCTCCGCCACGCCAACGCGGCCGAGGTCGCCACCCTCATCACCCAGCTCATCACGGGCCAGACCACCGCCGCCAACCGCGCCGGCAACAAGACCACCAACGGCTCCGCCCGCGTGACCACCCCGGCCCCGGCGCCCACCCCGGCCGCCGCGGCCGCCGCGGCCGCGACGACCCAGCAGAACGGCGCCGACGAGTTCAGCAACATGGTCACCGTCATCCCCGACGTCCGCAGCAACTCGGTCGTCGTCTCGGGCACCAAGGACGACCTGCGCCTCCTCCATGACCTCATCGACAAGGTCGACATCGTGCTGCCGCAGGTGCGCATCGAGGTCGTCATCGCCGAGGTCACCCTCAGCGACAACGACGAGAACGGCTTCTCCGCGCTCGGCGCCACCGTCAACAACGGCCGCCTCGTCTCCGTCAACGGCACGCTCATCGGCGGCTCCGTCGCCGGCCCCGGCGGCATCGGCCAGGCCACCGTGACGGCCGAGGGCAACCTGTCGGGCCTCCTGTCCCTCAACACGATCCCCCGCAAGAACGACACCAAGATCCTCTCGGTGCCCGCGGTGACGACGACCCACAACAAGGAGGCGACCCTGTTCGTCGGCGAGTCCCGCCCGGTCATCACCGGCAACACCGTCGCCGGCACCACCGGCCAGGTCGTCTCCACCGTCTCCCAGCGCGACATCGGCATCCAGCTGCGCGTGCTGCCGCTGATCGGCAAGGACGGCTCCGTGCAGCTCCAGGTCTCGCAGTCGGTCGAGGACATCCTCGGCGAGGTCACCCTCGACGGCAACCAGCAGCCGATCATCGGCCGCCGCACCACCGACTCCTTCGTCAGCGCCCGCAGCGGCGAGGTCGTCGTCCTCGGCGGCCTCCAGCGCCGCCAGCAGACCAAGCAGACCAACCGCCTCGGTCCCATCCCCTTCCTCGGCGACCTCCTCGGCAACTCCAAGGACCAGGACACCCGCACCGAGCTCGTCATCTTCCTGCGCCCCTACGTGCTCAACAACTCCGCGGTGGACAACCTCGACGCGCTCAGCCGCATCGACGCCTCCCCGATGAAGGAAGACGTCCGCAAGGTGGTCGACAAGGCCGTGCCGCCCTTCGCCCCCGCGCAGAAGTGACCATGCCCTCCGCTGACCAGCACGGCTTGCCGCGCGCCCTGGCCGAGAGGTTGGGCGACGACGCGCGCGCCGCCTTCGCGGAGGCCCCGCGCGAGGCCCGCTTCCGGCTGCTCGCCCAGGCGCTCAACCTCGACGAGGCCGCGCTGCTCGCCGAGCTCGCCCGCCTGACCGGCCTCGAGGTGCTCGAGGAGCCCGCCATCGACGCCGAGGGACTCAAGGTCCTGCCGGCCCGCATCGCCGCCGAGGCCCAGGTGGTCCCGACGATCCTCGCCGGCGCGCCCGAGGGCCGCCTCAACCTGGTCACCGCGCTCCCGCCGGACGCCGCCACGATGGACTGGGTCGCGACCTTCACCCCGCGCCGCCCGAAGTGGTTCCTCGCCCCGCCCGAGCGCGTCGCCCAATTGATCAACGAGAACTACGGCGTCGGTTCCGGCAGCCTCGACGACGAGGGGCAGGACCTGCCCGTCGAGGCCGAGGCCCCGGCCGACGGCGAGGCCGACCAGGACGCGGCGGTCGTGCGCTTCGTCACCGACGTCCTGTCGCAGGGCGTCGCCGAGGGCGCGACGGACGTGCACTTCGAGCCGCAGGAGGGCCACCTCCGCATCCGCTACCGCATCGACGGCCTGCTCGTGGCCGTGCCGCTCCCGGAGAACCTCGCGCGCTTCCAGGACGCCATCATCTCGCGCCTGAAGATCATGGCGCGCCTCAACATCTCCGAGCGCCGCCTCCCGCAGGACGGCCGCATCAACTTCCGCGACGGCAAGAACGTCCTCGATATCCGCGTCTCCACCATCCCGACGATCTACGCCGAGTCCGTCTCGCTGCGCCTGCTCAACCAGCGCAAGGAGGCCTACGACATGGACCGCATCGGCATGACCGCCGAGGAGCAGACGCTCGTCCGCAAGGTCCTCGACTACCCCCACGGCATCATCCTCGTGACCGGCCCGACCGGCTCCGGCAAGTCGACCTCGCTCAACGCCTTCCTCCGCGAGATCAACTCGCCCGAGCTGCGCATCGTCACCATCGAGGACCCGATCGAGTACGAGGTGCCCGGCGCCAACCAGGTGCAGACCAAGGCCGAGATTGGCCTGACGTTCGCCAACGCCCTCCGCAGCACGCTGCGCCAGGACCCCGACGTCATCATGGTCGGCGAGATCCGCGACCTCGAGACGGCCGAGATCTCCATCCGCGCCTCGCTCACGGGCCACCTCGTCTTCTCCACGCTCCACACCAACGACGCGCCGGGCGCCATCACCCGCCTCGTCGACATGGGCGTCGAGCCCTTCCTCGTCGCCTCCGCCGTCGAGCTCGTCATCGCGCAGCGGCTCGTGCGCCGGCTCTGCCCGGACTGCGCCAAGGACGTGCCCGTCGACCCCGCCCGCGTCCTGCCCGCCCTCGAGGCCCTCGGCATGGGCGCGCCCGAGCTCGCCGGGATCAGGACCCTCCGCCAGCCGGTCGGCTGCCGCAAGTGCCGCAACACCGGCTACCGCGGCCGCGTCGGCGTGTTCGAGATCTTCCACCCGAAGCCGCTGCACGACCTCATCGTCGGCCGCGTCTCCAACCGCGAGCTGACCGACAAGGCCATCGAGCAGGGCATGCGCCCGCTCGCCCGCGCCGGCTGGGCGAAGGTGACCGCCGGCCTGACCTCGCTGGACGAGCTGGTGCGCAACCTGAGCTCCAACGAGTGACGCGCGATGCCCGCCTTCAACTATAGCGCGCGCGACGCGCAGGGCGCGGCGGCCGACGGCGTGATCCAGGCCCCGAACCGCCGGGAGGCGCTCCGCCGCCTGCAGGCGCGCGGGCTCCGGCCGCTCGCGGTCACCGAGAGCGGGGCCGCCGGGCGCGCGCAACGCGACGTCCGGGCGGGCGCCGCCGCGGGCGCCGACCCCGAGCCGACCGGCGAGCAGCTGCTGCCGTTCCTCGAAGCCATCGCCGACCTCGTCCGCAGCGGGATGTCCGCCGGCGAGGCGCTCCGCATGCTCGCGAACCGGACGCAGAAGGGCCCGCTCCGCACGCTCTGCTCCGGCCTCTGGACCCGCCTCGGCGAGGGCCAGAACCTGTCGGCGGCGATGGCCGCCTACCCGCGCGTCTTCGACGGCCAGACCATCAACCTCATCGCCGCGGGCGAGGCCACCGGCAACATCCTCGACGTCATCGAGCGCCTGATCACGCACGCCACCGAGCAGCGCGAGTTCCGCCGCAAGATCGTGGCGGCCCTGGCCTACCCGAGCTTCATCTGCGTCGTCGCGCTCTTCGTCGTCACGTTCTTCGTCCTCTTCCTCCTGCCCCGCATCAAGACGCTGCTCGATTCCCTCGGCGGCCAGCTGCCCCTCGCGACCAAGCTGCTGATCTGGTTCGCCGAAGTCCTCAAGTGGGTCGGGCCGCTCGGCCTGCTCGCCGTCGCGGTCGCCGCGCTGGTCCTGCGGCAGATGCGCCGCACCGAGGCCGGCCGGCTGCAGACCGACGAGTTCCTGCTGACCGTCCCGCTGGCGGGGACCTTCGTGAAGCGCGTCTCCGTCCTGAACTTCTGCCACACCCTCGCGGTGCTGCTCGAGAACGGCATCACCACCGCGGAGGCCTTGCGCCTGGCCGAGAAGACCGCCCCGAACCGCGCGATGCGCGCGCAGCTCCATGCCGCGACGGACCGCGTGCTCGAGGGCGAGAGCCTCTCGCGCGCGCTCGCCAAGACCGGATACTTCGAGGACCTGCTCCTCGACCGCATCGCGATTTCCGAGCAGACCGGCAACCTCGCGCCCGGCCTCCGCGACATCGCTCGTTCCTACCGCGCCGCCCTCGACAAGTGGCTGGGCGCCGTCTCGCAGACCATCTCCGCCGCCGTCCTCACCGCCGCCTTCTCGTTCGTCGCCTTCATCGCCTACGCGATCGTCTCCGCCGTCTTCGAGGTCAGCTCGAGCTTCCGGTTCTAGGACG
>JBEBDN010000077.1:0-12014 GCA_041156945.1 Verrucomicrobiota bacterium | reverse complement strand
CCCCTGCAGTCGCTCGCCGACCTGCAGAACTGGGACGCCCGCGGCTTCAACCCGGCGCCGCCCTTCATCTACGGCCTCATCGGCAATTCCGATGCCTCCCCGGTCCTGCCCTCCGACGACGTGGTCGGCCGCTGGTTCATGTCCAACCCGGCCGGCACCTACCGTAACCGCGACCAGGTGCCCGCCGCGTTCCTCCAGCACGACGACCGCTACTGCCTCAACCACGTCTTGTTCGACGACTGGTTCGTTTCCTCCCTCGCCCCGGATTACGCCAGCTGGACCCAGCTGAACGACGACAGCAAGGGCCTCGCCGCGGTCAACGCGCTCAAGACCTCCTGGACCAAGGCGATCGACGGCTCCGCGCCCCTCGCCAACCGCGCCTACAAGCCGGCGCTCAACGCCGCGGACCTCACCATGGACAGCCAGGGCTCCGTCACCTGGACGGCCCCGAACACCGGGACCGCGACCAGCGGAGGCGGCCCCCGCATCCCCGACGCTTGGCTCAAACTGGGTGCCTACCTGACCGTCAACGGGCAGTTCAACGTGAACAGCACTTCGGTCCCGGCCTGGACGGCGGTGCTCCGCAGCCTCCGCGACCAGAAGATCCCGGTGCTGAAGACCGGCACGACCGCCACGTCCATGGACACCGTCGGCGCTGGCCGGACTTCGCTGGTCCGCATGCTGCCCTCGCCGGAGACCTTGAGCGGCACGGCCCGCAGCACGGCCCTGACCGGCTACAACGCTCTGACCGACGCCCAGCTCGAAACCCTCGCCCAGGAGATCGTGAAGCAGATCCGCATCCGCGGACCGTTCCTCTCGCTCTCCGAATTCGTCAATCGTCAGCTCATGGCCTTCGACGGCACGGCGACCGACCCGTGCCTCCGCGGCGCGCTCCAGTCCGCCCTCGAGGTCCTGCAGCAGACGGCCGCGAGCCTGGCCCAGACCGACTCGACCAAGAAGGCCTACGTCAACCTGAACGCGGCCAACTACGGCAAGCCCACCACGCCGGTCACCGACCTGAAGCTCAACCCGGCCGGCTTCTCCTCCGACTACATCAACCCGCAGGCCGCCGTCGGCAATTCCTCCGAAGGCCTGCCGGGCTGGCCCCGCCAGGCGGACCTCCTCCGCCGCCTCGCGCCGATCATGTCCGTGCGCGACGAGACCTTCACGGTCCGCTCGCTCGGCGAGGTGATGACCGCCGAGGGCAATGCCCGCGCCTGGTGCGAAGCCGTCTACCAGCGCGTGCCCGAGTACGTCGACCCCCGCATCGAACCGTGGAAGGCGCCGATGGGCGACTTCATCCCCGCGAGCGGCGCCTACCCGGAAAGCCCGGGCAAGCCCTACCCGTACATGGCCAACGCCGTCTTCGGCCGCCGCCTGAAGCTGGTGTCGTTCCGCTGGCTGCGCGCCGACGAGATCTAAGTCGCCTCCGGCCGGACGCCTGCGCAGGGCGGGACCTCCCGGGTCCCGCCCTTTTCGTCGGCAAACTTTGCTCGCCTCCGGCGGACGTTCCTTCCCTGCTGGGGGCTTGACCACGGCACCGACCATCCGCTCCGAACTCGGCCCGACGCTCAAGCTGGCGGTGCCCATCATGCTGGGGATGCTCGGCTATGGACTGATGTTCGTCGTCGACGTGGCGATGGCCGGCCACCTCGGCGAGACGGCCTTGGCGGCCTCGGCGCTCGCCTCGAACCTCAACTACATCCCGTACGTCTTCGGCATCGGGGTCGTCGGCGCCATCGCCGTCTACCAGTCCCAGGACAACGGCGCCGGCGTCGGGGAGTCCGCCCCCGCGATCCTGCGCCACGGCATGGTCCTCGCGGTCGCCATCAGCCTGGTCGCCGCGGTCGCCTCGCACGCGGCCGCCGACCTCATTCCGCTGCTCGGCTCGTCCCCGGCCGTCAGCGCCGAGGCCCGCGAGTTCTTCATCCTCATGTCCTGGGCGATGGTGCCCGGCCTCGCGTTCCACGCGCTCCGCGGGCACCGCGATTCGCAGCACCAGCCGTGGATCTCGCTCGCGTGGCTCAGCGTCGGCATCCTCGCCAATATCTTCTTCAATTGGCTGTGGATGTTCGGCCACTGGGGCTTCCCCGCGCTCGGCCTGGCCGGCGCCGGTTGGGCGACGCTCGCCGCGCGGTTCATCATGCTCCTGGGGCTGTGGTGGACGCCGGGCCGCGGCGAAGTACGCTGGGCGGACGGGCTCCAGCTCCCGGTCTTCCGCCGCCTGCTGAAGACCGGTTGGCCCGCGGGCCTGCACAGCCTCAGCGAGGTCGGCATCTTCGCGGTCGTCCCCGTCATGGCCGGCTGGATCAACGCCACCGCGCAGGCCGCGCACCAGGTCGCCATCAGCACCGCCTCCGCCGCCTTCATGCTCCCGCTCGGGCTCGGCATCGCCGCCGGCATCCGCGTCGGCGAGGCCTATGGCGCGAAGGATGCCCGCAAGGTGCAGGCCGTCGGGCTCGGGGCCCTGGTCTTGGGCGGGTCGATCATGGCGGTCTACGGGCTCGGCATGATCCTGCTGCGTCCGCTGCTCATGCAGACTTACGGCGTGGCCGGTACGGAGACCGCCGCCCTCGCCTCGACCCTGCTCATCTTCGCCGCCGTATGGGCGCCCTTCGACGGCGTCCAGGTCGTGGCCGCCTACCTGCTGCGTTCCGTCAACCGCGCCGCTTGGGCGTCCTGGAGCGTCTTCATCGTCTATTGGCTGTTCTGCCTGCCGCTCGCGTTGGCGCTGGCGTTCCCCGCCGGCTTCCGGCTCTTCGGCTTCCCGGTCGGCGTCTGGGGCCTGGGCGCGGTCGGCATCTGGATCGCCCTCGCGACGGGGCTGATCCTCGTCTCCCTGGCCATGGCGTGGAAGTTCCGGCGGACGGCCCAGACCGGCGTCGACGCCGGCTGACGGTCGGCCGAAGGTCTGCCGTCCGGGCACAAAAAAGCCGGCTGGTCGGCCGGCTTTTGGGAGGCTGGATGCTTCGCTTAGAGCGCGCAGGCAGCGGAGGTCGTCGGGACGATCTCGACCCTGCGGTGCTCGGCGTCCCACTTGACGAGGCCGTCGGCCTTGGCGAAGAGGGTGTGGTCGCGGCCCATGCCGACGTTGCGGCCCGGACGCATCACGGTGCCGCGCTGGCGGATGATGATGGAGCCGGCGGTGGCGAACTCGCCGCCGTAGAGCTTCACGCCGAGGCGCTTGGAGGTGGAGTCGCGGCCGTTGGAGGAAGTCCCGCCGCCTTTCTTAGTTGCCATGGTGGTGGTGCGTTAAGGGGGATTAACCGGAGATGGAGTCGACCTTGATGACGGACAGCTCCTGGCGATGGCCGCGGCGGCGGTAGTAGCCCTTGCGGCGGCGGTGCTTGAAGATGTCGATCTTCTCGCCGCGCTTGTTCTCGAGGATGGTGGCGGTCACCTTGGCGCCGGCCACGGTGGGCGTGCCGATCTTCGCGTTGGCGCCTTCGCCCACGAGGAGGACCTGGTCAAAGGTGAGTTTGTCCCCTTCGTTCTTACCAGGGTACTGGTTGACGATGAGGATGTCGCCTTGCTTGACGGTGAACTGGCGACCGGAGGTGATAAATGTGGCCTTCATGGCTGTCGGAAGGTCGGAGCAAAGGGAGGGCAGGGGGGTTTGCAAGGGGATTTTAGGGGTGAGGCTGAAATCACCTCCCCGGGGGGTCTTCCGGGGGCTAGACCGGGGGTAAATCGTGGTTTTCGGCGATTTGGCACCTTATTTCTTTTCCGTCCGGGGTGCCCCACCCCATCTTGGCGGCCATGAACCCGTTTCACGCCACCGGCGACTTGCCCGACCCGGACAAGGCCTTGTCCCAGGAATTGACCCGCAACCTGCTCCAAGGACCCCGGATCCACGCGACGGCCTACGTCCATCCCCGTGCGGTGGTCATCGGCAACGTCACCGCGGGGGCGGCCGCCAGCATCTGGCCGTGCGCGGTCCTCCGGGGAGACATCGCCCCCATCGAGGTGGGCGATGGGTCCAACATCCAGGATGGGGCGGTGGTCCACGTCGCGGACGGGCTCCCCGCCGTCATCGGTCAGCGCGTGACCGTCGGCCACCTCGCGATGCTGCACGCCTGCCGCGTCGGGGACGAATGCCTCATCGGCATGCACGCCACGATCCTCGACGGCGCCGTCATCGGCGCGCGGAGCATCGTCGGCGCCCAAGCCCTCGTGACCAAGGGCACGGTGGTGCCGCCCGGCTCGCTCGTCCTCGGTTCGCCCGCGAAGGTGGTGCGTCCGCTCACCCCGGCCGAGCAGGTGGCGCTGCCCGGCTGGGCGGAGAAGTACATCAAGGTCGCCGCGCACCACCGCCGCTGCTGCGAGTGAGCCCGGACGGCGTCCAGTCGACGGAGACGGTGCTGGGGCCCGCGGTCTGGCGTCCCCGGCGCGAGGCCCATCGGGCGCGCGGGGCGGCGCTCGGGGAGGCGCGCCGGCGCCGCGCCGCGGCCGGCGAGCGCGAACCCATCGAGGACTTCCTCTTCACTTATTACCCCTTCCGCCTGAGCGCCCTGGAGCGCTGGACGCCCGGCGCGGGCGTGGCCCTGGAGGCGGCCGACGAGCTCCTGGCGGATGCCCGCTTCCGGCGTTCGGCCGACGGCCTGGTGCGCGTCGTCGCGCCGGACGAGGCGCAGCGCGGTCGCCTGGCCTTCGCGCGCGACCTGTGCGTCGCCGTCGCCGGGCGCCCCGCGTTCCTCGGGTGCTTCGGCCTCCACGAATGGGCGATGGTCTACCGCGAGGCCGCCGAACGCCGCCATCAGGGCTGGCCGCTGCGGCTGGGGCCGGAAGGCACCGACGAGGTCGTGCGCTCCCTGCCGATCCGCTGCAGCCATTACGACGCCTTCCGTTTCTTCACGCCCGCGGCCCGGCCGTTGAACCGGCAGAGCCCCGACCTCGCCGGCCGCCCGGCCAACGAGCAGCCGGGTTGCGTGCACGTCACGATGGACCTGTACAAGTGGGCGATGAAGTCGGCCCCGTGGGTGCCCTCGGAACTGGCCGCCGACGCCTTCGAGCTCGCGCGGGACGCGCGCTCCGTCGACATGCGCGCGAGCCCCTACGACTTCTCCGCCGCCGGACTCGCGCCGATCCGCATCGAGACGCCGGAGGGACGCGGCGAGTACGAGCAGGAGCAGCGTCGGCTGATGAAGCGGGCCGAACCGGTCCGCGCCGCGCTCGTCGCCGCGCTCGGGCGCGCGCTCGCCTGACGCGCGGGCGCAAAAAAGGCGGACCGGTCGGTCCGCCTTTCGTCCGCCCGGGGGCGCGCCTCAGGGCAGCTTCTCGACGACGAGGTCCTTGTAGTCGACCTTGCAGCCCGGGTCGTGGGCCTGGATGGCGAAGGTGCCGCTGCCGAGCTTGCGGCCGGGCATGCCCTTCGGCGGGGTCCAGTCGTCGGGCTGGGTGAAGTCGACGGTCTGCTTGCCGTTGATCCAGATCTGGATGCGCTTCCCCTCGACGCGGATGCGGTAGTCGAACCACTCGTTGTCCGGGGCGGCGGGCGTGTTGAGCACGTCGCGGACGGCGTAGAGGCCGCCCGTGCGCTTGATGTCCTTGTGGCTGCCGTTGACCTGGCATTCGTAGCCCTGGGAGGGCCAACCCTTGTCCTCGTAGGCGGTGTGGAAGTAGAGGCCCGAGTTGGCGCCCGGGTAGGTCTTCACCTTCGCCTTGAAGTCGAAGTTCGTGAAGCTGGCCTTGCCGTCGGCGCCGACGAAGAAGAGGTGGCCCTGGCCGCCGCGGATCTGCAGGACGCCGTCCTCGACCTTGTAGGTGCCTTCGGGCGAGTTCTTCGAGGGCTTCCAGCCCGCGAGGGACTTGCCGTCGAAGAGGGTGACGGTTTCGCCGGCCTGGGCGACGGCGCCGAGGCAGAGGACGCCGAGGAGGCGGAGGTAAGACGAGGGGGTGCTCATTTCGCCCTCCATCCAAGGGCGCCCCCTTCCGCTGGCAAGGTTAAGTGAAGACCTTGATGCCGGCCTCGCGCATCTCGTTCAGGCGCTTCTTCAGCGTGGAACGGTTGATGCCCAGGATGAGGGCCGAGCGCAGCTGGTTGCCGCGGGTCTCCTCCATCGCGCGGCGGATCATGTCGAGCTCGATGGCGGCGAGGATGTCGCGCCCGTCCGCCGTGCGGAGCTGGCGGTAGATCGCGTCGTAGGCGCCGGCGAGGCCGGCGGCGGCGGGGGCCGCGACGCCTTCCGGCGCCGCGGCGGGCGCGGCGCCCGGGGCGGGGGTCGGGGCGGGGGCGGCCTTGCGGGGCGAGAGCACGTCCGGGGGCAGGTCCTTCGCGAGGATCGTCTCGCCCTTGGCGAGCACGTTGGCGCGCTGGACGACGTTCTCGAGTTCGCGGACGTTGCCCGGCCAGTCGTAGGCGAGGAGCGCGTCGAGGGCCTCGGTGGTGAGGCGCTTCGGGCGCTGCTTCTTCGCGGCGGCCTGGCGCTGCAGCATGTAGTCGACGAGCAACGGGATGTCCGTCTTGCGGTGGCGCAGGGCGGGCAGGCGGATGCGGAAGACGTTGAGGCGGTAGTAGAGGTCCTCGCGGAACAGGCGGGAGGCGACCATCGCCTCGAGGTCCTTGTTGGTGGCGGCGACGAGGCGCACGCTGACCTTGATGGTCGTGGTGCCGCCGACGCGCTGGATCTCGCCCTCCTGGATCGCGCGCAGGACCTTGGTCTGCGTCGGGAGGGACATGTCGCCGATCTCGTCGAGGAAGATGGTGCCGCCGTCGCAGAGCTCGAACTTGCCGGGCTTCAGGTTGGTCGCGCCCGTGAAGGCGCCCTTCTCGTGCCCGAAGAGCTCGGACTCGATGAGGTTCTCGGGGATGGCCGCG
Source organism: Verrucomicrobiota bacterium (assembly GCA_041156945.1). Classification (GTDB taxonomy): domain Bacteria; phylum Verrucomicrobiota; class Verrucomicrobiia; order Opitutales; family UBA953; genus UBA953. Next base: position 5,197 of record JBEBDN010000077.1, on the reverse strand, counting down.
CAGTTGACCGCGACGAACGGACCCTTGGCGCGGAGCGAATGCTGGTGGATGCAGCGGGCGACGAGCTCCTTGCCCGTGCCGCTCTCGCCGGTGATCAGGACGGTGGCCTCGCTGGCCGCGACCTGGCCGATCGACTTGAGCACCTCCTGCATGGGCTCGGAGCTGCCGACGATGCCTTCCTTGTAGTCGGCCGGATTGACGAGCGAGCGGCCGGCCTTGCCCGCGTTGGCGAGGTCGCGCCGCGCGCCGAGCGCCTTGTCGACGAGGGCGATCAGCTTCGCCTGGTCGAACGGCTTCATCACATAGTCGTAGGCGCCGAACTTCATCGCCTCGATGGCGGTCTGCGTGGTGCCGAAGGCCGTCATCAGGATCACCATCGCCTGCGGCTGGGCGCCGCGCAGCATCTGGAGCGTCTCGATGCCGCTCATCCCGCCCATGCGGTTGTCGAGCAGGATGACGTCCGGTTGCTCGCGCTTGGCGAGCGCCACGCCGGTCTCGCCGCTGTCGGCCTCGAGCACCTGGTGGCCTAGGCCGGCCAAGGCTCGGCGCAGCGAATAGCGCAGGTCCTTGTCATCGTCGATGACCAGGACTTTGGCGGCCGGGGTGGCGGGGGGGAGGCTCATGGTGAGTAAAAGTAGGCAGATTTCGTGCCAGTCCCTGGCATCCTCCTATAATGAGCACTAACAGGCTCACGGCAATCGAGTTTGCTTAATTTTAGGCAAAAAGCAGACCTCGCCACCCCTTGCTTTAGCGATTTCCGGGGTTAGGGTCGACCCATGGCTTCACGGTGGCAACGGCGAGTCCTCGGGCTGATGGCGACGGTCGTCGCCTTCGGCTGCCTAGCCAACGCGTGGGTCTGGTGCGCCGGCTGGGGCCGTTTCCATGGCGAGCCTACGGAGGCGCCCGCCGGCAGCGTCCTCGTGCTCCTGGGGACGAACGAGTTCCTCGCCGATCGGCGGACGCCCTCGGGCACCTACCGTGCCCGTCTCGAAGCCGCGGCCCGCCTTTGCGCCGGCGGACGCATCCGCCTGGTCGTCGCCTCGGGCACCCCCGAGCAGGCCGTCGCCATGGCGAGCCAGCTCGTCGCCGCCGGCGTGCGCGTCCCCATTGTCCAGGATCCCCACGGCTGGCGCACCTTGGATTCCGCGGTGCGCGCGCAGGCGCATTATCCCGGCGCCCACGTCGTCTTCGTCTCCCAGGGTTGGCACGACGTCCGCGCGCTCTGGATCGCGGACCGGCTCGGCCTGTCCGCCACCGCCTACGCCGCCGACTTCGGGACGGGTTGGCGCGCCTGGTGGTCGGCCGGACGCGACGTCCTGGCCAAGCCGAAGGCCCTGCTCGATTGGGTGGCGGGTCAGCCGCTCGCGACCGCGGTGCCGCCCGGGCAGGGCAACGTGCCGCACCGCTGATCAACCCGACTCGTGGCGGCCGTCCGGCCGGCGCAGCAGCAGCCCGCGGATCTCGAGCAGGGCGAGCATGGCGGCGGCCTCCGCCGGCGCGCAATGCGCCGCCTCCGCGAGCGATTCGGCGTCATGCGCCGTCCCGCCGGCGAATGGCCGGAGCCACCGCGCGTGTTCGGGGGCCGGCGCGGTCGGCGACGGCAGGGGCAGCGCGGCCTGGTCGCGCGCCTCGCCCAGCTCACGCAGGATGTCGTCGACCCCCGTCACGAGGGTCGCGCCGTCGCGCAGGAGCGCGTGGCAGCCGCGGCTCGCCGGACTATCCACGCGCCCGGGCACCGCGCACAGCGTCTTGCCCAGGTCGCCGGCGAAGCGCGCGGTGATCAGGCTGCCCCCGTCCACGTCCGTCTCGACCACCACGACGGCCCGCGCCAACGCGGCCACGATCCGGTTGCGCTGCGGGAAGCTCTGCCGGTCCGCCGGCCGACCGAGCGGGAACTCGCTGAGCACCCCGCCGCGTTCGCGCATGCGGGCCCGCAGCGCGCGCCCCTCCGGCGGGTAGGTGAGGTCGAGTCCGTGCCCGAGCACCGCGACCGTGCGGCCTCCGGCGTCGAGCGCGCCCTCGTGGGCCGCGGTGTCGATGCCCCGCGCCAGCCCGCTCACGATCCACCAGCCCGCCGCCGCGAGTTCGCGCGCGAACCGCCGGGCCAGCCCGGCGCCGTAGGCGGTGCAATGCCGCGAGCCGACGATCGCCACCGCGCGTTCGCCGGGCAGCGCGGCGCCTTCGGCGTAGAGCACGAGCGGCGGGTCCCAGAGCGGGGCGAACGCGAGCGGCCAATCCGCGGCGCCGTCGGCGACCACGCGCAGGCCGAGCGACTCGACGCGCGCCAGCTCCGCCGCCCAGTCGAAGTCGCGCGCCGCGATCGTCGCCGCCAGCTTGGCGCCCACGCCCTTGATGCGGGCGAGCTCCGCGGGCCGGGCCCGGAGCGCGGCGGCCAGGTCGCCGCCGTACGCGTCGCGGAGCCGTCGCACCGTCGCGGGGCCCACCCCCGGCAGGGCGTTCAGGAGCAGGCGTTGCGCGAGCGGATCCGCGGGAATCGGGAACATCCCGCCATCCTGTCGGCGCGGTCAATCGAGCAACGCCGGGGATAGCTCAGCCAGCAGCTCGGTGGTTCGCACCGCTTCCTCCCCCCGTCTTTCCCCCAGGAGGTCGGCCGCGCGCCCATGCCAGGTGGCCGCCAGCACCACCGCGTCAAAGGCGCCGAGCCCGAGCTCCGTGCGGCGGGCGAGCGTCGCCGCGACGATCCCGGCGAGGAGGTCGCCGGAGCCGCCGCGCGCCAGCACGGGCCCGCCGAAGGGGATGTGCGTCGTGCGCCGGCCGTCCGTCACGCAGGTGAGCGGGCCCTTGAGCACGACGATCGCGCCGCTCGTCCGGGCGTAGGCTTGGGCGGCGGCGACGCCGGCGGTCCGGCCGGACAGGCGTCGGAATTCCCCGGCATGCGGGAGCAGCACGAGCGGGGCCGCGCGACGGGCCGCGGCGACCACGGCGGGCCGGAGCGCATCCGCGTCGAGCACCAGCGCGCCCGCGTAGGCGCGGACCAGCCGGCGCAGGAAAGCCTCGGCCGCCGGTCCCATGCCCGAGCCCGCGAGCAACGCGTCCTTGTTCGCCAGCGCCGGCCGCAGCCGCGCCCAACCGGTGGCCGCGAGCGCGCCCCGCCGGTCCGTGGGCAAGCCGCGCCACATGGCCTCGGGGAGGGCGACGGCGGCGCGCGGGACGAGCGTCCGCGGCAGGGCGGTGGTGACCAGCCCCGCGCCGGAGCGCAGGGCCGCGAGCGTGTTCATCAGCACCGCGCCCGGAAAGTCGTCGGACCCGCCGACGATGAGCAGGCGACCCTGTCGGCGTTTCTCGGTGTCGGCCGCGCGCGGGCGGCGCAGCGGCGCCAGGGCCGCCGCGGTCGAACAGGACTCGGCCGTCTCCGGGAAGGACAGCCCGAGGTCCACGACGCGGAGCCGGCCGACGAAGCGGCGCGCGCGGGGCGCGAGCAACGGGCGCTTCAGGCAACCCAAGGAGAAGGTGACGTCGGCGCGGAAGGCCGGCCCCGGGGCGTCGTCCCCGAGTCCGCTGGGCAGGTCCACCGCCACGCGCAGTCCCTGCAGCGCCTCGGTGGCGCGGAGGAGGCGGACGAGGTCGGCGGGGACTTTCCCGCGCAGGCCTTGGCCGAGCACGCCGTCGAGGATGAGGCAGAAGGGGCTCCGCGCCAGCCGCGGCAGGTCGGCGGCGGCGGCCACGCGCATCCCCTTCCGGAAACGCCTCCAGACCGTGGCGGGCTGGCCGGCCTTCGGGGCGCCCTGCGCGAACACGACGGTGATCTCCGCGCCCGCGTCGGCGAAGACGCTCGCGGCGAGGACCGCATCCGCGCCGTTGCTGCCCTTGCCGGCGAGCACCAGCACCCGCCGCGCCGGCCGGCGCAGCAGCCGGGCCGAGCGCACGGCGATGGTCGCCGCGGCGCGGAGCATCAGGTCGAACGAACGCCGCGCGTCGCCGCCGATCGCGGCCGCCTCCGCGGCGGCGGCCGCCGCGCAGGAGAGGACCGGCAGGGCGTCGGGTTCCATCGTCAGCGGACGAGGACGGCGAAGGCCTGGGCCAGGTCGTCGGTGTGGGTGAGCGACACGAGGAGACGCGTCGCACCCCGTCGCGCGAGCAGGGCGCGGGCGCGGTCGTCGAGTTCGACCACGGGCTCGCCCTCAGGTCCGCTGAGGATGGCGACGCTCGTCAGCGCGAGCTCGGCGCCGAAGCCGGTCCCGAAGGCCTTGCTCGCCGCCTCCTTCGCCGCGAAGCGCGCCGCGAGCGACGGGAGCGGGTCGGCCTTGGCCAGGCAGAGCGCCTGCTCGGCCGGCGTGAAGACCTTCGCGAGGAAGGCGTCGCCATGCCGCGCGTAGGCCGAGCGGATGCGGGCGACCTCGGTCAGGTCGACGCCCACGCCGACGACGTTGCCGCCCTGGAGGTTCATGCGTCGCCCCGGAGATGGGCCTTCATCTCCGCGACCGCCGCGCGGACGCCAGTGAGGAGCGAGCGCGCCACGATGGTGTGGCCGATGTTCAGCTCGTGCAGGTGCGGGAGCGTGAGGATGGCGCGGATGTTGTCGTAGTTGATGCCGTGGCCCGCGTTGACCACCAGCCCGAGCCGGTGCGCGTGTTCGCAACCGGCGCGCAACCGCGCCAATTCCGCGTCCGCCGCCGGGCTGAGCCATGCGTTGGCGAAGGCGCCGGTGTGCAGTTCGACGACGGGCGCGCCGACGGCGTGGGCGGCTTCGATCTGGGCGGCCTCGGGTCCGATGAACAGGGAGACCTCGATGCCGGCGTCGCGCAGCGCGGCCACCGTGGCGGCGACGCGGTCGCGCTGGCCGGCGACCTCTAGGCCGCCTTCGGTCGTGATCTCCTCGCGGGATTCGGGCACCAGGCAGACCGCGGCGGGCCGGAGCTGCCGGGCGAAGTCCGTCATCCAGGGGGTGCAGGCCATCTCGAGGTTGAGCCGCACGCCCGGCAGGCGGGCGATCGCGAGGACGTCGTCCTCCTGGATGTGGCGGCGGTCCTCGCGGAGGTGCACGGTGATGCCGTCCGCTCCGCCGGCGAGCGCCTCGCGCGTGAACGCGACCGGGTCGGGTTCGGCGTGCGGCGCGGCGTGGATGCCGCGGTAGCGGGCCTGGCGGACGGTCGCGGCGTGGTCGATGTTGACCCCGAGGAGGATCGGTCGGCTCATTGCTTCTTCAGCTTCTCGAGCTCCTTCTGGATCTTCTCCT
>JBEBDN010000076.1:0-3871 GCA_041156945.1 Verrucomicrobiota bacterium | reverse complement strand
CGAGGAGGCCGATGAGGAGGCGGTCGACCAGGTACTGCTGGCCGACGACCACGCGGGCGACCTGCTCGCGGAGGCGCGGCACCCAGGTGCCGGCGGCGGGGATGGAGTTGGACATGGGGGTAGGGAAGAGTGGGGTCGAGGCCGGGGGCCTCGTGCGGCGGTTCTCCGCCCATCCTGAAGGAGCGTCCGGCGGGGCCGGTTTCGTCCGTGAATTAGCAGGAGCGGCGGGACTTCTCAACCGCCGCCTTCACAAAAGCCGCAAAAAGCGGGTGGGCGTGGTTGGGCTTGGACTTGAACTCCGGGTGGTACTGGACGCCCACCATGAAGGGGTGGTCCTTGACCTCGACGATTTCGACGAGCCCGGACTGGGGGTTCGTGCCCCCGACGAGCAGGCCGGCCGCCTCGAGGCGGGTCCGGTAGGCGTCGTTGTACTCGAAACGGTGGCGGTGACGCTCCTGGATGAGGTCCCGGCCGTAGGCGGCCCGGGACTTGCTGCCCGGGGTCAGGGCGCAATCGTAGGAGCCCAGGCGCATGGTGCCGCCCTTGGTCACCACGCTCTTCTGGGATTCCATCAGGTGGATCACCGGGTTGTTCGTCTCAGGGGCGAACTCGGTCGAATGGGCGTCCGCGAGCCCGAGCACGTGGCGGGCGAACTCGATGACGGTGATCTGCATGCCGAGGCAGAGTCCGTAGTAGGGGATCTTCCGTTCGCGGGCGAACTTCGCGGCGAGGACCTTGCCCTCGATGCCGCGGTTGCCGAAGCCCCCGGGGACGAGGATGCCGTCGAGGCCCTCGAGCGACGCGGTGCCCTTGGCCTCGAGGTCCTCGGCGTCGATGCGCACGACCTCCACGGCGGTCTCGTTGGCGATGCCGCCATGCGTGATGGATTCGTAGACCGACTTGTACGCGTCCTGCAGTTCGATGTACTTGCCGACGACCCCGACGCGCACGCGGTGCTTGGGCTGGAGGAGGCGGCGGACGATCTCGCGCCAGGGCGTGATGTCCATCGGCGCGCACCGCAGGCCGAGGCGCTTCACGACGACCTCGTCCATGCGCTGCTCGGCGAGCTGCATCGGCAGCTCGTAGATGGAGTGCTCCACGTCGCGGCATTCGAAGACGGCGTCGAGGCCGACGTTGCAGTAGAGCGAGAGCTTGTGGCGGTTGTCCTCGCCGATCGGGCGGTCGGTGCGGCAGACCAGCAGGTCGGGCTGGATGCCGATCTCGCGGAGCTTCGCGACGGACTGCTGGGAGGGCTTCGTCTTGAGTTCGCCGGCCGCCTTGATGAAGGGGACCAGCGTGCAGTGCAGGAAGGCCACGTTCTCGCGGCCCGCGTCGTGCTGGAACTGGCGCAGGGCCTCCAGGAAGGGCAGGCCCTCGATGTCCCCCGTGGTGCCGCCGATCTCGGTGATCAGCACGTCGACGCCTTCGCCTCCCTTGAGGATGCGCTCCTTGATCTCGTTGGTGACGTGCGGGATGACCTGCACGGTCTTGCCGAGGTAGTCGCCGCGGCGCTCCTTCTGGATCACCGTCTCGTAGACCTGGCCGGAGCTCAGGCTGTTGAGGCGCGAAAGGACGCCGGAGGTGAAGCGTTCGTAGTGGCCCAGGTCGAGGTCGGTCTCCGCGCCGTCGTCGAGGACGTACACCTCGCCGTGCTGGTACGGGCTCATGGTGCCCGGGTCGACGTTCAGGTACGGGTCGAACTTCTGGATGCGCACCTTGAGGCCGCGGCATTCGAGCAGCGCGCCGAGGGCGGCGGCGGTCAGGCCTTTGCCGAGCGAGGAGATGACTCCTCCGGTGACGAAAATGTATTTCATGGGGCGGTCGCGGACGTGGGGGAGGGCGTAAAAAAAGATAAGACCGGCTGGTCCGCATGCGGTAAGCCGGTCTGGACTTTCGGATTTCAAGGGCAGGAGAAACGCTGGCAAGCGGTTATTCCGACGATTCGCCGGGTGGGGTCGTCCGGCCTATGAGGGTTTTTCACACCCGGAGGCCCCCCTCCTAATACCTCCCCGGAATCCCCTCTCCGGGGTGGTCGGTGCTCGGGGAGCCTATTTGATGCCTTTTGCGTCCACCCGCGCCTCGCACCCTCCGTCACCATGTCCGCCAGTTCCTGCTGCTCTTGTTGCCAACCTTCCTCCATCGGGAAGAAGGTCGTCATGGCCCTTACCGGCCTTGTCCTGATCGGCTTCGTCTTAGGCCACCTCCTCGGCAACCTCCTCATGTTCAAGGGACAGGCCGCCCTGGACGCCTACGCCCAGTGGCTACACGACCACCCGGGCCTCATCTGGTCTGCCCGGAGTGTCCTTTTGGTAAGCGTTTTCGCTCATATCTGGGTTGGCATTAAGCTTTCGCTTGAAAACAAGGCCTCCCGAGCGGGTGGTCCGGCGGTCGAGGCTACGCGCCGGGCGAGCCTTGGCTCCCGCACGATGCCCTACTCGGGGGTGGTGATCCTTGGATTCATCGTCTTCCACCTGCTTCACTACACGTTCAAGTCCGTAGCCGTTGCCTATCAAGGAGATAGCGTCTATGCCATGGTCATTGCTGGCTTCTCCCAGCCGGCCATCGCCCTCTTCTACATCGTCAGCATGCTCCTGCTCTGCCTGCACCTCGGCCACGGGGTGAGCAGCGTCTTCCAGACCCTCGGCCTGCGCAACGAGCGCTGGCGCGGTCGCCTGGACGCCCTAGCCCAAGCTTACGCTTGGTTCATCGCCCTCGGCTTCATCTCCATTCCTTTGGCCGTCCTCACCGGCTGCCTCAAGTAAGCGCCCGCCCCCATGAAACTGGACTCCAAGATCCCCGCCGGCCCGCTGGCCGACAAGTGGAACAACCACAAGGCCAAGCTCCGCCTCGTCAATCCGGCCAACCGCCGGAAGTACCACATCATCGTGGTCGGCTCGGGGCTCGCCGGTTCGGCCGCCGCCGCCTCGTTCGCCGAGATGGGCTATGAGGTGTCCTGTTTCTGCTACCAGGATAGCCCGCGCCGCGCGCATTCGATCGCCGCGCAGGGCGGCATCAACGCCGCCAAGAACTACCAGAACGACGGCGACAGCGTCCGCCGCCTCTTCCAGGACACCATCAAGGGCGGCGACTACCGCGCCCGCGAGGCCAACGTCTACCGCCTCGCCCAGGTCTCGGTGAACATCATCGACCAGTGCGTCGCGCAGGGCGTGCCCTTCGCCCGCGAGTACGGTGGCCTCCTCGCCAACCGCTCGTTCGGCGGCGCGCAGGTTTCGCGCACGTTCTACGCCCGCGGCCAGACCGGCCAACAGCTGCTGCTCGGCGCGTACTCCGCCCTTTCCCGCACCGTTGGCCAGGGGACAGTTCAGCTCGTCACGCAGCACGAGATGGTCGATCTCGTCGTCGTCGACGGCCACGCCAAGGGCGTCATCACCCGCGACCTCGTCACCGGCAAGCTGGTGCGCCACTCGGCTGATGCCGTCATCCTCGCCACCGGCGGTTACGGCAACGTCTTCAACCTTTCCACCTACGCGCGCGGCTCCAACACCACCGCGATCTGGCGCGCCTACAAGCGCGGCGCCTGCTTCGGCAACCCCTGCTACACCCAGATCCACCCGACCTGCATCCCCGTCTCGGGTGACTACCAGTCGAAGCTCACGCTGATGTCGGAGTCGCTCCGCAACGACGGCCGCATCTGGGTTCCGAAGAAGGCGGAGGACTGCAAGAAGGACCCGAACTCCATCCCCGAGGCCGACCGCGACTATTACCTCGAGCGCATCTACCCGTCCTTCGGCAACCTCGCTCCGCGCGACGTCTCTTCCCGCGCCGCCATGCGCATGTGCGACGAAGGCCGCGGCGTCGGTGAGACCGGCCTCGGCGTTTACCTCGACTTCTCCGACGCCATCAAGCGCCT
>JBEBDN010000075.1:0-2565 GCA_041156945.1 Verrucomicrobiota bacterium | reverse complement strand
AGAGGACGGACGCCGCCGCTCAGACCCCGGCGCTCGCGGCGGCCTCGCCCAGGGGGCCGGCGTCCGGGTCGCGCAGGTAGGCGTCGGCCTTGGCCGAGACGATGACGCCGTAGTTGATGGTGCCGAGCCAGCCGGACATGATGATGCCGACGCTGCCGGCGTGGTAGAACCCGCCGACCTGCTCGGGCAGCGCCATCGAGACCTTGAGGCCCTCGAACTTGGTGCCGAAGGACGTGCCGCCCACGTGGCGGACGTACCGCTGGACGGTCCGCGGGGTGGCGGCCTCCGCGTGGTCGACCTTGGCGCGGATGTCGGGGATGAACTTCTCGAGGCCACGGAAGGACTCCTCGATGACGCGCGCCTTGTGCGTCGCGTAATCGGCCTCGGACAGGTGGGCCCAATCCTCGAACTTCTGGTTGACCGAAGTCACGATCGCATAGCGCGGCTGCTTGGTGTGCGGACGGGTGTCCGGGTAGTAGACCGAGTAGGTCCGCGAGGTGGTGTGGAAGTCGACGAGCTCCCGGCTCGAGAACGGCTTGGCCTCGGAGGTGAACACGAGGTCCCCGATGTGCGGGATGGCCTCGCCCTCGCGCACGCCCATGTAGACCTGGCAGGAGGAGGTGTTCACGCGGACCCGGCGGGCCTCCTCGAGGAACGGCTCCCCGAAGGCTTCCGCGCCGCCCATCTTCAGGACGGTGTCCTTGATGTTGGCGTTGGAGACGACGGTGGCGCAGGCGACCTCGGCCTCCTCGCCCTCGCGCGTGCCGCGGAGCTTCACGCCGACCACGCGCCGGCGGCCGGCGGCGTCCTTCTCGACCAGGACCTTCTCGACGAGGACGTTGCGCCGGATGTCGACGCCGTTGGCCTTCATCTCGGCGGTCATGAGGTTGATCATCGTGTCGGTGCCGCCCTGGAAGATGAACACGCCCTTCGACATGAAGTTCGAGAAGACGATGCCGAAGGTGATCGCCGGGTCGTCGAGGGTGGAGCCGTTGGCGTAGGCGATGGGCTCGAGGAGCAGGCGCTGGACGTCGGGCCGTCCGGGGAAGAACTGCTCGAAGAGCTCCCGCGTGGTGCGCGGGTCGTTGTCGTAGTAGTTCATCGCGCGCAGGTGGGCGAAGAACGCCTCGACCGTCTCGGCGGAGAGCCGGAACTGCTCGATGAGGATGCGCGTGAAGTCGGCGCGGTCGAAGGTCGTGCGGACGTCGAAGTCGGGGTTGATGAAGCGGACGTCCTTGAGCTGGTGGATCCGGTCGGAGATCGCCTGCGTCCAATAGCGGCGCGTCGACTTGATCATGCCGTGCGGGAAGCCGTGCAGGGAGATGTCGAAGACGTGCCCGCCCGCGCGCTTGAAGTAGGTGGCCAGGCCCCCGAGCTGGTAGTGGTGCTCCAGGAGGAGCACCTTGCGGCCGAACTTCGCGAGGTTGTTGGCGGCCGTCATCCCGCCGAGGCCGGCGCCGATGACGACGGCGTCGTAGCGGGGGAGGAGCTGGTCGAACGGCGAAGGCATTGCGGGAAAAGGTGAAGTAGGACGAAGCAGGGGTTAAGGGGAAGTCGAAAGCGGTCAAACCGCCCCGCCGCCTAGTTACCCGCGACGGCGAGCGACCAGCCGGAGCGGCCCCGGGCGAGGCGCACCCGCCGCCCGAAGAGCCGCGACAGCCGGGCCGGCGTCAGGACTTCGGCCAACGGGCCGGCGGCGAGGGCGGACCCGTCGCGCAGGAGCAGGGCGTGCGTGAAGGTCGGCAGGATCTCCTCGACGTGGTGCGTCACGAAGATGATGGCGAGGCCGGGCGTGAGCTTCGGCAGGCGCCGGACCAGGGCGAGGAACTCGGCGCGCGCGACCGGGTCCAGCCCCGCGCAGGATTCGTCGAGGATCAGCAGCGCGGGATCCGAGGCCAGGGCCCGGGCGATGAGCACCCGCTGGCGTTCGCCCTGCGAGAGGTGGCCCCAGGGACGCGCGGCGAGGCCCCCGACCTTGAGCAGCCGCAGCAGGCGGCGCGCCCGCGCGAGCGTCGCGGGCCGGGGACGACGCCAGAGGTTGATGAGTCCGTCGGCGCCGCCGGCGACGACGTGCAGGGCCGGCTCGGCGGGCGCGATCATCGCGGCGACCGAGGGCCCGACGAGCCCGATGCGGCGGCGGAGTTCCCGCCAATCGCTCCGCCCGAAGGTCTCGCCGAGGACGGCCAGGGTCCCGGCGGTCGGCGCGAAGTAACCGGTGAGCGCCGCGAGCAGCGAGGACTTGCCGGAGCCGTTCGGCCCGAGGATCACCCAGTGCTGGCCGGTCTCGACGCGCCAATCGAGGGCCCGGAGGATGACCTTGTCCTCCCGGGCGATGCGGAGGCGGCGGACGGAGAGGATGGGGACGGAGGCGGCCGGCACGCCGCCAGCATGGACGGAAGCCCCCGACGCTTCCAAGCCGCAAAGCCGGCGGCTCGCGCTTGCGCCCGGGGGCGGGGACGGCTTAATCGGGGCCATGCGCCTGGTCGCCCTCCTCCCCTGCCTCCTGGCGCTGGGCCTCTGCGCCGCGGAGCCCGCGATGTCCAAGGAGGACCAGGCGGCCTTCGA
>JBEBDN010000074.1:0-6087 GCA_041156945.1 Verrucomicrobiota bacterium | reverse complement strand
GAGGACCGCGTGCTGCCGACCGAAGAAAGCCAGCGCGCCCACGACGAGGGCGACGACGCAGCCCAAGCCGAGCAGGAAGCCGGAGCGGACCTCGCGGTCGGGCGGGGATTCCTGGGACATGATCAAACCCTAACCGAGGGCACGCGGGAGCAAAGCCGAAACACCGGGACGTTGACCCTCGGCCGCGGCCCGCTATGCCCGCTCCATGGACCTCGCCCCCATCGCCTACGCGCTGCTCTTCGCGGCGGGCTTGTCGGGCGGCTTCATCGACGCCATCGCGGGCGGGGGCGGGCTCATCACCGTGCCGACCCTGCTCTGGGCGGGCTTGCCGCCGCAGCTCGCGCTCGGCACCAACAAGGCGCAGAGTTCCTGCGGTACGATCCTGGCCGTGAGCCGTTATGCGCGCGCCGGACTCGTGGGCTGGGGGGAGGTTCGCCTCGCCGCGGGGCTCTCTTTCCTCGGCTCGATGGCGGGCGCCTGGACGGCGGGCTGTATCGGCAACGAGGCCCTCCGGCTCATCATCCCTTGGATGCTGCTCGCCGTCGTGGTCTATGTCGCCCTGAGTCCGCGGCTCGGCCAGGGCGCGGCGAAAGCCCGCCTGGACGCTACCCTCTTCGCCTGGCTCTTCGGCCTCACGCTCGGGTTCTACGACGGCTTCTTCGGCCCCGGCACCGGCGCGTTCTGGATCCTCGCGCTCGTCACGCTCCTCGGGCAGGAACTCACGCGGGCCAACGCCTTCACCAAGGTCGTGAACCTCGCGAGCAACCTCGGCTCGCTCGTCGTGTTCGCGGCCCATGGGCAAGTCGCCCCATGGGTCGCGCTCGCCATGATCGCCGGCCAGCTCATCGGGGCGCGCCTCGGGTCGGGACTCGTGCTGCGGCACGGCGCCGGGCTCATCCGCGGCGTCTTCCTCGCGGTAGTGCTCGGGCTCGTGCTCAAGCTGCTCTGGCCGGCCTGAGCGGGCCAGACCCGCTCACTTCAGCGCCTGCTCGATCGCCGCCTTCAGCTCTGGGGAGTCCGGGGCGACGTCGGATTCGAAGCGGGCGAGCAGCTTGCCGTCGCGCGAGACGAGGAACTTGTTGAAGTTCCAGGTCACCGGGCCGGGTCGGCCAGCTTCCTTGCCGGTGAGGGCGGCGAAGAGCGGGTGGGCGCCGGCGCCCTGGACCGAGACCTTGGCGAAGAGCGGGAAGGTGACGTTGAAGCGCGTGGTGCAGAACTTGCGGATCTCGGTCTCGGTGCCGGGCTCCTGCCCGCCGAAATCGTTGCAGGGGAAGCCGGCGACGACGAGGCCCTTGTCCTGGTAGGCCTTGTGCAATTCCTGCAGTCCCGCGTATTGGCGCGTGTAGCCACAGGCGCTGGCGACGTTGACGATGAGCACGGCCTTGGGCTTGAGGGCGCCCAGCGTGGTGCCGTGCCCGTCGATGTCCTTGACGGGGATGGCGAGAAGGTCGGGAGCGGCGGCGTGGGCGGTGTTCATCAGGAAGAGGGCGGCGAGCAGGGCGAGGGGACGCATAGGATAAACCTAACCAAAGGCTTTTCCCCGGCTTGGCAAACGTACCTACCCCCCGCGGAACTTATTCACAGCGGGCGGGGTCGGTTGACCACCCTGCCCCATCGGCTAATCCCCTTTCAGCCGCCCCCTCGGCCACCCCATGCCTACCCCCCTGCGCGTCTTTTGCCTGTTCTTGTCGACTGCCCTGGCCGCCTGGGCCGGGCCGACGGCGATCTTCGACGGGCGCAGCCTCGACGGCTGGGAAGGCGACGCGGCCACCTGGCGCGTCGTCGATGGTTGCATCGAGGCCGGCAGCCTGGAGCGCAACCAACCGCGCAACGAATTCCTGACGTGGCGCGAGGAGCTCGCCAACTTCGACCTGACGCTCCGCTGGAAGGTCGAGGGAACGAAGGGCTTCGTGAACGGCGGCGTACAGCTGCGTTCGCGGCGCGTGCCTTTCCACCACGAGATGGTGGGCTATCAGGCCGACCTCGGGGCGGGCTACGACGGTGGGCTCTACGACGAGAGCCGCCGCAACCGCTTCCTGGCCCAACCCGACGCCGCGACCAAGGCCAAGGCGCTCAAGCCGACGGGCGAATGGAACACCTACCGCATCCGGGCCGAGGGCCCGCGCCTCCAGATTTGGCTCAACGGCGTCCAGACCGTCGACTACGTCGAGACCGACCCGTCGATCCCGCTGGTCGGCCAAATCGCCGTGCAGATCCACGGCAACGCCTTCTCGGTCGTGCGCTACAAGGACATCGCGCTCGAGAAGCTGCCGGATTCCCCGGTGGCGCCCGCGGCGGAAGCGACGACCGCCGCGGACGCGGGGCCGCTCTTCAACGGACGCGACCTCACGGGCTGGGGCGGCGAGGCCGCGGCCTTCTGGTCGGTCGTCGACGGCGCGTTGACGAGCAGCGGCGCGCCGCAGCCACGCGGCAGCTGGCTGCGCACCGACCGCGAGCTGGAGAACTTCGACCTGACCTTCCGGGCGCGCACGCAAGGCCGAGTGGGTACGGGCCTGTTCTTCCGCAGCGCGGTGGAACCGGGCAAGCCGATCCTCGGCTGGCAGCTCGACATCGGCGCGGGCCTCGACGGCGGCCTCTACAAGGAGGGTCCGAAGGGCGGCCTCATCTCCTATCCCGACCGGGCCAAGGCGATCGCCGCGGCCAAGCCGGGCGAGTGGAACGAGTACCGCCTCCGCGCGGAGGGCCGACGGCTCCGGACCTGGGTCAACGGGGTCGCGATGCAGGACCACGAGGAGAAGGGTCCGCGACGAAGCCGCGGGGCGCTGGCGCTGGAGCTCTCCCCGGGCAGCGCCGGTCGCGCCGCGTTCAAGGATTTCCGGCTCGAACTCCTGCCGGACACGCCGGCGAACGCCGAAGAACCGTCGGCCGAGGGACCGGTGGGACGGATGACGGACCGCCTCGCGCCGCGAGCCCGCCCCAGCCCGTTCGCGGATGGCCGTTTCGCCGCGACGGCCGACGACATGGTGGTCCTGACGGGGCCGGAAAACATGGTCCTCGAACAGGGCCACGGCCACCTCGAGGCCTTGCTGACCGCCCGCCTCGGGGCCGCGACGCCCCGGTTCCGCCACATGGGCTGGGAAGGCGACACGGTGTTCCGCCAGAACCGCATGATGGAGTGGGGCGATTGGCGCGCAAACCTCCGTGGCGCCGGCGCCACCCTGGTCTTCGCCTGGTTCGGCCAGGTGGAGGCGCTCGACCCGACGCGCACGCCCGAGGAGTTCGCGGCCGCCTACGAGAAGCTGCTCCGGGAATTCGCGCAGGTCACGCCCCGCCTCGTCGTCCTGGGCCCGACGCCCTTCGAGAAGCCGCGCGACCCGCGCGTGCGCGACAACACCGGGCTGAACCCGCGCCTGGTCCGCTTCGCGGGCGCCGCGGAGGCGATCGCGCGACGCCACGGCTTCCTCTACGTGGACTTGCTGGGGCTCCGCGCGCCGGCCGGCGAGACGCTCACGCGCGATGGCCTGCACCTCACGACGACGGGCGCCCGCCTCGTGGCCGCCGCCGTCGCCGACCGGCTGACGCCGGGGGGCGCGCAACCGGACGAGGCCCTCCGCGCGGCGATCGTGACCAAGAACCGGCTGTGGTTCGACACGTGGCGGTGCATGAACTGGGCCTTCGCCTACGGCGACCGGACGACGCAACCGTTCGCGAAGGCCGCGCCCAACCACCCGAACTTCGTGGAGGAGATCCGGCAGCATCAGCCGAGGTTGGCGCACGCCGACGCGGTCATCCGCGCGCTCGTCACCGGCCAAGCGGGCCCGGCGGCGCCGCCCGCCCCGCCCGAACGCGCCGACCCGCCCGCCCCGACGCCCGCCGAACAGCTGGCCGGCTTCAAGGTGCGCCCGGGCTTCAAGGTCAACCTCTTCGCCGACGAGTCCCTCGGCGTGATCCGGCCGGTGCAGATCCGCTGGGACGAACGCGGCCGGCTCTGGGTCGCCTGCACGCCCGCCTACCCGCAGCTCCAACCTGGGGAGCACGGCAAGGATTTCATCCTCGTGCTCGAGGATGCCGACGGCGATGGCCGGGCCGACAAGTCCTGGCGGTTCGCCGAAGGGCTCACCATGCCCTTGGGCTTCGAGTTCGCCCCGGTCGCGGCCGGCGGCGGGCTGTACGTCGTCGAAAGCACGCAGCTGATCCACCTCACGGACCGCGACGCCGACGGCAAGGCGGACGGCCGCGTCACGATCCTGAGCGGCTTCGGCACCGGCGACACGCACCAGGACGCCAACTCTTTGCGCTGGGGCCCGGATGGCTGCCTCTGGTTCACCCAGGGCTACCACATCTGGTCCTACGTCGAAACGCCCTACGGGCTGGCCGAGCTCAACCGCAGCGGTCTCTGGCGCTTCAACCCGCGCACGCTGCGGCTGGACTCCTTCCTCAACGAAAGCGCGGCGGGCTTGAACTGCTGGGGCACGGCCTGGGATGACCAAGGCCAGATGTTCCACGGCAGCGGCGCCGACACGCCGATCTGGCATTCCACGCCCGGCCTCATCCCCACCCTGCATCCGCGGCCTTTGCCCACGGCGCTGGCCCACTCGCGCGGCAAGAGCATGGAGCCCGAGATCCTCGGCAGCTCGCACCTCCCGGAGGAATTGCGCGGCGCGCTGCTGAAGAGCACCTACTACACCAGCCAGGTCCAGCTGTATCGGCTCCGCGACCAAGGCTCGAGCTTCCGCACCGAGGACCTCGGCGACCTGCTCGCGGGCGGCAAGGAGTTCCGTCCGGTCGAGACGCGCGTCGGGCCCGAGGGCGCGATCTACGTCGCCGACTGGCTCAACCCGGTGATCGGCCATTACCAGGCGAGCTACCGCGACCCGCGGCGCGACCAGTCGCACGGGCGTATCTGGCGGCTCACGGCGGCGGGCCGGGCCACGTTGCCGCGCCCGGCCCTCGGGACGTCGACCGCCACCGAACTCATCCCGCGCCTGGCTTCGCCGGAACGCTGGGAACGCGATGCCGCCAAATTCCGGCTCTACCGGCTCCCGGCCGCGGAGGTCCTCGCGGCGCTGCGCGCCGTCGACCTCGACCGGGCGACGCCGGCGATGCTCTTCGAGCTCAGCGGCGTCTTCGCCGCCCATGAGCAACCGAGCGCGACGCTGGTCAAGGGATTGCTGGCTTCCGATGACTTCCGGTACCGGGCCTGGGGCGCCGGCCTGCTGGCGGGCTGGGGCGCCGCGCTGCCCGAGACGAGGGCCCTGCTCCGCCGGGCGGTGCGCGACCCGCACCCGCGCGTGCGCATGGCGGCGGTGGTGGCCTGCGGCTGGGCGCCGGCCGCGTGGGGCGCCGAGGCCGCGCAGATCGCCACCGTGGCCTTGGACCAAACGCTCGACGCCGCCTTGGAGCATGCGTTGACGCAGACGATCCATGCCTTGGCGCCCGCGTGGCAGGCCGCCGAGGCGAAGGGCAAGCTCGGGCTGGAAACCCGGCCGGAAGCACTCGCACGGCTCTACACGACGATGGGGCAGGCGGACTCGATGTCCAAACTCCGGGCCTTGGCCGAACGGCCCGGCCTCACCGCGGAAGCCCGCCGCAAGATCCTGGCCGTGCTCATCCAAACGGGCGCGGCGGCCGAAGCCGAATTCGCCCTCCGGCAGGAGCCGAACAACGCCGCCTTGGCCGACGCCTGGGTGGCGACGGCCCGCCTGCGGCCCGGCAGCGACTACGGCCCGCTCGTCCGCGCCTGGCTGGACCGACCGGAACCTTTCGCGCAGGCGACGGCCTGCCGTGTCATCGCGATGGCCGGCAAGGACTACGGGGCGCTGCCCAAGCTCGAGGCGTGGTTGGCCGAAGGCACCGCGCCGGAAGTCCGCCTCGCGGCCATCTCCGCCTACGCGCGCCTGCGGAAGGCCGAGTCGCTGACCCGCCTCGCCCCCTTGCTCGAGGCCGCCGATGCGACGGTCCGCGACGTCGCCCTGGCGGCGCTCGCCCCGCACTCGCCCGCGGCGGTCGCGGAAGGCAGCGGCGCCCGGCTCGAGGCTTGCCGCGACGTCGCGGCCGTCGGACCGGTCTTCGCGCCCCTGCTCGAACTCAAGGGTGGTCCGGCGCTCCTCGCGCAGGCGCTCACGA
>JBEBDN010000073.1:0-2540 GCA_041156945.1 Verrucomicrobiota bacterium | reverse complement strand
TTCATCGCCGAGAGGCGCATGGCCACATGCGAAAGCACCAGCTTATCGGACTCCTTCGTCAGCGCCGCGAGCGCCGGGAGGGCGTCGAGCGGGGCCAAGCGGGCCGCCGCCGCGCGGACCTGCGGGTGGGCGTCGCCCAAGGCCGACTGGATAAGGGACGCGTCCACGAGGCCGAGGCCGTCGAGCGTCCAAAGCGCGTGCAGGCGACCCAGCGCAGGCGCTTGGGCGTCGGTCGCGAGGGTCTTCAGGGCCGGGCCGATGGAACTGTCGCCGGCTTCCACCAGCAGGCGCTGGGCCGTGTCGCGCACCCAACCGTCGGCATGGGCGAGCAACTTCACGCGGCTGGCGGCGTCGGCCGGGATCGCGGTCCGGGCCACCTTGCGGCCACCCTCGGGCACGATGCGCCAGATGCGGCCCTGGCTGATGGGCTGCTCCAGCTGGCGGGCCTTGATGTTCGCGACCAGGTAGTGCGTCAGGAAGGCCGAGTGCTGGACGATTCCGCGGTACATATCGACCACGTAGAGGCAGCCATCGGGACCGTTCACGACCTGCACCGGTCGGAAGCGCTCGTCGGTCGAGGTCAGGAACTCGCGGTCCTTGGCGCCGTCGGTCGCCTTGACGATGCCGTCCCGTTCGTTGAGCAGCAGGCGCTTGATCAGGTTCACCGACGGCTCGGGCACGAAGGCGTTGCCGCGGTACTCGGCCGGGTAGGCGTCGCCGCGGTAGACCGCCGCGCCGCAGGTCGCGGTCGCCTTGGCCAGCGTGCCGTCGGCGCGGAGCGTCTTCGGGTCGTAGCCGCGGTTCACGCCGGGGGTCGGGTGGGAAGGGTAGACCGACTGGTCGAGCATCACCTGGTGGTTCAGCCCCGCCGCATTGCGCAGGAGCGGGTTGCGGGCGTAGGCCGGCGCCGGCAGCAGGTCGGCGCGGAGCAGGTCGGAGTTGTAGTTGAAGTAGAGGCGGCCGAAGTCGTCCTGGCACAGGCCCCACTGCCCGCGGCCGAGGCCCGGGCCGCGCTGCCAGGCGCCCGCCTTGAGGCGGAGCCCGGTGCTGTAGCCCGCGGCGTAGATCGTGTTGTCGAGCGCCCAGATCGGCGTGTTCGCCATGTGCTCGGGCTGCCCGCCCGCCGTCCCGAAGTCGGACGCCACCACGGTGCGGCTATCGGCGCGGCCGGTGCCCTGGGTGTCGCGGCAGAGGATGAGTTCCGGCGGCACCGCCACCAGCGCCCCGCCGTTCACGGCGAGGACCGAGCGCGGCATCACCACGCCGTCCACGAACGCGGTGGCCTTGTCCATGCGCCCATCCCCGTCGCTATCGGTCAGCAGGGAGACGCGCCCCGACGGCTCCTTCTCGGTCGAACCGGTGAGGTCGCGCATGTAGCCGCGCATCTCGACCACGAACATCCGCCCCTGGTCGTCGAAACTGATCGCCACCGGCGTCTCGATCATCGGCTCGCTGGCCACCAGTTCGATGCGGAAGCCCTTCTCCAGCCGGAACGTCGCCAGCTCCTCGGCGGGGCTCAGGGGCTTGGGCGGGGGGAGGTTGAACTTGATCTCCACCTGGTCGGGCCCGGCGTTCCCCTTGTTGAGGGCGAACGCGGCGGCGCCGAGCAGGAGCGCCAAGGGTAGGGCCAGGGCTTTCATGGGGTCTTAAGAGGCTTAAGACAGCCCAAAGACCCGGCGGTTGCGAGGGGAAATCGGCCCGCCCGGACTACTTGGCCGCGGGGTCGGGCCAGGTGTCCGTCCGGAGGCTCGTGGCGGGCAGGCCCGCGCCATTCACGAGGTGGGCGTCGGGGTTCTCGGCCCAGGCGTAGCGCGCGGCCACGGGGGCGGGAACGGCGGCGGAGCGGACGACCACCGAGGTGCCGTCGATGCGGGCCTCGGCGGGCTTCCAGACCTGGTCGGCGCCGGCGAGGAGCCAGCCGCGCGGGGCGGCGCCATCGCGGGTCTTGAGCCCGTCGGCGTGGCGGAAGGAGACGCGAATCGCGTCGCCCTCGACCTGGCTACCGGTGGGCAGGGGGCCGCTGATCGCGGGGACGGAGCGGCCGTAGACCGTGGCCAGCGCCCAGTAGGAGAGGCGCTTGCCGACGTCCTGCTTGTTCTTCGGGTGGATGTCCTTGGGGTCGCCGATGTCGAGGGTGATGGCCATGCCGGTCTTGGGCAGCGCGAGCACCTTCATCATCGACTCACGCAGGCGCGGCCAGCTTTCGGAGTTCGAGGTGCGGTAATTCGGGAGCTGCACCCAGGCGAACGGGACTTCGTCCTGCCAGAGCGTGCGCCAGCTCGTGACGAGCTGGGTGAGCTGCGTCTCGTAGAGCCCGGGGTTGCCGGCGTTGCCTTCGCCCTGGTACCAGAGCATGCCGCGCAGCGTGTAGGGCGCGAGGTTCACGACTTTGCCGTTGTAGAGGGCCGCCGGGCCACCTTTGAACTTGCGGTTGGCGATCGGGTCGACCGGCTTGCGCGGGACTTCCTTGCCGGCGGCCTTGGCCTTTTCCGCGGTGACCTTCCAGGCGGCGACCTGCTTCTCGTAGGCCGCCGTCGCCT
>JBEBDN010000072.1:0-3753 GCA_041156945.1 Verrucomicrobiota bacterium | reverse complement strand
AGCCAGCTTCTCCCTTGGTCTTCGACCATGAATTCACCTTCGCCTCGTAATCATCGGCGGTGAGCACGGTGCCGTCGGAGAGACGGATCGCGAACTCGTCGCTGTCCACGTCGAGCGTCCGGCCGGTGGCCTGGTCGGTCCAGCCGAGCGTGCGGAAGCGCCCATCCTTCAGCTCGAAACGACGGATGAGGTTGCCGTTACGCAGCTCGTAAGTCTCGGCCTGGACCAAGGCGCTTAGGCAGAGCGCGAGCAGGGCAAAAAAGAAGCGGGGCATGGCAGGAATCTGCCACGCCCCGGTCGGGCTTCAAGTCCCGCAATCAAACGATATCCTTTATTACTTCTTCCAGACCACCTTGGACGGCTCGATGACGCTCGTCTGGTCCTTGGTCGGGAAGCCGGCCGGGATCGGGATGGTCACCTTGCCCGTCGCGGCCCATTCGGTGGAGCGGGCCAGGATGGTCTGGAAACCCACGCAGTGCAGGGCGTCGAAGGTCTTATCGCCGGCCCAGAGGTGGCCCATCGAGGTGGTCACGACGCGGCCTTCGCCGAACTTGGCCCACCAGACCATCGGCTCGTGCATCTCGGTCCCGCCGAACTTCTCGGACGAGAAGGAACTCTCGAGGACGTCCATGTGGTCGGCCGAGCCGCGCATGCGGTGGTAGAGCTCGTCCGAGGCATGCAGCCATTCGGTCGGGAAGCCCTGCAGCACCGGGTGGGCGGCGTCGCGGGTCTTGAGGATGAAGGCGTGCTTGGAGCCATGGCCGGAGCCGAAGCCCTTGGTCTTGATCTTCTCGTCCGCCTCGGCGACCGCGACGGCCTTGCCGGTGGCGTCGTCGACCGCCACGCGCTGCCCGAAGGTGGCGCCGCGCCAACCGACGCAGATCATCTCGTTGAAGTTGTCCCAGCCCGTGAAGGCGTTGTTGGCCGCGTGGACGTTGACCAGGCCGCCGCCCTTGAGCACGTAGTCGGTGAAGGCGTCCTTCATGTCCGCGCCCCATTCCGGGCCGTTGTAGTTGTTCACCACCACCGCGTAGTCGGCGAACTTCGGCGACCACTTGTTCCAGTCCGCGGCGTGGGCCTGGTTGTAGTCGGCCTCCTCCTTCTTCCAGGCCGCGAGGGCCGCGTCGTAGGCCTTCTTGCCCGCGGCGTCGCCCGCCTTGGGCTTGGCTGGCTGGGGCTTGCCGAAGGCGGCCGGGGCCGTCGAGACGTCGACCTTGAAGCGGCCGGTGGCCTCGAGGGTCGCCTTGCACGATTCGGTCGTGCGGACCCAGTCGTGGTTGTTGCGGCCGTCGATGATCAGGACCTTGATGGCGTCGGCCGCGGCCAGCGGTAGGGCCAAGGTCACGGCGAGCAAGGCGGCGCCGATGCGGAGGAGTCGGGTCTTCATGGGGAAGCCCCCATTGGAAGCGAAACCTCCGCGTCTGCGAGCGTTTTCAGCCCCGGTCCAGCGAGCGGTAATGGATGGCCTCCAGCAGGTGGGTCGTGGCGATCTGCTCGGCCTCGGCCAGGTCGGCGATGGTCCGGGCCACGCGCAGGATGCGGTCGTAGGCCCGGGCCGATAGCTTCAGGCGCTCCATGGCCTCCTGCAGGAGGTCGCCTTGCGCGGGCTCCAGGGCGCAGCAGGCCCGCAGGGCCTTGCCGGAGAGGAGGGCGTTGCAGCCCCCGGCCCGGTCGCCGAAGCGGCGACGCTGCAAGGCCCGGGCCGCCTCCACCCGGGCGCGGATCGCGGCGGAAGGCTCGCCCGTGCGCCCATCCCGCAGTTCCTCGAGCGACAGGGCCGGCGCCTCCACCTGCAGGTCGATGCGGTCGAGCAGCGGCCCCGAGATCCGTCCGCGGTAACGCTGCACCACCGTCGGCCCGCAACGGCAAGTGCGCTGCCGGTCCCCAAGGTAGCCGCACGGGCAGGGATTCATCGCCGCCACCAGCATCAGGCGGGAGGGCAGGGTCACCTTCGCGGCCGCCCGGGAAACCGTCACATTGCCATCCTCGAGCGGCTGGCGAAGCACCTCGAGCACCGAGCGGCGGAACTCCGGCAACTCGTCCAGGAAGAGCACACCGCGATGCGCCAGCGACACCTCGCCTGGGGTCGGCATGGCCCCGCCGCCGATCATCCCCACATCGCTGATCGTGTGGTGCGGCGAGCGGAACGGCCGCAACCAGGCGCGGGTCGGGTCGGCCACGTTCATGCCCGCGGCCGAATGCACCGCGAGGATCTCGAGGAACTCCGCCTTGTCCGGCGTCGGCAGGATGGAAGGGATGCGTTTCGCGATGAGCGATTTCCCCGAGCCCGGTGGGCCGATGAGCAGTAAGTTATGCCCGCCCGCCGCCGCGACCTCCACCGCGCGGCGCACGCCCAGCTGCCCCTTGACCTCGGTGAAGTCGGGTTGCTCGCCCAAGCCCGCGAAGGCGAACGGGTCCGTCACCGTCGGCAAAGGGGCGAAGCCCGGATCGCCCGACAAGAACCGCAGCGCCGCATCGAGCGTGTCGACCGGCACGGCCTCGACCCCGTCGATGAGCGCCGCCTCCTGCGCGGCGGCCCGGGGCAGGATGACCCCCTTGAGGCCCGCGCGCTTGGCGTAGGCCGCCAAGGCCACGCCACCGCGGATGGGGCGTACCTGCCCGCTGAGCCCGAGTTCACCGGCGAGGAGGTAGTGCGGAAGGCGGGTCTTCGAGAGCTGTCCGGTCGACGCGGCGAGTCCGACCGCGATCGGCAGGTCGTACATCGCGCCCTCCTTGCGGAGGTCTCCCGGGGCGAGGTTGATGGTGGTGACCGTCTCGGGCGGACGGAGCCCCGTGTTGATCAGCGAGGAGATGACCCGGGTCTTGGATTCCTTGACGGCGGTGTCGGGCAGGCCGACCAGGAAGATCTCCAATTCGCCATATTCGCCGGTGTTGACCTCGATCTCGACGGCGACGGCTTCCACCCCAACGAGGGCGCCGGAACGGATGGTGGCGAGCATCCCGGACGGCAGGGGGTAGGGTGGGGCTTGGCAACGGCCGAGGCTTGGGGCCTTTTATCCCCGTAAAACCCTCGGACCAGGGGTGGGGTGGACGCTCCGAACTTGGCAACCCCGGGGGCTTTCGACTGTCTCAAGGGCTGCCCCCAATGATCGCCCGGTTCCTGCCCCTTTGCCTCCTTGCCCTCGCCCTCCCGGCGGCGGAGGTGGCGCCGTTCCTGGAGAAGCACTGCCTCGAGTGCCACGACAGCCAGACGCGCAAGGGGGGCTTCGACCTCGAGTCCCTGAAGTTCGCCCCGACCGACCCCCGCAATGCCGCGACCTGGGTCAAGGTCCACGACCAGATCGCCACCGGCGAAATGCCGCCCGCGAAGAAGGCGCGTCCCGCCCCCGCAGCCAAGTCGGACTACCTTGCGCAGCTCGCCAGCAAGCTGAACGCCGCCGAGACCGCGCGTGTCGCCGCCGATGGGCGCGCCGTCAAGCGCCGCCTCAACCGCTTCGAATACGAGAACACCCTGCGCGACCTCCTGGCCGCGCCGTGGTTGGATGTGCGCGAGTCCCTGCCTGAGGATACCGAAGCTTTCCGCTTCAACAAGAGTGGGCAGGCCCTCGACGTCTCCCACGTCCAGCTCGCGCGCTACCTCGCGACCGCCGAGGACGCCCTGCGCCAGGTGCTCGTCGCCTCCGCCGAAAAACTGCCCGGGACGCCGCGACGCTACTACGCCCGCGACCAGGGCAGCTACGTCGGTCCGATGAAGTTCTCCGTCTTCAACCAGGCGCCGGAGCGCGCGACTTT
>JBEBDN010000071.1:0-7729 GCA_041156945.1 Verrucomicrobiota bacterium | reverse complement strand
AAGTTCCTCCTCACGCTCGACCAACGCGCGGCCCTGCTCGCGAGCCTCGCCGGCGAACTCCAGCCGGACACCCAAGGCGGCTCCGACGGCCGCTACCCGATCGTCAGCCTCTACTACGATTCGCCCGACCGCCGGTGCTATTGGGACAACTGGCGGGGCGTCCCCTCCCGCCGCAAACTGCGCGTGCGCGTCTACGGCTCGGAGGACGGCGCCATCGCCCCGACGAGCTTCATCGAGGTGAAGCACAAGGCCGACGGCCGCGGCGTGAAGCGGCGCGTGCAGACGAGCCTCGCCCGCGCCCTCGCGCTGGCCACCGGGGCGGACGACCCCGGCCCCTGGAACACCGGCGAGGCCCGGACCCTCGCGGAGGTCCGCCGGCTCGTGGAGCACGAGGGCTTCCGCCCCGCCTGCGTGATGCGCTACGACCGCCACGCCTTCTTCCTGAACCTGCCCGGCCAGCCGGCCGCCGAGGCCCTGCGCGTGACCTTCGACCACGACGTGGCCGTGCGCTTCGACGACCTGACGCCGCGCACCGACGACCGGCGCTTCCGGCACCTCGTCCTGCCGCCGGCCACCTGCCTCATGGAGGTCAAGGGCGCCGGCGCGGTGCCCCACGCCTTCGCGCAAAAACTCACCCGGCTGCGACTATCGCCTCGCAACTTCAGCAAGTACAGCGAGGGTGTCCGCCGTTTCGGGCTCCCCGCCGTCGCCGCCTGACCCCCTTTCCCCTACCGCCATGCTCCCCTTCCTCGCCCAAGCCGCCCCCGCCGCCGCGCCCACCGCGCCGCACGCGGGCTTCCTCGAGACGCTCTTCGCCCCCGCGGCCGCCCGGCCGGGCGCGACCGGCATCCCGGAGATCCTCTTCGCCATCCTCTTCAGCTTCGCCCTCAACAGCCTCATCGCCGCCGTGTACAAGCGCACCTACCGCGGCGCGCGCTATTCCCAGGACTACGTGCACACCCTGCTCATCCTGGGCACGGTCGTCACGCTGGTGATCATGGTCGTGCAGGGCAACTCGGCCACGGCCTTCGGGATGTTCGCGGCCTTCTCCATCATCCGCTTCCGTCGCTCCGTCTCCCAGTCCCGCGACATCGGCTTCATCTTCCTCGCGATGGCCACCGGCCTCGCGGTGGGCGCGCAGCAGTACCTGCTGGCCCTGATCACCGTGCCGCTCGTCTGCGCGATCATCTGGGCGATCTCCGCCCGCGACCTGTTCGTGGCCCAGCGCAGCTCGCACCTCCTGCGCATCCGCGTGAACAACGACTGCAACTACGACGAGGCCTTCGCCGAAGCCTTCGCCCGCCACCTCTCGGCCCACGAGCTCACCTCCGTGGAGACCATCCAGGCGGGCATGATGACCGAAGTCGCCTACGAGGTCACCCTGCGCGACCCGCGCCAGCTCAACGCCTTCGTCGCCGCCCTCCAGGTGGTCAACGGCAACAACCGCGTAATCGTCACCCGCGCCGCCGAGCAGGGCGAGTCGGACTCCGACTGAACCACCCTCCACCGGCCAACGAGAAGGGGCGCCGTACGGCGCCCCTTTTTCGTGGAATCCTCCGCCGGAGCCGGTGCTCAGAACTGGTGGCGGTAGTTGAGGCTGGCGCCCGGGGAGGACTTCCCCGCCCGCAGCTCGGTGAACACCTTGAGCTCGGCCGAGTTGCTGCCCTTGTTCCAGGAGATGCCCACGGCGGGCCGGACCTGGAGGTAGGTGTACTCGGGGGAGGCGACGGCGACCTCGGTGCTGTTGCCGACGGCGTTGACGAAGCGGGCCATCCCGGGGTCGGGACTGACCGACACGTGTCGGGTCAGCATCGCCTCGCCGAACACGCGCCAAGACTTGTCCGACCGGAAGAGGTCGTGGCCGTAGGTAAGCCCGAGGTCGAACTGGAAGTACGGCACCCGCGCGGCGTCGAAGTCCATCGCGATGGCCTCGTCGCCCGTCTCGGTGAAGGCGCCGCGGCTCATGAGGCCGCCGCCCACGCCCATCCGGAGGAACGCGTCCGACTCCGCGGTCGCGTGGACCTTGGCGTCGTAGCCGAAGGCGATGCCGGCGCGGTAGGCGTCGGGCTTTCCCACGGCGGGCTTGGTCGTGATGCCCATGTCGACGAAGCGGGTGTGGGTCAGGGCGTACTTGGAGACGAACGCCACGAAGTTGACGTCGGCCTCCCCGTGCTTGGCGTGGGCGTAGACCCCGAAGTCGTAGGCCCGGCCCGAAGTCCGGTCGCCCTTGTAGTCATGGGTCGCGGACGACTCCGACAGGCCGAACGCCAGGCCGACGACCGAGTTGGGCCGGCGGATCAGGTCCAGGCCGGCGGAAACCCCGCCCAGCTGGAAATCATAGCCCCAATCGCCGCTGCCCTGGTTGGCCGAGATCGTCTCGCCGTAGCCCTGCACCCAGGAGTTGTCCAACGCGCCCGAGACCATCGTGGCGATGTCGTTCCGGGAGCCCAGCAGCGAGTTCAGCGTCAGGCCCTGGGCGGTGGAGGGACCGCGCGCCGCCAGCCGCGAGCACGGGTCGCCGAAGATCGAGCGCACGAACAGCGAGTTCGTCCGGCCCAGGATGCTCGGCACGCTCGAGATCGTACGGGGCGTCCCGAAGTTCTGGCGAAGCTGGAAATAAAGGTCCGTGCGGTCATCGAAAAGGCTGACGAGCGGCGTGTAGCCGGGGAATAGGGCGGCGGTGGCCGCGTCGAAGGCTACATCATCGGCATCGAAAGTTCCCGTGGCGACGTGACCGGCGTTGCTGATGATGGTGAAGACCTTGCCAAGGATGTCCTGCTGGGAGGTGCCACCAAGGAACCTGACCAGGATCTGCCCGCCGCGGATGGTCGGACCATCCGTCACCACGACCTTGTCGGCCACGTCGGAGTTGAACTCAACTACATATACCGATGAGCCGCTCAACGTCAGCGAGGTCGTCGTGTAGGTGTCGATCGAGTTGCCCGGGGAAAGGTAGCCCCCGTCGAGAACGGTCACCGCATGGGACCTGCCGTTGCCGCCGAGCATGGCACCGGCGCGGACCGTCACCGGCGCTCGCAAGTCTGCGTTGTTGCTGAGGACACCGGCGGTCACATCGGCGAGCGGGATCGGGCCGGCGACGACGAGCCGGGAGGGCGCCAGTTTGTCGCCCAAGATGACTTCTCCGGAACCTGTCTTGACCAAGCCGGTCGCGGTCACGGTGGTGCCGGCGGGCGCGGACGAGGTCAGCGTGCCGGACTGGAGATTGAGCGCGCCGAAGACCTGGTCGACGGCGGCGCGGAGGCTGGCGCCCTGAAGGTTGAGGACGAGTGAACCGGGCACGGCGGTACGGAGGTCCACTGAGCCCTCGCCCTTGACGGTGAGCGCCGTGGCACCTGGCGTCGCGATTGCGCCCTCGAGCGAGAGAGAAGCTCCCGAAGCGGCGGTGATCTCGAGGCTGCGGTGCAGGACCATGGGAGCGACCACGCGGTGCGAGCCGCCTCCGACCGACATCTGGGCGAGGGCCACACCCTGCCCCAGCAGGATCGACTCGGCCCCGGCCGCGTTCAGGACGGTCCCTCCCGCGCTCGCGAAGTTCAGCGCTTGCAGCTCGGGCGAAACCCCAGCGAGCGTGACGGTGTTGCCGCCGGCTCCGGCGAAGGTCGCCGTGTCACCGACGCTCCATACCCCGTCGATGCCCGGGATGCCGCCTAGGCGGGTCCACCGCAGCCAATCCGCATCGACCACGCCGGCGGTCCACTGCCCACTCGACCCTTCCCAGGTGCTCTTGCCGGAATAGACCAGGCCCGTGACGTCGACGGCGTGCGTGCCGAGCGAATAGTCGGGAAGGAGTCCGACGGAGGGCGAAAGGGACGTGCCCGCCAGGAAGAGGCGCTTCGTGAAGTCCCCTTCGACGGAGACATCGTTGAGTCGAACGTGGATGGAAGCGCCATCGCTCGCCGTTGCTAGCAGGCTGGCGACGGAGCCGCCGTCGTGCCACAAGCCGGCATCGGCGGAGGCGACCGCCACCCGGAGGGACTCAGTGTAGGGGACCCAGTCCGCGTTGGCTTGGTTGTTCGAGACCGTCACCGCCACCGGATCGAACGCCCGGCCGATGTGGCGCCGTCCGTTATTCACCGCCCCGGCCGAGAGCGACGCCAAGGTCGTCACGGTCCCGGTGACGGCGATATCCTGGCGAACGCCGACCTCCTCGTCCGTCAATCCGGAGCCGGCTTGGGCTTCGGTCACGAAACGAACGGTGACCCTGCCGGACTTGAGGCCGGGCGTGGCGACATCGGTCGAGCTGACACCGAGCGTGGAAGCGGTCTGACCTGGAGCCAATCCCCTCAACGTTCCTGAAAGCGTCAAACCAGCGGTAGGATTCAAGATCTCGGCCTTGAGCGTTTCCGTATACGGCAGGTCGGCGGCGACATTGGTGACGGGGATTTGCTTTGTCAGGAAACCTACCCCCACCCGGGTGAACCCCAAGTTGAGCGTGGAGACGGTCGCACCGCTTGCGGGCGCATAGACTTTGCCGACGACATTGATGGTCTGCGAACTGGGCGTGGAGGGCAAATTCGAGCCTTCCAAGGCAACGGAGGTCAGCTCCAGCGTAGCCGATTCCGAATATTGGCCGCGTCCCAGCCCCGCAGCCAGGTTCACGTTCAAGCTATTGCTCGTGGATTGCGGGTCGAGCCTGGCGACATCGCCGGCGACCACGACGTTAGCGGAACTGGTCGGACCCCACGAGGCGGACAGCTTTTCGCCGTAAACGGCCGAGGCCGCGAGGTTCGTCACGGGGATCGTCCGCGGCGCGAAGGCGCCCTGCAGCGTCGAGCCCAGGCGGATCGAGCCAAGGTCAACCGTCCCGGGGACGCTCGTCGACGCATACTCGTAAGCCGTGCCGCTGACGGTGATGGTCTCGGTGCCGGCGTCGACCGAGCCTGGCTGTGAGGTGAACGTCACGAGCACCTGGCCGGACTTCGGTCCGACCGTGGTCGGCGTGAGCAGGGAAACCGTCGCGGCGACCGCATTCGCCGGCTGAACGCCCAGGACAACACCCGGCGCCAGCACAAGACTGTCGCCTCCGGCCGTGTTCAAGGTGGCGTCGATCGTGCCGGAACCCACGGTGGCGACATTGCTGACGAGGGTATCGCCCGTGTTGAACGGCTGGCCAACGTGCGTGCTGCCGACGTTGACATGGGTGGCGTCCCCGATGCCCACGCCGGTGAAGACGATGTCCGTGAAGTAGACCTCCACGCGATCGGCCAAAACCCGGACTTGCGGAGATAACCAGGAATAGGCGGCGGCCGTCGCGGCGTCGAAGGCGACGGAGCTGAAGGCGCCGGTGGCGGTATGGCCTTGGGTCCAGATGATCGGTAAAGCCGTCGCGTTGGTGACCACCGACTCCCCGGCCCCACCTTGGGCGAAATATGACAGCAGGAGCTGCCCGCCCAAAACCGTCGGGCCCACCTGGACCAATGCGGCGTCGGCGTTGATGGCGTTGAATTCGACGTTGAAGGTAGCCCCGGCGAGAAGGGTCAGGGTGTCCGTCGTATAAGTTCCGATGGAATTGCCCGGAGCGAAAGTGCCGCCGGCCGCGACGTCGACGGCACCCGAGCGACCGACGCCACCCAAGGTGCCTCCTTGATGAACCGCGATGGGAGCGGCCATCGTTGCATTGTTTCGCAGAACCCCGCCCCGGACGTTGGCGACCGTCGGCCCCGCCAGGGTGATCGTCAACTTGGACGGATCGGCGGCATCACCCAGCGTCAGGATGTTGGAGCCGACGCCGGCGGAAACCTTTTCAAGGGACGCAAAGGTCAGGTTAACCGTCCCGCTTCCCGATTTGGTCGATCGGATTGCGCCCCCGGTCGCAGAAAGCGCCCCAAATGCCTGGTCGGTGGTCGATCCAAGGGTCGCACCCTGAACGTTGAGATCCAAGTTGCCCGGCAACAGGGTACGAAGGTCAACCATCCCCGCTCCTCCCATGGTCAGCGTCGAAGCCCCGACGACGGAAAGCGTTCCTTCGATGCCCAAGACCGAGCCGGCTGAGGACGTGATGCCCAGGTTCTGGTAAAGGGCGACGGGCGCCAACAGGCGATGCGCGCCTCCGCTGACCGACATCTGGGCAAGCGCCACGCCCTGTCCCAGCAGGATCGATTCGGCACCGGCCGAGTCCAAGATCGTTCCTCCCGTGCTCGTGAAATTCAAGGCCTGTAGTTCGGGCGAGACACCATTGAGAGTCACCGTATTCCCACCCGCGCCGGCGAAGGTCGCCGTATCTTCGTAACTGAGCGTCCCATCGATGCCCGGGATGCCGCCGAGACGCGTCCATCGAAGCCAATCCGCATCGGACGAACCCGCGGTCCAATGTCCGCTGCCCCCGCTCCAGTCGCTTTTGCCGGAATAGGCCAAGCCGGTGACGGTCGCGGTGATTGCGCCGACACCCAGGGGCTCGAACAAGGGGTTGGCCGAAATCGAAGACGCCGATAGCGCCAAAACTTCGGTGAGTTCCCTGGGGCTCGCCGACGCCAGCAGCCGGACCTGGATCTCGGAGCCAGATGTCTGGTTGCTCGCCAAGCCGACGATGGTGCCGTCGTTGTGCCAAAGATTGTCCGTCGCGGAAAGGACGCCGACGGACAAGGTCTCCGCCACCGCGTCGATCGTGAGATTCTGGATGGGGACGGCGACCACCGGGAAGGCGCCGTTGACATGGACGCGGCCGCCCGCGACCTGCAAGGCCGAGCTTACGGAAGCCAGGGCATCGACTACCCCCGTGACGGTGATCGCCTGCGTCCCGACATCTTCGGTCGGCAATCCCGAGCCCGACGTTTTAAAGGTAAGCGTGGTTTGCGCCGAAAAGGCCCCGGTCCCGGTCTGGTTGGCCCAACCGACCCGAAGGGTCGAGTCGTTTCCCCCGGCGAGGAGTCCGACAATCGATCCGATCGTCGTCATCCCCGGCGCGGTCGAACCAAATTCGGCGCCCAACACTTCGGCGTAAAGGCCTGGCGTTGCGGCGTTGGATACCGTGATTGTCCGGGTATGCGGTCCGCTGCCCAGCCGGATGTGGCCAAGATTGATGACCCGATCGCCCAGGGCCACCGAACCCGTGGCCGGTTCATAGAGCGTCCCCGACACGTTAATCGTGCGCGAGGCGAGGGGCGTATTGCCCAAGTTGGAGCCGGGCACCTCAAGTGAGGTGAGGTCCAGGGTCGCGGCACCTGAGTAGGTGCCCACGGATTGTCCGGCGACGACGGAGAGCGTAAGCGTGTTTCCTGTCTGCCCGGGGCTCAGCGGGGTCACCATCGTGCCGGAGGTCACGGCGGACCCGGATTGACCGGACCAATTGGCCATCAACGATTCACCATAGGTGGTGTCCGCGGCAAGATTGCGCACCGTAACCGTTGCCTGGGAAAACGCGCCGTACAAAGGCGAGCCAAGCCGGGCCTTGCCGGCGTCGATGCTCGCGGGGACGGAGGCGACGGCGTATTCATACGCGGTACCGGTGACATTGAATGATTGCGACCCGACCGCAGTGCCGCTGGGCTGGGACGTGTAGGCGGCATTGACGGCGACCGTCCTCGGCCCGGGGGTCGCCGGCGTGTCCAAGCTGACCGCGATGAAGCCGGTCGACCCGGCGGTGATGCCGGTAAGCGTGGCGCCAGCGGGCAGCTGCAAACCTGTTCCGTTGGCGGTGAGCGTCGCATCGAGGTCATCGGAACCAGCGACGGCGTTATTGGTAACCCCGAAAGAGCCCGCCTGGAAGGCG
>JBEBDN010000070.1:0-30916 GCA_041156945.1 Verrucomicrobiota bacterium | reverse complement strand
CACGAAGAGCACCAGGCCCCCGACGTCGGCCGTCAGCCGCGCCTCGCCGGCGAGGATCTCCGGATGGACCTTCAGGCGGCCGCGGATCTCGTCGGCCGTCAGCCGCGGCGACACGATGGAGAAGAGCCCCATCTCGGCGGCCCGCCGGCAGGACAGCCGGCCGATCCGCCGGACCCAGGCCTCGTCGCGGTCGGGGAAGGCCGCGCGGAGGTTGGCCCGGATCACGCGGCGGCGCAGCAGCCAGAGCAGCAGCCCGAGGGCCGCGGCGTTGGCCCGCGCGAAAGCCTCGGGCAGGCGGGCGAGCAGCCAGGCGTAGGTCGCGATCAGGGCCCGCATGCGCGTCTCAGGCCCGTTGCTCGCGGCGCAGGATCTCGCCCATCTCCGGCACGGTGAGCATGCGCCGGCCCAGTTCGTCCCGCGCGAAGTATTTGTCGGGTTGGCGGACCAGGTCGAACGGCTCGTCCGGCAGGTTATCCTCGTCGAACTCCATCTCGTCGACCGCGTCGATGTCGTCGAAGATGTGCGTGCGGCGCAGCGGTTCGCCCTCGATGAGCATGGCCGGGTTCGTGAGCGTGCCGTTCTTCAGCAGGTTCACGAAGAGGCACGGGTAGAAGTCGGCCTCGTAGGGTTCGAGGAACTTGTTGACCCACTGGCCGGGCACCTCCCAGCGGCGGTTGAGCACCACCACATCCGCGAAGTGGACGCAGGGTTCGAGCCAGCGGGCCACGTCGGGGTGCCGTTGGGTCAGCGGGCAATCGACGACCGCGACGATGCGTTGGACCTGCCAGCCCGAGGCGGGCAGGGCGCGGTGGAGCGCCTCCATCTGGTCCACGGCGGAGAGCCCGCCGTGCGTGACCAGGATGCCGGCGTCGGCGTCGCCGGGCGCGGGGAGGGTCGCGGCGCCGTCGGCGAACGACCAGGCGTCGTCGTCGGCCGCCGCCTCGCGCGCCTCGCGGAAGGTGCGGACGCGCTTGCCGTCCGCCCAGCCGTTCTCGGCCAGTTCCTTCGCGACCGCGAGCCGGCCGGAACCGCGGAGCCCGAGGATGAGGATGAGCGGCTTCATGCCTTGCGTCCGCAGCGGCCGAAGGGCGCGTTCTGCCCGCGGTCGCGGAGCCAGTGGTCGACGGCCACCAGCGCGGCCATGGCCTCGACGATCGGCACGGCGCGCGGGAGCACGCACGGGTCGTGGCGGCCCTTCGCCGTCAGCTCGGTGGCGCGGCCGTCGGGGCCGACGGTCCGCTGCGGCTTGAGCACGGTCGCGGTCGGCTTGAAGGCGACGCGGAACACGACGGCTTCGCCGTTGGTGATGCCGCCCTGCGTGCCGCCGGAGCGGTTCGTCGCGGTGCGGATGCGGCCGCCCTTGCGGACGAACGTGTCGTTGTGCGCGCTGCCGCGCAGGAGCGTGCCGGCGAAGCCGCTGCCGAGCTCGAAGCCCTTGGTCGCGGGGAGCGAGAGCATCGCCTTGGCGAGGTCCGCCTCGAAGCGGTCGAAGACCGGGGAGCCGAGGCCGGCGGGCAGGCCCTCGATGGCGCAGCAGATCACGCCGCCGACGGAGTCGCCGTCGGCGCGGGCCGCGCGGATGAGCGCGTCGATCTTCGCGGCGGTGGCCGGGTGGGGGCAGCGCGTCGGCGTGGCCTCGACCTGCTTCAGGCTCGGCGTCTTCGCGGGCGCGGGCATGCGGAGGTCGGCGACGCTTTCGACCCAGGCGGTGATGCGGGCGCCGCAGGCGTGCTTCAGCACCGTCTTGGCGACGGCGCCGGCGGCGACGCGCGCGGCGGTCTCGCGCGCGGAAGAGCGGCCGCCGCCCGCCACGGCGCGGATGCCGTACTTGGCGTCGTAGGTGAAGTCGGCGTGCGAGGGCCGGTAGGCCGCCTGCATCTCGGCGTAGGCCTCCGAGCGCTGGTCCGTATTGCGGATCACGATGGCGATGGGCGAACCGAGCGTGAGGCCGTCGGGCGAGATGCCGGAAAGCACTTCCGGCTCGTCGCCCTCCTTGCGTTGGGTGACGAGCGCGCTCTGGCCGGGCCGGCGCCGCGCGAGCTCGGCGCGGAGGAAGGCCGGGTCGAACGGGACGCGCGGCGGGCAGCCGTCGATGACGACGCCCAAGGCGGGGCCGTGGCTTTCGCCGAAGGTGGTGATCCGGAAACTGTGGCCGTGGATGTTGCCCATGGGGGAGAGGGGAGTGCTGAAAAAGGAACGCCGCCGAGCCTGGCGGCCGGGCGGCGTCCGTGGAGCGGTTCCGCCCGGCGCTTAGCGACGGAGGTTCTGGGAGATGAGGGAGACCATCTTCTGGCTCTGCGGCAGGTTGCCGAAGAAGCCGTACTTCACGGAGACGGAGACGAAGGCCTGCTTGGTGATCGGGTCCTCGGCCTTGACGACCTCGACCTTGACCTCCAGGTCGCCGATGGCGCGCGCGAAGACGGTGACGCCGAGCAGCTCCTTGTTGGGGCCTTCGTCCGGGGTCTCGCCCATGCGCTTCATGTCGGACTGGGAGTCGATGGCGCGCTTGACGGCGTTGAACACCGCGTCGAGGTCGGAGGTGTTGTAGCGGGTCACCAGGGTGCCGGTGGCGTTGGAGAAGCTGGCTTCGCGCTGGTCGGGGTTGTCGACGCCGATCAGGGTGTTGCAGCCCGTGACGGCGAGGGCGGTGGCGAGGAGGGCGAGGGAGGCGGCGAGCTTCATGGTCAAGGACGGTGGTGGAAGTGGCTCCAGACAAAGCACAGCGGGGGCGGCAAGGCAACCAGTTTCGCCCCGGACGGGCCGGCCCCGGACCCGGTCAGGCGTAGTTGTTTTATAGATACGAGGGACGGGCGCCGGCGATCCGGCCGCGGCGGGCGGAGCGGGGTCGGCGTGCGTCCCCGGGGAGGCTGTTTTGTCTAAAAACAATCAACATTTGTAAGATGTTTATAGTCATAATTTTGTGATTTTAAGGATGAATTCGTTCAATTGGTCGAATCCAGGCGCGTGTTAATAACAAAATGGGGCAAATTTCTTGACCAGTGGGGAGGAGTGGCGAAAAGTGGGTCGATAGGGGGCTTTACCCCACGAAATGTCCAATGGCACTCACATCGGTCTCTTCACCGGCATCCATAACGGAAAGCTGGATGAGAAGAACCGTGTCACGATTCCGGCGGCCTGGCGCTTCGAAGGCGGCGGCGAGACGAGCTTCCTCGCGATGTTCCACCCCGCGCTCGGTTCGATCGTCGTGTTCCCGCCCGCGATGGTGCGGCGCATCTTCGACGCCGCGACGCAGGTCACTGTGAGCGACCCGGACAAGATGGACGCGCTGCGCCTGCTCGGCGAGAACAGCGTCGAGGTCGCGTGCGACAAGGCCGGCCGCATCACGCTCAACGAGCACGTCGTGCGCCAGGCCGCGCTCGGCCGCGACGTCGTCTTCCGCGGCGGCTTCACGACGTTCCAGATCACGTCGGTGAATCCGCCGGCCGTGGACCGCGACTCCGAGCGCACGCTCGTCATCCTGCGCGCGCTCAAGGAGCTGGGCATCTGAGCCTGTATCCAAAAGTTACTGACACAACTCACACCTTATTCACAGCCCGCATGACCAGCCACGTCCCAGTCCTGCTTGAGGAGTGCCTCGCGCTCCTCGACCCGCGGGACGGGCGCGCCTACCTGGACGGCACGTTCGGCGGCGGCGGCCACTCCGCCGCGCTGCTCGACCGCGCCCCGGGCGCGACGGTCGACGCGCTGGACCGCGACCCCGCGGCCGCGGAACGCGCCGCCCCCCTGCTGGCCCGCTACGCCGGTCGCCTGCGCTTCCACGCGGAGAACTTCCGCGACCTCGACCGGGTGCCCGGCCGCTTCGACGGCGTGCTGCTGGACATCGGCGTCTCCTCCTTCCAGCTCGATGAGCCGGCCCGCGGGTTCTCGTTCCGCCACGACGCGCCCAACGACATGCGGATGGATACCCGCTCCGGCCGCAGCGCCGCCGAGTTCCTGGAGCGCGCGGACCGGCAGGAGCTCGTCCGCGCCGTCCGCGACTACGGCGAGGAGCCCCGCTGGCACCGCGTGGTCACCGCGATCGAGCAGGCGCGCGGCTCCGGCCGCCTCGCCCGCACCGGCAGCTTCGCCGAACTGGTCGCCGAAGCCGCGCCGCCCGCCCCCGGCCCCCGCGGTCCGCATCCCGCCACCCGCACCTTCCAGGGCGTCCGCATCGCGGTGAACGACGAATTGGGCGCCCTCGCCGACGCCCTCCCCAAGGCCTTCGCCAAGCTCACCGCCGGCGGCGTCCTCGCCGTCATCTCCTTCCATTCCCTGGAGGACCGGATGGTGAAGCGCTACATGAACGGCGTGGCCGGCCGCCCGGTCGACCGCGACGACAACACCGCGCAGGACGACCGCGTGAAGCAGGCCGACCTCCTCACCCGCAAGGCCGTCCAGCCCTCGGACGCCGAGCAGCAACGCAACCCCCGCAGCCGGTCCGCCCGCCTGCGCGCCGTCCGGAGGCTCGCCGCATGAACCCGCGCCGCCTCGGGACCTGGGCCTTCCTCGCCGCGACGCTCGCCGTCGCCGCCGTCGGCACCATCAACATCATCCGCCTGCGCATCCAGGGCGACGCCGTCGGGCAGCAGATCGTCCGCCACGAGCGCGCCGCCGTGGAGACGCGCAAGGAACTCGACGGCCTCAAGCGCAAGCGCGACCAGGGCCTCGACACCCTCCAGCTGATCCAGCGGGTCGGCGAGGACTTCAAGCCGCCGACCCCGGACCGCGTCCTCTGGGTCCGCCCCCATCCCGCCGCGCCCGCGGCGGTGCCCCTCCTCACCCAGAGCCCGCGGACCGCGGCGCTCGACATCGCGTTCCGCCCCGCCGCGGAGCAGGGAGGAAAGAGCCCGCGATGACCCTACCCCACGCCAGCCGAATGCGCTACCGTTCGCTGGCTTGGGTCGTGTCCGCCTGTTTCCTGGCCGTCTTCCTGCGGCTGGTCTGGCTCCATTGGGTGGACGCGCCCGAGCTGCGCGCCGAGGCCATGCAGGCCCGGCGCGTCCGCCAGGAACTCCCGTGCCGCCGCGGCGAGGTCCGCGACGCGCAGGATAACCTGCTCGCGGTCTCCGAGGATGTCTGGGACATCGGGGTCGACCCCGTCGCCCTCGACAAGAAGGACGCGCCCCGCGCCGGCGAGGTCGCCCTCGCCCTGGGCATCCCCGCGCTCAAGGTGCTCGAGGCCTTCAACCCGCCGCCCCGGCTGGACGACGAGGGGGTCGAACGCAAGGTCCGCTGGGTCGTCCTCGCCCGCGAGTGCGGCGAGGAGACCGTCAAGCGGATGAAGGCGCTCAACATCAAGGCCCTCCGCGCCGAGCTCAAGTACCGCCGCGCCTACCCCAAGGGCGCGCTCGCCGCGCACGTGCTCGGCTTCGTGAACAAGGAAGGCGAGCCGGCGGCGGGCATCGAGCGCGTGATGCACCCGCTCCTCGCCGGCCAGAAGGGCTGGATCGAGTCCGAGCGCGACGGCAAGCGCCGCGAGATCGCGAGCATCCGCATCCGCGAGGTGCCCCCCGTCGACGGCAGCAACGTGGTGCTCACCATCAACAGCCTCGTGCAGAAGGCCTGCGAGGACGCGCTCGCCGCCGCCGCCGCCCGCTACAACCCGAAGGGCGGGGTGATCATCGTCAGCGAGCCGCGCACCGGCCGCATCCTCGGCCTGGCCAACTGGCCGACCTTCGACCTCAACCTCTTCTGGGACGCCAAGGCGGCGCCGATGGACAGCCAGCGCAACCGCGCCGTGTCCGACGTCTACGAGCCGGGTTCGGTCTTCAAGATCGTCTCGATCGCCGGCGCGCTCGAGGAGCGGCTGATCACGCCGAACTCCGTCTACGACTGCGGGGCGACGCAGGTCCCCTACAAGGGCCGCCTCGTCTCCCTGCCCGCCGATTCCCACGCCCTCGGCGTCGCCGACATCCGCACCATCGTGCGCGAATCCTCGAACCGCGGCACGGTCCAGGTGGGCATGCTCTACGCCGAGCGCCAGGGCGAGGACCGGTTCTTCGGACTCATCAAGGCCTTCGGCTTCGGCGCCCCGTCGGGCCTGCTGACGGGCGCGGAGGTGCCGGGCCTGCTCATCCCGCCGACTTCGCCGCAGTGGGCCGCGGGCATCTCGCGCATCCCGATGGGGCACTCCGTCAGCGTCACCGCGATGCAGATGCACTTCGCGATGTCGGCGATCGCCGCCGACGGCCTGCTGATGCAGCCGCAGCTGGTCCTGCGCGTGGAGGATTCCAAGACCAGGCAGGTCGTCCTCGCGTACCCGCCCCGCTCGCGCGGCCGCGCGGTCAGCGCCCGCGCCGCGGCCGAGACGGCCGCGCTCCTGCGGGCGGTCTGCGGCAAGGGCGGCACCGCCCCGGTCGCCGACATCCCCGGCTACGAGGTCGCGGGCAAGACCGGCACGACGCAGAAGATCGTCAACGGCAAGTACTCGACCGCCCACCACGTGGCGTCCTTCGCCGGCTTCTTCCCGGTGGGCGACCCGCGCCTGGCCATCACCGTCATCATCGACGAACCGCAGGGCGAGGGCGTCGGCTACGGCGGGAAGGTCTCCGCCCCCATCTTCCGCGAGGTCGCGGAGAAATGCATCCGCTGGCTGGACATCCCGCCGGCCAGCCCCCGATGACGCCGCCTCCCGCGCAGCTGCCTCCCGCGATGGAACGTCCGACCTTCCAGTCCCTGCTCCAGGGCCTGCCCGTGCTCGGCCGGGCCGGCGACTGGTCGGCCCGCGTGTCCTGCGTGGTGACCGACAGCCGCCGCATCATCCCCGGCGCGCTGTTCTTCGCGCTGCCCGGCCGCCGCGCGGACGGGCACGCCTTCCTCGACGACGCGATCGCGCGCGGGGCCGCCGCCATCGTCACCGGCCAGCCGGTCACCGGCCTGCCCGCCGTCGCCGCCGCCCAGGTGGCCGACCCGCGGCGGACCTTGGCCGAGGTCGCCCGCCGCTTCCACGGCCACCCGGAGCGCTCCCTCCGCCTCGCCGGCGTCACCGGCACCAACGGCAAGACCACCGTCTCCACCCTCCTGCGCCACCTGCTGCAGGACGGCGGCGAAGCGTGGGGCCTGATCGGCACGGTGCGCTACCACCTCGGCCGCCGCTCGATCCCCTCCTTCAAGACCACCCCGGAGTCGGCCGACCTCGCCGGGTTCTTCCGCCAGATGGCCGACGCGGGCTGCGCCGGGGCCTGCCTGGAGGTGAGTTCCCACGCCCTGCACCAGGACCGCGTCCACGGCTTCCGCTTCGACGTGGCGGCCTTCACGAACCTGACGCGCGACCACATCGATTACCACGGCGACCTCTCCGCCTACCTCGACGCGAAGTCGGCCCTCTTCGACGGCCGCATCGGCGAACCGCCCGGCGTGGCCGTCGTCAACGTCGACGACCCGAGCGGACGCGTCCTCGCCGAAGCCTGCCGCCGCCGCGGGCCCACGCTTACCTTCGGGCTCGCGCCGGACGCCGACCTGCGGGCCACGGACCTCGCGCTCGACACCGCGGGCGCCGTCTTCGCCGTCCGCTGGCAGGGACGGACCCGGCGTTTCACCTCCGGTCTGCCGGGCGACTACAACGTCGCCAACGTCCTCTGCGCGCTGGCCATGGCCGCCGCGCTCGGCCGCGACCCGTTGGCGCTCGCCCCGGCCGTCGCCGCCTTCCCCGGCGTCGCCGGCCGCATGGAGCGCGTCGAGGCCGGCCAACCCTTCCCGGTGTTCGTCGACTACGCCCACACCGACGACGCCCTGCGCAACGCGCTCGGCATGCTGCGGCGGATCACGCCCGGCCGCGTGCTCTGCGTCTTCGGCTGCGGCGGCGACCGCGACCGCGGCAAGCGCCCCGCCATGACCCGCGCCGTCGCCGACCTCGCCCAGCTGGCGTGGGCCACCGCCGACAACCCGCGCAAGGAGAGCCTGGACTCGATCTTCGCCGACATGCGCGGCGGCCTCGGGCCGCCGCCCGGCATGGAGTTCGTGCCCGACCGACGCGACGCCATCGCCCGCGCCCTCGCCGCCGCCCGTCCCGGGGACTGCGTCGTCATCGCCGGCAAGGGCCACGAGACGACCCAGGAATTCGCCGACACCGTGGTCCCGTTCGACGACCGGCAGGTCGTCCGCGAGATCCTCGCCGCCCGGAGGGGGCCGACCGCGTGATGCCGACCTTCGCCTCCGCCGACCTCGCCGCCTGGACCGACGGGCGCTGGACGACCGCGCCCGCCGCCGTCGCGGGCTTCGGCACGGACACCCGCGCGCTGGGCGCCGGCGAAGCCTTCGTGGCGCTCCGGACGGACCGCCGCGACGGCCATGACTTCCTGCCGGACGCCCGCGCCCGCGGGGCCGCCTGCGCGCTGGTCGCCCGGCCGGTCGCCGATCCGCTGCCGCAGCTGGTCGTGGCCGACCCCGCCGCCGCGCTCCGCGCCGCGGCCGCCGCCTGGCGCCGGCGTTTCCCCGGAGCGGTGATCGGCGTCACGGGCAGCGTCGGCAAGACTTCCACGAAGGACCTGCTCGCGGCGCTGCTCGGGCCGACCGCGTTCGCCACCGAGGCCAACCTCAACAACCTGCTCGGCGTCCCGCTGATGCTGCTGCGCCTCGAGCCGGCCCGTCATCGGTATGCCGTCATCGAGGCCGGGATGAGCGTCCCGGGCGAGCTCGGCGTGAGCGCGGCGATCCTCCGTCCCGACGTCGCGATCGTCACCGCCGTCGCGGCCGTGCACCTCGAGGGCGTGGGTTCGCTCGCCGGCGTCGCCCGCGAGAAGGCGACCCTCGTGGCCGCCTTGGCCGAGGGCGGGCGGGCCGTCCTGCCCGCGTCGCTGCTGGCGTGGCCCGACTTCGCCGCCTCCGCGGCCCGCTGCGTCGCCGTGCGCTTCGCCGGCGAGCCGGACCCGGCCGTCCGCCCCGCGCGCCTCGTCGAGGCGAGCCTCGGCGACGAAGCCGGCCGGCGCGTCCTCCGCCTCGACGGGGAGACCTTCGCGCTCGGCCCCGTCTCCGACGGCCTCGCGCGCAACGCGGCCCTGGCGATCCTCGCCGCCCGCGAGGTCGGCGCCGACCTTCCGACCCTCCGGACGGCCCTCGCCGCCTGGTCGCCGCCGGTGGGGCGGGGGAGCGTCCACGCCGACGGGCCGCGCACCTTCTACGTCGACTGCTACAATTCGAGCCCGGCGTCCCTGCGCGACGCCGCCCGCTGCTTCGACCGGCTCAGCGCCGCTTCGTCCCATCCGCGCCTCTGGGTCCTGGGCGGCATGGCCGAACTCGGACCGGAGTCCGCCGAACTGCACCGCGCCTGCGGCGCCGACCTGCCGGTGCGCCCGGAGGACGCGGTGGTCGCCTTCGGTGGCGACGCCGCCGCGCTGCTCGCCGGCCTGCCCGTCGGCCCGGGTCCCCGCGTCGCCGCCGGCTCGCTCGACGCGGTGCGCGCCGCCGTGGCCGTCCACGCCGGCTTCGTCTTCGTCAAGGGCAGCCGCTCCTTCGCGTTGGAGCGCGCGCTGCCCGCCGCGCTGGCCGCCCAGCTTTCGTTCCACTAGGACATGCTTTACCTGCTCAAGAACCTCGAATCCGTCTGGGGGCCGTTCCGGCTCTTCGAGTACATCTCCGTCCGCGCGATCCTCGCCGGCTTCACCGCGCTCGCCCTGGGCATGCTCCTGTCCGGCCCGATCGTCCGCGCCCTGTCCCGCCTCCGCCAGCCGGAGCGCTCCAAGGAGCTCATGGGCGAACTCGCCAAGGAGGGCGGCAAGGTCCCGACGATGGGCGGCCTGCTGATCTTCGCGGCGATGATCCCCGCGGTCCTGCTCTGGGCGCGCCCCAACGTCCTCGTGCTGGCCTCCCTGTGGTGCCTCGTCGGCATGGGCCTCGTCGGCTTCGTCGACGATTGGCTCAAGGTCCGCCACGGCAGTTCGGACGGGGTCAGCGCGCGCCAGAAGCTGGCGGGACAGGGGCTCGTCGCCCTGCTCGCCGTCGGCATCGTCCTGCTCGACCCGGCCTACCGCGGGAGTTTCTGCGAGATCTGGGCGCCGGTGCTGAAGGCCCCGCTGTGGTCGGCCCATTCCTTCGGCTGGCCGCTGGCCGCCTGCGCCGCGGTGGCCGCGGTCTTCTTCATCCTCGTCTGCGTCGGCTGCTCCAACGCCGTCAACCTCACCGACGGCCTCGACGGCCTCGCCATCGGCTGCGTGCTGATCACCACGCTGATCCTCGGCGCCGTCGCCTACCTCGCCGGCCACGCCGTCTTCGCCGACTACCTCCGCATCAGCCCGGTCGCCGGCGCCGGCGAACTCGCGGTCTTCTGCGCGGCCCGGGTCGGCGGGGGCGTGGTCTTCCTCTGGCACAACGCCGCCCCGGCGGAGATCTACATGGGCGACGTCGGCGCGCTCGGCATCGGCGGCGCCCTCGGGGCCGTGGCCTGCCTCATGCACCAGCCCTTCCTGCTGGCGATCGTCGGCGGGGTCTTCGTGCTCGAGGCGGTTTCGGTCCTGCTGCAGGTCGCCTACTTCAAGCGGACGGGTGGCCGGCGCCTGTTCCTGATGACGCCGATCCACCATCACTTCCAGAAGAAGGGCTGGGCCTCGACCAAGGTCGTCGCGCGCTTCTGGATCCTCTCCTTCCTGTTCGGGCTCCTCGGCCTGCTGTCCCTCAAGCTGCGATGAACGACTTCCCCGACAGCCTCAAGCGCCGCCTGGCGCGCCCCGCCGCCATCCTCGGCGCGGGCGTCAGCGGGCGCGCCGTCGCCGACGCGCTCGGCGCCGCGGGCTTCGCCTCGGTGGTCTACGACGCCCAGGGCGGGAACGGCGCCTTCGGCCCGGAGGAGGCCGCCCGCCACGACCTCGTGGTCTACAGCCCCGGTTTCCCGCAGACCCATCCGTGGCTGCTCGCCGCCCGGCGCGCCGGCCTGCAGTGCCTGACGGAACTCGACTTCGGCGCGCTGCTCTGGACGGGACCGGCCATCGCCGTGACCGGCACGAACGGCAAGACCACGCTGACCGAGTTCCTGTCCTTCGCCCACAAGCGCGCCGGCCAGGACGCCATCGCCTGCGGCAACGTCGGCCTGCCGTTCACGGCGCTGCATGCGACCGTCTCGAACGGGTCCTTCCTCGCGGTCGTCGAGGTCAGCTCCTTCCAGGCCGAGGACCTGCGCCACTTCTCCCCCGAGGCCGTGCTCTGGACCAACTTCGACGAGGACCACCTCGACCGGCACGGCGAGCTCGAGAGCTATTTCCGCGCGAAGTTCCGGCTCATCGAGCGCATGCCGCCCGGCGGCGTCCTCGTCGTCGGCGAATCCGTCGT
The DNA here is from genome assembly GCA_041156945.1 of Verrucomicrobiota bacterium. GTDB lineage: Bacteria > Verrucomicrobiota > Verrucomicrobiia > Opitutales > UBA953 > UBA953. Next base: position 19,657 of record JBEBDN010000070.1, on the reverse strand, counting down.
CGCGGCCGCCCGCGCCTTCGGGATCGAGCTCCCGGCCGAGGCCCTCGTGGCCACGCGCGCGGAGGTCGCCGGCACCGTGCCGGCCGGCTCGATCTTCGAAGCCTGGCCGCAGCGCGAGAACTGGGCGCTCGCCGCGCGCTACTGGCAGGCGAAGGGGTTGCCGCTGCGCAGCCTCGAGGAATCGGCCCGCCTCTTCCGCGCCGCCCCGCATCGCCTCCGCAAGGTGGCCGAGGCCCAGGGCGTCGAGTACTGGAACGACTCCAAGGGGACCAATTTCCACGCCGTCCTCGCCGCGCTCGAGCAGTTCGCCATCCCGGTCCGCTGGATCGGCGGCGGCAAGTGGAAGGGCGGGGACCTCCGCCGCTTCGCCGAGCGCCTCGCGCCCCGCATCGAAGCCGCCTACCTGATCGGCGAGACCGGCCCGGAGCTGCAGCGCCACCTCGCGGAACTCGGCCGGCCCGCCCGGTGCTTCGCCGGCCTCCAGGACGCCGTCGTCGCCGCCGGCAAGGACGCGCACGGTCCGACCGCCATCCTGCTCAGCCCGGGCTTCTCGAGCTTCGACCAGTTCCGCGGCTACGCCGAGCGCGGCACCGTCTTCGAGCGCGCCGCGCTCGCCCTGGCCAACCGGGCCTGAGGCCCGCCGCTTTCTACCTAACGACCAAACCAACCACCCAACCAAGCCAACACCCATGCGCCCCCTCGTCACTGTCACCGCCGTCGTGCTCCTGCACCTCTGCGTCATCGCCGTCCTCGTCGGCGTCAACGGTTGCCGGAGCACCACCGGCCTCGAGACCGACGGCGAGCCCGTCGCCTACGCCGCCGGCGGCCGCGCCGCCGGTCCGGCCGCCGCGCCCACCCCCGCCCCCGCCCCGGCGATCGGCCTCGCCGCGCCCGCGCCGGTGGCGGCCACCACCCGCATCGCGACCCCCGCCCCGACGAAGGTCACCCCGATCGCTCCCGTCGGCGCCGGCGGCATCCACGTCGTGGTGAAGGGCGAGAACCTCACGACCATCGCGTTGCGCGAGAAGGTCTCCCCCAAGGACCTCGCCGCCGCGAACGGCATCTCGCTCAACGCCACCGTGTACGCCGGCCAGAAGCTGAAGATCCCGGCGCCGGGCGCCGCCGCCAAGCCCGCGGCGACCGCGACCCGCCCGACCACGACCCGCCCGGCCCCCGCCGCGCCCGCCGTCGAGTTCACCCCGCTGCGCCTGTCGACCACGCCGGCCCCGGCGGAAGCGACCCCGGCCGCGCCCGCCGCGCCGACCGCCCCGGCCAAGAAGTAACCTTCCCGCCCGCCCGTCCGCATGGTCATCAAGGTCAGACAGGAGCCTCCCGGCGCCCTCGCGGGCCAAGCGCTGTGGATCGCCCTGCTGGCCGTCGGCCTCGCCGTCTTCGGGCTCGTGGTGCAGTACAGCGCGGGCATCTCGCTCTCCTCCAGCAACCGCACCTTCGCGTTCGAGCGCCAGGCGGCCTACCTCGTGCTCGCCCTGGTCGCCGGCTTCCTCTGCTACCGCCTCAACCTCGAGCGGCTGCGCGAGCACCGTTGGTGGATCTTCGGCGCCGCGCTCGCCGCCATGCTCGCGGCCCGCATCCCGGGCATCGGCGTCTCCGTCAACGGGTCGTGGCGTTGGATCGACCTGGGGTTCATCCGCCTCCAGGCCTCGGACCTGGGCAAGCTCGCGCTCGTCATCCTCCTGGCCGACCTCCTCGCGCGGATGCAGCGCTGCACGCTGGCGCCGCGTTTCCGCATCTACCAGCTGTCCGCCCGCGCGCCCTTCCTCTTCACGCCCGCCGGCTGGCGCGATTGCCGCGACGGATTCCTCAAGCCGCTGGCCGTGGTGCTCACCGTCGCCGGCTTCATCGCGCTCGGACCGGACCTCGGCACGATCCTCCTCTGCATGGCGGTCGGCGGCGTCATGATGTTCATCTCCGGCGTGCGCTGGCAGTACGTCATCCCGACGCTGCTGCTCGGCGGCGCGGCCCTGACCATCCTCATCCTGAACTGGCCCAACCGGCTGCGCCGCTTCGTGTCCTTCATCGACCCGTGGCAGAACCGCGGCGACGAGGCCTACCAGCTGTTCGAGGGCATGATGGGCTTCGGCGTCGGCGGCCTCACCGGCAAGGGCGCCGGCTTCGGCCTGCAGAGCCGGGCCTACCTGCCGGAGGCGCACACCGACTTCGTGCTCGCGGGCATCGGCGAGGAATACGGCCTCGTCGCCACCAGCCTCGTCGCGCTCACCTACCTCGCCATCTTCGTCCTCGGCTACCGCGCCCTGCGCCACTCCGCGGACCTCTACCGGCTCAACGTCGGCCTCGGGGCCCTGCTCTTCCTCGTGATCCAGGCCCTGGTCAACATGGGCGTCGTCACCGGGCTCCTGCCCACCAAGGGCATCTCCCTGCCGTTCCTCAGCTACGGCGGCACGAACCTCGTCGTCATGGCCTGCATGGTCGGCCTCGTCCTCAACTGCATCCGGGAGGCCTCCCGCCCGGTCTTCACGCCCAAGGAGGCGCGCGCATGAGCCGCGTGCTGCTCGCCTGCGGCGGCACCGGCGGCCATCTCGCCCCGGGCATCGCCTTGGCCCAGCGGCTGACCGACGAGGGCCACGAGTGCCTGCTCATCGTGAGCAGCAAGGCGGTCGACGCGCGGATGACGGCGAACTATCCCCGGCTCCGCTTCGTCCCGGGCCGCGGCCGCGGCTTCGGGCCCGGCCTCCTGAACAAGCTCCGCTTCTTCCCCGCGCTCCTCGGGGCCGTCTGGTCCGCGCGCGCCCTGCTGCGCGAGTTCCGGCCCGACGCGCTCGTGTGCTTCGGCGGTTTCATGAGCGTCGGGCCCGCCCTCGCCGCGCGGCTCGCCGGCATCCCCGTGCTCGCGCACGAGGCGAACCGCCGCCCGGGCAAGGCGGTGCGGCTCATCGCGCGCTTCGCCCGTTCGGTCCACCTGCCGGCGGGCGTCCGCCTTGCCGGCGTCGCGGGCGACCGCCAGCATGATTCCGGCTACCCGGTGCGCGCCGAGATGCGTCCGCTCGCCAAGGAGCTCGCCCGGCGCGCGCTGGGTTTCCCCGCCGCGGGCCGCCTGCTCCTGGTCACCGGGGGCAGCCAGGGCGCCGCGCCCCTCAACCGCTGGCTCGAGGGCCGGCTCGACGAGCTCGCCGCCCGCGGCGTCCACGCGCTCTGCCTGACCGGTCCCGGCGGCCGCGACGAGCGCCTGGAGCGCGCCGGCTCCGTCGTCCATTTCCTGCCGTTCTGCCACCAGATGGCGGCGGCCTATTCTGCAGCCGACCTTGCGGTCACGCGTGCCGGTGCTGGCACGTTGGCGGAACTCGCGACCTGTCGGACGCCGGCCATCCTGGTCCCGCTTCCGCACGCCGCCGACGACCACCAGACCGCGAACGCGCTGCAGGCCGCCGACAGCGGCGCCGCGATCCTCCTGCCCGAGCGCGAACTCGGGCGCCTGGGAGAGGTCGCCTTCGGGTGCATCGCCGACAACGCCGCGCTCGCGGCGATGCGCGATGCGCTGGCGCTCGCCGACGCGGCCAACCATTGGGAGGAGCTGGCCCGCGAGACCGTCGCCCTGGCCGAAGCCCACGGACGGAGGGCCGCGCGGGCATGAGCGCGCCGGCCGCCCCCTCGGCCTGGATGCTCGGCGCCTGCGGCATGGGCGTCGGGCCGCTCGCGATCTACCTCAAGGGGGAGGGGTGCGAAGTCTCCGGCTGGGATGACGCCACCGGCAGCCCGATGGAGCTCCAGTTGGCGAACGCCGACATCCCGCTCCTGCGCGACCCCTGGGCCGCCGGCCGCGCCCCCCTCGTCGTCGGGCGCTCCAGCGCCGTCAAGCCCGGTCACCCCGCGCTCGCCCTCGCCGCGGCCCGGGGCGTCCGCCAGCTGCGCCGCGGCGAGCTCCTCGCCGAGCGCGTCGCCGACCGCCGCTTCGTCGCGGTCTGCGGCAGCCACGGCAAGACCACCACCTGCGGCATGATCGTCGCCGCCCTCGCCTCGGCCGGGGCCGACTTCGGCTACGTGCTCGGCGGGCTCTTCCGCGACCCGGCCTTCCCGCCGGCCCGCGCCTCCGCCACCTCCCCCTGGGTCGTCGCCGAGGTCGACGAGAGCGACGGCACCATCGGCGCCTTCTCGCCCGACGTCACCGTCGCGGTGAACCTCGACTGGGACCATCCCGACTACTACCGCGACGAGGCGGCGCTCGAGGGCGTGTTCCGCGCCCTCTTCGAGCGGACGCGCACCGCCGTCGTGATCCCGGCCGGCAACGAACGGCTCGAGCGCCTCACCGCCGGCCTGCGGACGCCGGTGCTGCGCGTCGGGCCCGACGGCGATTACCGCGCCCGGCCGGTCGCCGGCGACCACGCGACGTCCGTCCTCGAGCTGGGCGGCCGGTTCCCGGCGGGGCAGGTGACCTTGCCGGTCGCGGGGACCTTCAATCGCGCCAACGCCGCGATGGCCCTCGCGGTCGCGCACCTGGTGACCGGCGGGCTGGCCGCCGAGCCCATGGCCCGCTGGCGCGGCATCCGCCGCCGCCAGGACGTGCTCTTCGAGGCCAAGGGCCTGCGCGTGCTCGCCGACTACGCCCACCACCCGACGGAGATCGCCGCGCTGCTGCAGTGGATCCGCGAGACGCACCAAGGCCGGCTCGTCGTCGTGTTCCAGCCGCACCGCCACACCCGCACGCGCCAGTACGCCGCGGAGTTCCGCCAGGCGCTCGCCGTCGCCGACCACGCCCTCGTCCTGCCCGTCTACGCGGCGGGCGAGGCCGCCGTCGAGGGCGGCGGGTCCGACGCCGTGGTCGCCGGCTCGGCCCATCGCCTCGTCGCCGACCGGCGGGAACTCGCGCCCTGGCTGGATGGCCTCTCGGCCGGCCAGGACACGGTGGTGGCCTTCGTCGGCGCGGGCGACATCGAGCGCGACGCCGAGGCCTACGCCAAGCTGCTGCGCCGCCGGGGGGCGGACGTCCTTTCGCGCGACCTGCCCGACCTCGTCGCCGGCCGGCTCTCGGCCGGCTGCGCGCTCCGCCCGAACGAACCGCTGGCCCGCCGGACGACCCTCGGCATCGGCGGCGCGGCCCGCTGGTACGCCGAGCCCGCGACGGTCGACGACGTGGTGGTCCTGCTCCGCGCCGCCGCCGAACTCGACCTCCGCTACTTCGTCGTGGGCCGCGGCTCCAACCTGCTCGTGCCCGACGACGGCTACGATGGGCTCGTGCTGCACCTGGCCCCGGAGGCCTGGGGCAAGGTCGAGCCCCTCGACGGCGACCGGCTGCGCGTCGGCGGCGGCGCCCGCCTGAAGGAGCTCTGCGGCGTGGCCGCGCGCGCGGGCCTCGCCGGCTTCGAGTTCCTCGAGGGCATCCCGGGCACCGTGGGCGGCTCGCTGCGCATGAACGCCGGCGCGATGGGCGGGTGGATCTTCGACGTCGTCGAGTCCATCGAATGGCTCACCCCGCAGGGCCGCGTCCGCGCCGCGCGCCGCGACTGCTTCGACGCGCTCTACCGCGATTGCCCGCAGCTGCATGGCGCCGTGGTGCTGTCCGCCGTGCTGCGGGCGGCCGGGCGCGCCGAACCGGCGGCCATCCGCGCGCGCATGGACGAGATGGCGGTCCGCCGCCGCGCCTCCCAGCCCCGCGAGGCGAGCGCCGGCTGCGTCTTCCGCAATCCGGAAGGGGACAAGGCCGGCCGGCTGATCGACGCCTGCGGGCTGAAGGGACGGGCCGTCGGCCCCGTCGCGGTCTCCCCGGTCCACGCGAACTTCCTCGTCAACGCCGGGGACGCCACGGCCGCCGATTTCCTGGCGCTCATGCGCGAAGTCCGCGCCGGCGTCCGCGCCGCGGCCGGCGTCGAACTGCAGCCCGAGATCGTGGCGCTCGGCCGCGAATGGAAGGAACTCCTATGAGCGCCGCCCCCGAGATCGTCGTCCTCTGCGGCGGCCGGTCCTCCGAAAGCGAGGTCTCGCTCCGCTCCGGCCGGGCCGTGGCCGGCGCGCTGCCGGGCGCGCGGCTCGTCGAACTGGCGGCCGACGCCCTGCCGGCCTGGCTCGACCCCGCCGCGCACGTCGTCTTCCCCGTCCTCCATGGCGGGTGGGGCGAGGACGGCGGCGTCCAGGGCGAACTCGAGGCCCGGGGCATCGCCTTCGCGGGTTGCTCCGCCGCGGCCAGCCGGCTCTGCATGGACAAGGTCGCGACCAAGCGGGCGATGCGCGCGGCGGGGGTGCCCGCCATCCCCGAGGTGGCCTTCGCCGGCGAGTCGAAGCCGACCGCGGCCGAACTGGTCGCGTCCCTGGGCGAGGAAGTCGTCCTCAAGCCTTCCGACCAGGGCAGCAGCGTCGGGCTCTTCCTGCCCAGCGGCGCGGCCGCGATCGCCGAAGCCCTGGCCGCGGTCCCCCCCGCCGGCCGCTGGATGGCCGAACGTCGCCTGCGCGGCCGCGAATTCTCCATCGGCCTGCTGGACGGCCAGCCGATGGGCCTCGTCGAGATCGTGCCGCTGGCCGGGGTCTACGACTTCAGGACCAAGTACACCAAGGGCGCCTCGGAGTACCGTTTCCCCGCGCCGCTGGACCCGCCGACGACCGCCGCCATCGCCGCCGCCGCCGCCCGGCTCTTCGCCGCCGCGGGTTGCCGCGATTTCGCGCGGGCCGACGTCATGCTCGAACCGGACGGGCATTTCTATTTCCTCGAGATCAACACCATGCCCGGCATGACCGAGACCAGCCTGATGCCCAAGAGCGCCTCGTGCGTCGGCCTGGATTTCCCCGCGCTCGTGGGTCGCATGCTCGCCCCCGCCCGCCGCCGCGCCGCCGGCGTCCCCTCCTGACATGAGCCTCTTCCGTCGACTCTTCGGCAAGCGTCCCGAGACCTTCCCCGGCCAGAAGGACCGCGATTGGCGCGCGCTCGTCCCGCAGTCCGTGAACCCCGTGCCGGGCGACGCCATCGGCCGGCGCCGGGCGGTCCGTTCGCGCCTGCCGGTCGCGCTGACCGTGCTCTTCTTCGCGCTGCTCGGGGGCCTGCTCTGGTACGTGGTCGACGAGGGCGCGGCGGCGACGCCCGCGGCCGAGGGCGGGCTGCGCTTCAAGACCGACGGCCTGCTGGCCGCCGACGTCGTGCGCAGGGTCCTCGACGCGCACCCGGAGGGCGCCGCCCGCGACGTCCGTTCGATCAAGGCGGAACTGGAGAAGGACAACCAGGTCCTGCTCGCCGACGTCGGGCGCGGCCCGGACGGCGTCCTCAACGTCCGCCTGACCGAGCGCAAGGCCGTGGCCCGGATCGCGGTGACGCCGGCGACGGGCCCGATGATCGTGCGCCTGCTGGACCCGAGCGGCGTGACCTTCGCCGGCGCCGGCTACCCGGCCGCGGCCATCCGCGGCCTGCCGGAGATCGTGAACTACCGCTCGACGGGCTCCGGCGACGCGATGGTCGTCGAGGGCGCGGAGATCGTCGGGCCGTTCCTCGCCACCGCCATGGGCGAACGCTACCGCGCCTTCTACAACCAGTGGGCCGCCGTCTCGCTCGCCGACTGCTTCGGCGTGCACGAGGACGCCCCCGGCTCCACGCTCCGCGTCGTGCTCCGGCCCGGCAGCCAACCCGCCGACCGCCCGGCCTTGGCCGAGGTCGTCTTCTCGACCGCGCGCTGGCGCGAGGAGTTCGGCATCCTCAAGGCCCTCGACCTCGAGTCGCTCCTGCGGCGCCCCGACGCCACGGCCGCCGCCTACGTCCTCAAGCTCAACATCCTCAACCGCACCGGTCCCAAGCCCGTCCCCGAACCCCGCCTCGTCCCCGCCGCCCGATGAAACCCAAGCACCAACCCCTGCCCGCGCTCATCGCCGTCATCGACGTCGGGACCCACAAGACCGTCGCCCTCGTCGGCCAGCTCATCGACGGCAAGGCGCGCATGCTCAGCTACTCGGAGCGGCGCACCGACGGGGTGGTCAAGGGCACCGTGACCGACCTGGAGAAGCTGCAGGCCTGCGTGCACGAGGTCGTCAACGACGTCGAGCGCGGCGCCGGGCGCGCGCTGGCGGAGGTCTACCTTTCCATGTCCGGCCCCGCCGCCGAAGGGGAGCGCGTGAAGGGCCTCATCTCCGTCCCCGCGGCCGACGGGCGCGTCACGCGGCAGGACCTGGCGGACGCGGTGGCCTCGGCCAAGCGCCTCGAGCCGCCGGCGGGCCGCGCGACGATCCTGTACATGCGCCAGCCGACCATCCTGGACAACCGGCCGGTGGGCAACCCGGTCGGCATGACGGGCCGCCGCCTCGAGGTCCTCTTCTGGCGCGTGACGATGGACGAGCCGAACCTCCGCCTGCGCGTCGGCATGGTCAACGGCATGAGCATGATGCTGCGCGACTTCATCCTCGCCTCGCACGCCGCCGCCTGCGCCGTCGCGACCGACGCCGAGAAGCAGGGCGGGGTGCTGCTCATCGACATGGGCGCCGGCACCACCGATTGGATCCTGTACTACAAGGAGCATATCCTCTGCGCCGGCTCCATCCCCGTCGGCGGCGAGCACCTCACGAACGACCTGAGCGTCGCGCTGCGCGTCAGCCGCGAGACCGCGGAGGACCTCAAGCAGCGGTTCGCCTCGGCGGTGCACCGCGACCACGACCTCAACCAGACCATCTGGAAGGACGGCGACCGCGGGCTCGGCGACCAGCAGTTCAACCGCGGGACCATCACGAAGGTCAGCTCGCTGCGCTACCAGGAGACGCTGGACTTCGTGCGCAAGGACGTGCTGCGCCAGCTCGACCAGATCTTCCCCGATCACCCGACCAAGCTGGACCAGCACCTGCTGCCCTCCGGCGTCATCCTCACCGGCGGCTCGGCCAACCTGCAGGACGCGGCCGAGGCCGTGCAGCTCGTGCTCGGCCTGCCCGCGCGCGTCGGCGTCCCCGCCTTCGAGGTCGAATCCTTCCGCAAGCCGGAGTACGCCGGCGTCGTCGGCATGATGACCGCCGCCATCACCGACGCCCCGCCGCCGCGCCGCCGCCCGACCGGCTTCCTCGCGACGCTCCGCGACCTCTTCCGCTTCTGAGCATGGACCGCGCCCCCGCCATCCTCCTCGTCGGCCTCGGCGGCGCCGGTTGCGCGATGGTCGCGCGCCTGGCGCCCGGCCTGCCCGCGGACGTGCAGGTCCTCCGCGTGGACACCGACGCGCGGCTCGTCGACGCCGCCGGCCCGGGCGCCGCGCTGCAGGTCGGCCGCGCGCAGACCCGGGGCATGGGCACCGGCGGCGAGCCCGCCCTCGGGGCCGTCGCCGCGGAAGCCGAGGAGGCCGCCCTCCGGCGGGCCTTCACGGGCGCCGCCCTGGTCGTGCTCGTCACCGGGCTCGGCGGCGGCACCGGCGGCGGCGCGGCCCCCGTCGTGGCGCGCGTGGCCGCGGAAGCCGGGGCCACGGTGCTGGCCTTCGCGACGATGCCGTTCTCGCACGAGGGGGAGCGGCGCATGCGCCAGGCGAACGAAGGCGCGGTCGCCCTCGGCCAGAAGGCCCACGGCCTCGTTTTCGTGCACAACGACCTCCTCCTGCAGCAGGTCTCCACCGAGGCGCCGCTCTCGGAATCCTTCGCGGCCGCGGACGCCTGGGTCGCCGGGGCGCTGCGGGCGCTCGCCGCCGCCTTCGAGCCCGGCGCGCTCGTGCCCGTCGATCCCGCCGCCCTCCGCGGCATCCTCGCGAACCCCGGCTCGCCGACCCTCTTCGCCTACGGCGTCGGCGCCGGTCCGGGCGCCGCGCTCCAGGCGGCGCGCGCCGCGGGCAGCTGTCCCTTGGCGCACGCGCCCGGGGCGGTGACCAAGGTCGCCGCGCTCTTCGTCGCGGTCGCGGGCGGTCCGTCCATGACCAGCGCGGACGCCTTCGAGGCCGTCGGCGCGGTGCGCCTGCGGTTCGGCGGCGAGACGACCACGCTCCTCTGCGCGCGGGTCGACCCCGCCCTCGGCGACCGCGTCGAAGTCTCCGTGCTGGGCGCCTCGCTGCCGGCGCCCAAGCCCGCGCCCAAGCCGAAGAAGGGCGCGAAGGCCGCCGACGCCGGCCAGCCGCTCTTCGGTTTCGCCACGGAGGAGACGCTGCGCCGCGGCCTGTTCGGCGGCACGCCCATGACCTTCATCGAGGGGCAGGACGTCGACGTGCCGACCTACATCCGCAAGGCGGTCCGCCTGCCCGAGGCCTGAGCGAAAGTCGCTTCCCGGTTGCGCCCCCCGCCGGTCCGCCTACGGTGCCTCGCATGTCCGCCTTCGACGTCGCCGCCCTTCGCCGGGACTTCCCGATCCTCGGGCGGACCGTGCACGGCCGCCCGCTGACCTACCTCGACAACGCCGCCACTTCGCAGAAGCCGGCGGTCGTCCTCGAGGCGCTCCGGCGCTACTACGCCGAGCAGAACGCGAACGTCCACCGGGGCGTCCACCTCCTCAGCGAGGAGGCCACCGTCGCCTTCGAGCGCGCCCGCGAGGTCGTCGCCCGTTTCCTCGGCCTGCCCTCCGCCCGGGGCTGCGTCTTCGTGCGCGGCGCCACCGAGGCGATCAACCTGGTGGCCGAATGCTGGGGACGCGCGCATCTCCGGGCCGGCGACGAGATCCTCCTGACCCAGCTCGAGCACCACGCGAACATCGTCCCCTGGCAGCTGGTCGCGGAACGTACCGGCGCCCGGATCGTCGTCGCCCCCGTGACCCCGCGCGGGGAGGTGGACCTGGACGCCTTCCGGAAGCTGCTTTCGCCCCGGACCAAGCTCGTCGCCTTCGCCCACGTCTCCAACGCGCTCGGCACGGTGAACCCCGCCGCCGAGATGACGCGCCTCGCCAAGGCCGTCGGCGCCACGGTGCTCATCGACGGCTGCCAGGCGGCCGCGCACTTCCGGGTCGACCTGCCCGCGCTCGGGTGCGACTTCTACGCCTTCTCGGGCCACAAGACCTTCGGGCCGACCGGCATCGGCGTCCTCTGGGGCCGGCCCGAACTCCTCGACGCGCTGCCGCCCTACCAGTCGGGCGGCGACATGATCCGCAAGGTCGACTTCGCCGGGACGACCTTCCGCGAGGCCCCGGAGCGCTTCGAGGCCGGCACGCCGGACATCTCGGGCGCCATCGCCCTCGCCGCGGCCCTGGAGTACGTCATGCCGCTCCAAGCCGCGGCGCACGCGCACGAGCAGGCCCTCCTCGCCGCCGCCACCGCCCGGTTGAAGGCGATCCCCGGCCTGACGATCGTCGGCGAAGCCCCCGAGAAGGTCGCCGTGATCTCCTTCCTCATCGAGGGCGGCCACCCGCACGACATCGGCACGCTGCTCGACGCGGACGGCATCGCCATCCGGACCGGCCACCATTGCTGCATGCCGCTGATGAAGCACCTCGGCCTGCCCGGCACCGCGCGCGCCTCCTTCGCCTTCTACAACACGCTGGAAGAAGTCGAGCGCCTCGGCGCTTCGCTGGAGAAGGTCCGCCGGATGATGGCCTAGGCCGGCCCGGTCGCCCCCGCCACCGTCGAGCGGCGGATCACGTCGAGGATCCCCTGCACCTCCCAGTTGCGCGCCGGTCCCTCGAGCCCGAGGTGTTGGCGCGCCTCCCGCACGTCCTCCGGGTGGTTGCCGGGCGGCCATTCCATCCACACGTCCTCGAGCGGATGGCGCGGCGCCGAGAGCAGCGGCAGCAGCGCGTTGACCGCCAACGTGTCGGCCCGTCCGTCCGGCAGGACCCGGCAGAGCACCTCGTCGATCAGCCGGCGACGCTGGCCCGGCAGGGGAGCGGTGGGCAGCTCCGCGCCCCAGGCCTTCAGTTCGGTCCGCCAGTCCGGGCGCAGCCGGTTCAGCTCGAGGTATTGCGCCAGCCGGCGGTAGGGGTGGCCGGCCGGCCGGAGGCCGCGCAGCCGCCAGCGGCCGCACTTCTCCATGTAGAGGCCGTCGAGCCCGAGCAGCAGCATCTCCGCGGGCGCGTGGCTGCGGGCGAGTTCCGACATCGGGGCGCGGTTGCCGCCCAGCCCGAGCGTCTCGACCACCAATTCATGGCAGGCCGCTTCCCAGCCGACCTCGCGGACGCGTTGCCGCGCCAGGCGTTGCTTGGCCGCCCACCGGAGGGTCGCCCGCCGCCGCAAGCCCCGCGTCAGCTCGCCCTCCGCCGCGCGCACGCGACGGGCCACCTCGCCGGCCCGCCCGCGCAGTTCCAGCAACGCGTCCTCCTCCGCCAAGTCCTCGAGGTCGCGCGGCAGGTGCGGCAGGAGGACGACCGCCTCGGGTTCGTGGCCGCTCGCGGTGCGCACCGTCCGCAATCCCGGCAACAGCACCGCGTGGAGCACCACCGCGCCGAACCGCGGGTCCGTCTGGTGGCCGTGCGATTCCCAGTCCCCGCAGCGCAGGTGGATCTCGACGTCCCCGCGGACCCGCTTGCCCTCCACGCGCAATTCCGCCCCCAGGAAATCGGGCCCCGCGCCGCGGTTCCAATCGCCCGGGTGCACGACCTCGATCGTCGCGCCGGACGCGGCCGGCATCGGTCCGCGCACCTCGCCCGAAGCCCAGAGCCTTTGGATCGCCCGTTCGCCGATGGCGAAGGGGCCGTAGGGACCATCGATCTCCTCCACGCGGTCGCAGGTGCTCATGCGCGCAGACAAACGAGGTGCGCGGACGATGGGAAAGCAGGAGAAAGACCAAGGGTAATCCTCCGAATCCGCTTGAGAGGAAACCCCGGCGACCCTTGAATCCCCTTACGGAGAGGTGGCAGAGTGGTCGATTGCACCTGACTTGAAATCAGGCGAGCCGCAAGGCTCCGAGGGTTCGAATCCCTCCCTCTCCGCGCGTCAGCGCGGGAGGAGGGATGAGAACCCTTGGGTTCGGCGAAGGCCGTCAGGCCGAGCAGGCAATGCCGGAGGCATTGGGCCGGAGGCCCGGAGCGAAGCGGAGTCAATCCCTCCCTCTCCGCGCGTCAGCGCGGGCGGAGGGATGAGAACCCTTGGGTTCGGTGAGCCCGCCGCTCATTTGACAACGTCCGCATCGGGGGCAGACCGCTGGCCTCCGCTCATGCCCCGCCCGAAGAACCACCCGGCGACCTTGGAGGCCGCCGTCGCCTACTGCCTCAAGACGCTCCCCGTGAAGACGCTCGACGACCTGCTGCGCCCGCCGCCCGAGGAACTCGTCATCAACCACCATTTCGGGCTGGGGATGTGGATCCGCAACCGCCTCGGGCTCTGGCAGGGGAACCGCGCCTTGCTCGAGGCCGTCGGCGCCTGGCATCCGGACGATGCCTCGGAGCCGATCCTCGACGCCTTGGTGGACTACCTGCGCAAGCATCCGGACTGGAAACTGCGCCGTCGGCTGCTCCGCGCGCCGAAGCCGAAGGGCGACGCGTCGGCCCCTTGATGCGCCGGGACTTGCCCTGCGGCGGGCGAGGGACCAACTTCCGGGGCATGAAGCTCTTCCTTGTGCTCGGCCTGCCTTGCGCCCTCCTCGCCGCCGAGCCGACGTGCCCCTTGCCGGGTTACCGCTTTGCCTGGGGCGACGAGTTCGACGGCGAGAAGCTTGATGCCGCGAAGTGGAGTTACCGGACCGGTCCGCGCCTATGGAGCGAGCAGCGCGCCGCGAACGTGAGCCTGAACGCCGGCAAGCTCCGCCTCACCGGCCTCAAGGAGGCCGCGGGCGACCTGAAGTACACGGCGGGCGGGGTCATCAGCAAGCGGCTCTTCCGTTACGCCTATTACGAGGCCAGCTTCAAGGTGCCGCCCGGCGCCGGTTGGCACACCTCGTTCTGGGTCCTCCGCAACGGCGGCAAGGGCGACGAGCCCCGCGTCGAGATCGACATCTGCGAGAACGACTCGGTCAAGCTGGGCGACTACGGCATCAACCACCACCAGTGGACGCCCGCGCCGCACGTGGCGATGGGCGGGAAGCACATCAAGACGCCCGACCTTTCCGCGGCCTTCCACGTCTGGGGCTGCGAATTCACGCCGACCACCCTGAGGCACTATTTCGACGGCAAGCTCGTGCATGCCTTCGACGCGACCAAGCTGCGGCATGGCGACGGGAACGTCTGGTTGACGACCATCGCGGCCGGCCTCGGCGGCACGAAGGCCGTCGATGACCAGCGCCTGCCGGCCTTCGCCGAGTTCGAGTACGTGCGCGTCTTCCTGCCCGTCGCCGCGCCGTCTTCCGCCAAACCGGACGCAACGGCGGGCAAGTAGTCCCGCGGATCTCCAAGGTGCCGGTGGACGAAGGGTAGTTGCCTCGCCGCGGTCTCCCGGTAGTTTGATCCCATGTCCGCCGGCGATCCTTCGCGCCTCACCCCCCAGCCGGCCCGATGGCTGATCCGGCTGCTCATCGGGGATGTCCAAGTCGTCGGCTCGGTCCCGGCCGGCGGCGTACTGCTCTGCTCGAACCACCCGAGCTACCGTGACGTCTTCCTGTTCGCCTTCGTCCATCGCGGGGCTCGCCTGCTCGTGCACCCGCTGGTCTTCACGTTCCCCTTCCTTAAGCGCTGGGCGCTCCGGTGGGGCTTCGTGCAGGTCGATATCCCGATCGCGGTCGACCTGCTCAAGCGCGGCGAGCCCGTGGCGATCTGCCCGACCGGGTTGGTCGAGGCGCTGGGGGAGGACCTGCTGCCCTACAAGACCGGGGCCGTGCGCATCGCCGCCCAGGCCGGCGTCCCGCTGGTGCCGATGCGGATCCGCTACGGTAATTACCCGGGCCCGTGGGTGAAGCGCTTTTCCATCACCACGCAGAACATCCTGCTTTTCCTGCTCTGGCCGTTTTACCGCCGCGGGGCCACCGTGACCTTCGGCGAGCCGTTCCGGGTCGCCGGTCTCGACGCCAAGGCGGAGACCGCCGAACTCCGCCGCCGGATGTTGGCCTTGTGAGCGACGGGACTAATTGAGCGGGAAGGGCCTTATGATTTGCCGGTATCGGTGATAACCGGCTGGAACATCCCGGGGCTTCCCTTAGTCGTTCTCCTACCCCATGAGAACCACCCCGCCATCCCGCTGGTCGGCGTTCGTCCCGGCCCTGCTCTGCGCGCTCACCGCGTGGGCGCAGACGCCGCCGCCCGCCAAACCGGCCCCCGTGTTGCCGCCCGAGCCTCCCCAGGAGGCGGTCACGCAAGTCATCGACCTCCTCGCGCACGTCCGCGACGGGAAGATGGATTACCACATCAACCCGAAGGCCGACGTCCATGGCGACCCCAAGGAGGTCTATCGGCTCCAGCCGGATGGCCAACTGCGCGTCAGCGGCGAGGGCTACGGCTCCATGGTGACCAAGGGCGCCTACAAGGATTACCACCTCGTGTGCGAGTTCAAGTGGGGCGAGCTGACCTGGGGCAACCGCGCGAAGCGCTCCCGCGACAACGGCATCCTCGTCCACTGCTTCGGTCCGATCGGCGCCCAAGGCGGCTCCTGGATGGCCAGCATCGAGGCGCAGATCATCGAGGGCGGCGTGGGCGACATCCTCGTGCTCGGCGCCCGGACGGCCGACGGCATCCCGCTGCCGGTCTCGATCAGCGCCGAACTCGGCCGCGACCGCGACAAGGAGGCCATCTGGACGCCGGGCGCGCCGCGCGTCACGATGACCGGCGGCCGCCTCAACTGGCAGCACCGCGACGTCGACTGGAAGGACGTCAAAGGCTACCGCGGCCGCGCCGACGTCGAATCGCCCTTCGGCGAGTGGACGCGGTTCGAGGTCATCGCCAAGGGCGACACCCTCGAGTACTTCACCAACGGGGTGCTGGTGAACCGCGCGTTCGACTGCAAGCCGAGCGGCGGCCGCATCCTGCTGCAGACCGAGGCGGCCGAGATGTTCGTGCGCCGCTACGAGCTCCACCCGCTGGGCAAGTTCGCGGAGAAGTGGACGCCGGCCCCCGCGCCCAAGAAGACCTCCGCCGCCCCGGCCCCCGCGCCGGCGCGCGCGAAGGACCTGCCCGCCTACGTCGCCCGCCCGGCCGAGATGGTGTTGGCGAAAGGGCAGGGCGTCGGCCCGGCCCCCGAGGCCCGCGTCCCCGCCGGCTTCGAACTGATCCAGGCGGTCCCGCCCGGCATGGTCGCGCACCCGACGTTGGGCTGCGTGGATGCGAAGGGGCGCCTTTTCGTCGGCGATTCCCCGGGGACGGCTTGGGGGACGGCGCGGCATGAGTCCGAAAAGGCCGGCCGCATCGTGATGCTCGAGGACCGCGACGGCGACGGCGTCTTCGACCGCAGCACGGTCTTCGCCGATGGGCTGACGGTGCCGAAGGGGGCCTGCTGGCTCGGTGGCTCCCTCTACGTGGCCTCGCCGCCCGGCATCTGGAAGTTCACGGACACCGACGGCGATGGCGTGGCCGACCAGCGCCAACTGCTGGTGGGCGGTTTCCAGTGGACCGCCAACGGCGCCGACGTCCACGGACCGTGGGCCCATCCCGATGGCCGCCTTTATTGGACGCATGGCCGCAAGGGGCATGACGTGAAGCAGGCGGACGGCGCGCTCGTGCACAAGGGCCTGGCCAGCGGCGTCTGGTCCATGCTTCCGGACGGCGCCGACGTCCGGTGGCACTCGCTGATCTGCGGCGACAACCCGACCGGCCTCGCCATCGCCCCGACCGGCGAGCTCTTCGGCACCTGCAACCTCTACAACGGCGTCCCCCGCTACGACACGATCGGCCAGTGGCAGCTCGGCGGCATCTACACGCGCCCCGACTTCCTGCACATCGTCGCCGACCAACTCCGCACGCACCTCCAGATGCCCTTGGTCGCCAACCTCGGCCACCTGGTCCCCAGCGGTTGCGCCCTCTGGTCCCGCGGGCCCGAGCTCGCCCCGGCCCTCGCCGCCTCCGCCGACAACCTCCACCTCATGGTGGCGCTCTACAACTCGAAGAAGGTCATCCGTCTTGAACTCCAGAAGGCCGGCGCCGGCTACCGCGCCTCCGAACACGATTTTCTCACGCTCACCAAGACGGGCGCCCATCTCACCGACGTCGTCGAGGCCCCCGATGGTTCCCTGCTGGTGCTCGATACCGGCACCTGGTACCCGCACTGTCCGTCCAGCCTGCTGAATTCCGCCAACGTGCCCGGCTCCATCTACCGCGTGCGTCCGGTGAAGCCCGTCGCGCTCGCGCCGGCGAAGCCCTCGCCCTACCGCGCGTTGACCGACGAGGAGGTCGCCCGCGACCTCGGGTCGGCGGACCCCGCCGTCGCCCGCCGCGCCTGCGAGCAGATGAGCTTCCGCCCGGTGCGCGGTCCCGCGGCGACCGCCGCCTTGCGCGCGCTGCTGGACCGGCCGCTCGACCCCTTCCTCGAGCACGCCGCCCTCTACGCCGGGCTGAGCACCCGCGTGTTCGCCGTCGCCGACCTCCGCGCCGCCGCCACGCCGCGCCTGCGGGCCCGCCTCCTGCGCATCCTCGCCCAGACGGCCCCGGCGGCCGACCGTCCGGCGGTCCTCGACCTCGCCGCGGGCGCGCTCGACGCCACCGACGGGGACCTGGCGGAGAACGCCTTCCTCGCCCTGACCCAGGCCGCGGACGGCGATGCCCGCGTCGCCCCGGTGCTCGCCGGCTGGTTGACGGCCGGCGAGCCGTCGCCCGCCCGGCTCCGCGCCCTCGAACGCTTCGGCGTGGCCTTCGCGGGCCAACCCCGCACCGCCGCCGTCCTCGGGGACATGCTGCGCCACCCGCAGGCGCCGGTCCGGCAGGTGGCCTTGCGCGCGCTCGCCGCTTCGACGGGCAAGCTCGCCGACCAGGCTTGGCGGCCCGCGCTGGCCGCGCTGCTGCGGTCGGAGCCCGGCCCGCTGGTCTTCGCCGCGCTCGCGCGGGTGAAGCACAAGTCCTTCGACGCGGACCTCGCCGCCTTCGCCGCCGACGCCGCCCGCCCCGCCGCCCTGCGCCTGCGCGCCCTGTTGGCGCTCTCCGACGCGGGCAGCAAGCTGAGCGACGCGGCCTTCGACCTCCTCCTCGGCCTCGCCGGCGACGCCGGCAACCTCGGCCAGCGGATCGAAGCCTGCCATCGCCTGACCGAGGCGCAGCTGAGCGACGCCCAGCTCGACCGCTTCCTTCCCGTGCTCATGCAGGCGGGCCCGATCGAGCAGGGCGACTTCCTCCTCGCGCTGCGCCGTTATTCGCCGGCGCAGGGCCAGCGCATCGCCGCCGCCTTCGCGCAGTCGCCCCAGCTCGGCACGCTGCGGCCCGACGAGGTGCGCGTCGCCTTCGCCAAGTGGCCCCGGTCCGTCTTCGAGCGGATGGAACCGGCCTTCGACGCGGCCCTCGCCGCCCAGGAGCGCAAGAAGGGCCTGTTGGATGGTTTGGCCCAGTCCGCCGCGCAGAAGGGTCGACCCGCCGAGGGCGCCAAGCTCTTCGCGGCGGGGCAGGGCGCCTGCATCGCCTGCCACCGCGTGGGCGAGGCCGGCGGGCAGGTGGGCCCGAACCTCTCCCGCATCGGCGCGATCCGCACCGAACGCGAGCTCGTCGAGAGCATCCTTTTCCCGGGCAACACCATCGCCCGCGATTACGAGCTGCACGACGTCGAGACGAGCGATGGGCAGCACCACCTCGGCCTGATCCGCTCCCGGGAGGCCGCGGGTCTCGTGTTGATCGACGCCGCCGGTCAGCCCAAGACCTTGCCGCATCCCTCGATCGTCGCGGAGAAGGAGGTCGCCACCAGCCTCATGCCCGCCGGCTTGGATGCCGCGTTCCAGCCGCAGGAGCTCCTGGACCTCGTCGCCTGGTTGCGCAGCCTGCGCTGAGGCTCAGGCGAAGAGCCGGAGTCCGGCCAGCAGGGGGAGGGCGAGGATGAGCAGGCAACCGCGGCCGCCGGGCGGCGGTGGCGTCGCATCGGGGTCGAACTCCCGGTGCTCGTCGCCGAGGTGGTCCTCGGCGTCGTCCGTCGTCCGGTCCTCGAAGTCGCCTGGGGAGTCGTCGTCCATGGGAGGAACCATACCCGCCGGCCGGCGGCGCGCAAGTGTCCGCCCGCTCTGGGGTTGCCCCGCGACGCCGGGTCTACCTAGGATGGGCTCCTAGCATGGCCACGATCCTCTGCATGAAGTGGGGCACCAAGTACGGCCCCGAGTACGTCAACCGCCTCCACTCCATGGTGCGCCGCCACCTGACGATCCCGCACCGCTTCGTCTGCCTCACCGACAACCGCGAGGGCCTGCACGCCGAGATCGAGACCTTCCCGATCCCGAGCCTGGAACTGCCCGCCGGCGCCCCCGAGCGCGGCTGGACCAAGCTCGTCTCCTTCTCCCCGGCGCTCAGCGCCCCCGGTGGCCCCGAGCTCAAGGGCGAGGTCCTCTTCCTCGACATCGACATCGTCATCGTCGGCAATATGGACGGCTTCTTCCAGCACCCGGGCGAGTTCCTGATCATCCGCGATTGGCAGAAGGGCGACTACACCGGGAACTCCTCGGTCTACCGCTGGACCGCGGGCGCGCACCCCGACGTCCTCGAGTATTTCCGCGCCAACCTCGACGCCGTGCGCCAGCGGCACCGCAACGAGCAGGAGTTCCTGACCGCGCACCTGAGCGCGCAGGGCAAGGTCGGCTACTGGCCCGCGACCTGGTGCCGCAGCTTCAAGAAGCACTGCGTGAAGCCTTTCCCGTTCTCGTTCTGGCAGACCCCCACCATCCCCGAAGGCGCCAAGATCGTGGTCTTCCATGGCCTGCCGAATCCGCCCGACGCCCTAGTCGGCCGCAGCGGTAAGTGGTACCGCCGCGTCCTGCCCACGCCCTGGATCGCGGAGAATTGGAAATGAGC
>JBEBDN010000069.1:0-9579 GCA_041156945.1 Verrucomicrobiota bacterium | reverse complement strand
TCCCGGCGACCGGCGAGGTGCGGCGCGCCGTCGTCCCCGTCCCGCGCATCCTCCCGCGCGTGCTCGCGCTCGGCGGCCAACGCGGTTTCACGCTCCTGAGCCACGTCATCCAGACCTTCCTACACCGGCTCTTCCCGGGGCTCGAGCTGAATGGCTCCTGGGCCTTCCGCATCACCCGCAACAGCGACCTCTACGTCGACGAGGAGGAGGCCGGCAACCTGCTCGAGGCCATCGAGGAGGAGATCCGCAACCTGCGCAAGGGGGCGACCGTCCGCCTCGAGGTCGAGGCCGACATCCCGGCGCCCGAACTCGACTGGTTGCTCGCTTCGACCGAACTGGCGCCCGAGAACGCCTTCCTCAATCCCGGACCCGTCAACATGCTCCGGCTCGCGAGCCTCCTCGACCTCGTGGCGCGGCCCGACCTGCTGTATCCGGCCTTCACCCCCGCGCTGCCGGCCGAATGCGCCGAGCCGGCCGGGCTCCTCGCGCGGATCGCGCAGCACGACATCCTGCTCCACCATCCCTATGAATCCTTCGCCCCGGTGGTCGACTTCCTGCGCCAAGCCGCCCGGGACGACCAGGTGGTGGCGATCAAGTTGACGCTGTACCGCACGAGCGGCGACTCCCCGGTCGTCGAAGCCCTGAAGGAGGCCGCCCGCAACGGCAAGCAGGTCACCGCACTCGTCGAGCTCCGGGCGCGCTTCGACGAACTGAACAACATCGAATGGTCCCGCCAGCTGCAGGAGGCCGGCGCGCACGTCGTCTACGGGCTGCACGGGCTCAAGACGCACTGCAAGGCCTGCCTCGTCGTCCGCCAGGAGCACGGCGCGCTGCGCCGCTACGCCCACCTCGGCACCGGGAACTACAACCCCAAGACGGCCCGCGTCTACACCGACTTCTCGCTGCTGACCGCCGACGAGGAGATCACCGCCGACGTCGGCCTGCTCTTCAACGTCCTGACCGGCAACCTCGCCTCGCCGAACTTCCGGCACCTGCTGGTCGCGCCCTTCCACCTGGCGGGACGCATCGTCGCGCTGATCGAAGCCGAGGCGGCCGCCGCCCGCGCGGGTCGACCGGCGGCCATCTTCGCCAAGGTGAACAGCCTCGTCGATCCGGAGGTCATCCGCGCCCTCTACGACGCCTCGAACGCGGGCGTCCGGATCGAGCTCGTCGTCCGGGGGATCTGCTGCCTGACCCCCGGCGTGCCCGGCAAGAGCGCGAACATCCGCGTGCGCAGCTTCCTGGGCCGGTTCCTCGAGCATAGCCGCCTGTTCCGCTTCCGGAACGACGGCGGCGAGCCCATCCTGCTGCTCGGCAGCGCCGATTGGATGCCCCGCAATTTCCTCCGGCGCGTGGAGTGCGTCTTCCCCCTGCGCTCGGCGGAGCTCGTTCGGCGCATGGAGGAGGAGGTCCTGGCCACCTACCGCGACCGCCAGGGCGACGCGAAGGAACTGCGTCCGGACGGGACCTACGTACCCTGCGACCCCCGCGGTCGGCTCGCCCCGGGCGCCCAGGAAACCTTCCTGCGGCTGGCGGCGCGGCCGGGCGAGGTGGATTTCAGCGAGCCGGGCCGGTAGAGCCGAAGCAGATGCGCTCGACGGCCGCGTTGAAGCCGTCGCCCTCGCCGAGCACCTCCACCTCGAGGCGGACGTAATAGAGCGGCACGGAGGGATGGAAACGGGCCAACAGGCGCACGGCGTCCTTTTCGGTGGTGACGATCATCTCCGCCTGCGCCCGCAGCGCCTGTTCCAGGACCTCGTCCAGGTCCTCGTCGTTGAAGGCATGGTGGTCGAGGAAGCGGCGGTTGGCGACGAGGAGGGCGCCTTCGCCCTTCAGCGTCTCCTCGAAGCGCTCCGGCGTGGCGATGCCGGAGAAGGCGGCCACGCGGCGGCCCCGCAGGTGTTCGAGGGGCAGTCGCGCCGGGCCGTCGACCTCGACCAACTCGCGGGCGCGGTGCGCGCACGGCACGATTTCGGCCGTCGGGTTATGGCGTCGGATCAGGGCGACCAACGCGGGGTCGGGCGCGCCGGTCGACTTGGTGACGAAGACATAGGAGGCGCGGCTGAGGTTGGCGATGGGCTCGCGGAGGATGCCCCGCGGCAGCAGGCAACCGTTGCCGAAGGGATCGTGGCTGTCGACCAGCACCAGGTTGATCTGGCCCCGGAGCGGCAGGTACTGCAGGCCGTCGTCGAGCAGGATCGTGTCGACGCCGAAACGACGCAGCGCGAACCGCCCGCCTTCGACGCGGTCGCGGTCGACGATGATGACCACGCCGAGGGCGGCGAGGTTGCGGGCGAGCATGTAGGGCTCGTCGCCGGCCTCATCGGGCCCCACGAGCACGGCGCGGCCATCGGAGACCACCAGCGGGTCGGGGCGGCTGCCTTGGGTCAACCAGCGCCAGAAACGCTTCGCCCACGAATCGGAGGCGCCCTTGTAGCCCCGGGACAGGATGGCCACCTTGCGGCCGCGGCTGGCGAGGACCTGGGCCATCTTGAGCACGACGGGCGTCTTCCCGGTGCCGCCGACGGTGAGATTGCCCACGACCACGACCTTGCACCCCAAAGGGGTGTCGCGGAAAAGGCGGTGGCGGTACAACCAGAGCCGCAGGCGCACCAGCAGTTCGAAAACCCACGAAAGCACCCGCAGGAAGCCGCCCAATAACCAAGCACCCAAGCCCTTCCGGCGGCCATAGACCACGTCGACGGCGAAGCCGGCGATGGCCTCGCCGAGCGAGGAAAGGAACCCACGATGCTTCGCCGCCATGGACGATTAGATGCAAAGTTGTTTGACGCAGGCAAGCATCCCGATTGAGAAGGGACGACTCCGCGCCATGCTCGTCCACCTGTTGCGCACCAAACTCCTGCGCGCCGAAGTCACCGGTGCCCGCCTCGACTACGAGGGTTCCCTCGCCATCGACCGGGAGCTCATGGACCTCGTCGGGATGATGCCCTATGAGAAGATCCTGGTCGGCAACCTCGCCAATGGGCAGCGCTTCGAGACTTACGCCATCCCCGCCCCGGCCGGCACCCGCGAGATCTGCCTCAACGGCGCGACCGCCCACCTCGGCAAATCCGGCGACCTGCTGGTCATCATGACCTTCGCGGAAGTCCCCGTCGCCGAGGCCCCGGCCTGGACCCCCCGCACCGTCACCCTCGCCGACCGCAACCGCCGGATCGTGCGCCTCGAGCACTCCCCCGCCTCCCCCGCCCTCCTCTCCACTTTCCAACGATGAGCAACCGCCTCTACATCCCCGGCCCGCTGACCGTGTCCCCCTCCATCGTCCAGGCGATGGGCAAGCCGATGATCGGCCACCGCTCCGAGGCCTTCGTCAAGCTCTACAACGACATGCAGCCCCGCCTGCAGTCGATGTTCTTCACCAAGGACCCGGTCTACCTCGCCACCAGCTCCGCCTGGGGCGTCATGGAAGGCGCCCTGCGCAACGTCTGCCGCAAGGGCGTCCTCAACTGCATGAACGGCGCGTTCTCCGACAAGTGGAACGACGTCGCCAAGCGCTGCGGCAAGCACGCCGAGGCCCTGCAGTTCGACTGGGGCAAGCCGATCGACCCGGCCGCCGTGCGCCAGGCCCTCGCCACGGGTAAGTTCGACTGCATCACCTTCATCCATTCCGAGACCTCCACCGGCACGCTCTCGCCGATCGTCGACCTCATGGCCGTGATCCGCGAGTTCCCCGACGTCATCGCCATCGTCGACTCGGTCAGCTCCTTCTCGACGCTGCCGATCAAGAAGGACGAGCTCGGCATCGACATCCTGCTCACCGGCTCCCAGAAGGCCCTCGCCCTACCCCCTGGCCTGGCGATCCTGGCGGTCAGCGAGCGCGCCCGCGAACGCGCCAAGCAGTCCCCGGACCGCGGGTACTACTTCGACCTGATCGAGTTCCACGACAACCACGTCAAGGGCATGACCCCGTCGACGCCGTGCATCTCCCTCTTCTACGGCCTGCAGCAGAAGCTGGTCGAGATCGAGGCCGAAGGCCTGGAGAACCGCTTCGCCCGCCACCTGCGCCTCAACGAGCGGATGCGCGCCTGGGGCCTCGCCAAGGGCTTCTCGCTGCTGCCCGACCCCGCCTTCGGCACGCGCGGACTCAACTGCTTCAGGAACGACCGCAACGCCGACCTCGAGCGCCTGAACAAGACCCTCAAGTCCCGGCACCAGATCGTGATCGACGGCGGCTACGGCAAGCTGAAGGGCAAGACCTTCCGCATCTCCAACATGGGGGATGAGACCGACGCCACCATCGCCACCCTGATCGCCGCCCTGGACGACTCCTTCGCCGAGCAAGGAATGTAACCGGTTTGACCATCGGTTATCATCCTACGCATGCGCAAGAAGCCCGCCCAGTCCTCCGATTCCGCCGTCGCCACCGGCGCCAAGACCCTCGTCATCGCCGAGAAGCCCTCGGTCGCCGCGGACCTCGCCAAGGTCCTCAAGGTGCCCAAGTCGGGCGACGCCTTCGAGAACGACACCTGGGTGATCTCCTCGGCCGTCGGCCACCTCGCCGAACTCGTCGAGCCGCATGAGCTGAACCCGGACTGGAAGTCCTGGACGCTGAAGAACCTGCCGATCCTGCCGCCCAACTTCGACGGCAGCCTGGCCAAGGCCGTGCTGCGCCCCCGCACCGAACGCGGCGCCGGCGAAAAGTACCAGCAGCTGAAGAAACTGCTCCTCCGCAAGGACATCGGCTGCGTCGTCAACGCCTGCGACGCCGGCCGCGAAGGCGAGCTCATCTTCCACATGATCTGCGTCCTCGCCGGCGCCAAGCTGCCCGAGAAGCGCCTGTGGCTGACGAGCATGACGCCGGCGGCGATCAAGGAATCCTTCGACCACCTGCTCGACGTCTCCGAGAAGGCCGGGCTGCGTTCCTCCTCGATCTGCCGCTCGCAGTCCGACTGGATCGTCGGCCTCAACCTGACCCGCGCGGCCAGCAAGATGCTCGGCGGCGGCAAGATCTCCAAGGAGAGCGTGCACCCCGTCGGCCGCGTGCAGACCCCGACCCTCATGCTGGTCGTCCGGCGCGAGCTCGAGATCCGCAACTTCGTCCCCAAGGCCTTCTGGCGGGTCATCGCGGACTTCGGCGTGGCCTCCGGCCATTACCTCGGCAACGCCCAGGTCCCCGGCGTCGCCGAGCGCAAGGAAGCCGACCGCTTCTACGACGAGGCCCAGGCCCGCCAAGTCGCCGCCGAGGCCCTCAAGGTGGGGAGCGGCACGGTCGTCGACGAACGCAAGCCCAAGAAGGACAGCGCGCCGCGCCTCTTCGACCTCACGACCCTGCAGCGCGAGGGCAACCGTCGTTTCGGCTTCTCGGCCAAGACGACCCTCGCCGCCGCCCAGGCCCTGTACGAACGCCACAAGGCGCTGACCTACCCCCGCACCGACTCCCAGTACCTGCCCGAGGACTACGTGGGCAACGCCAAGATGGTGCTGCAGTCGCTCGAAGGCGCCCATCCCGCCGGCGGCTTCGCCAAGGAAGCCCTCGCGAAGGGCTGGGTCGATTCGGCCGGTCGCCGCGTCTTCGACAACAAGAAGGTCAGCGACCACTTCGCCATCGTCCCCACGGGCACGCTCCCCGAGGGGCTCTCCGACGTCGAACGCAAGATCTACGACCTGGTGGTCCGCCGCTTCGTCGCCGTCTTCTTCCCGATGGCCGAGTTCGAGGAGACCGTCCGCACGACGACGGTCGGCCCGCACGCCTTCCGCACCACCGGCAAGGTCCTGGTCTTCGCCGGCTGGCGCGCGGTCTGGGGCCAGGAAGCCGACGCCGAGGAAGACAAGGACAAGGAAGGCGCCGCCACCCTCCCCGCGCTCGCCCCCGCCGACGGCGAACCGCCCAAGGCCAAGGTGCATGACATCGAGGTCCGCGAGGACGCGACCAAGCCGCCGGCCCGCTACAACGAAGCCTCCCTGCTCGGCGCGATGGAGAACGCCGGCAAGCAGCTCGACGACGAAGCCCTCGCCGAGGCGATGAAGGAGCGCGGACTCGGCACGCCCGCCACCCGCGCCGCGACGATCGAAGGCCTGCTGGGCCAGAAGTACCTGGAGCGCCAGGGCAAGGAACTCGTCCCCCTCGGCAAAGCCTTCAAGCTGGAGCGTTTCCTGACCTCCAACGAACTCCTGATGCTGGCCGACCCGGTGCTCACCGGCGAATGGGAGCATAAATTGCGCGAGATGGAACGCGACCGCCTGGACCCCGCCGCGTTCATGAAGGGCATCAAGGACCAGGTGGCCGAGATGGTCGGCAAGGTGAAGACCTTCATCGACAATCCCATCGCGGCCGAACCCCTCGTGCCGACCGTGCTGTCGCCCGGCGGCACCCCCATGCTGGCCGACGACCGCAAGTACGTGTCGGCCGAGATGATCACCCAGGGCAAGAAGACCGTGCCCGCCGTGCTGGTCTACCGCGAGCTCGGCGGCCGGCCCCTCTCGCCGGCCGAACTCACCGAGTTGCTCGCCAGCCGACGCATCGGCCCCTTCAACGATTTCCGCTCACTCAAGTCGGGACGCAACTACTCCGGCTACGTCAAGCTCGAGGACAAGGACGGCCAACTGCGTTCCGCCCTCGACCTCCCCCCGCGCGACGGCGATCCCGACGGCGCCCCCTTCGACCCCACCTGGCCCGTGCTCGGCGACTGCCCGGTCAGCGGCCTGCCCGTCCAGCAGACCCCCGCCGCGGGCTACCGCGTGTGCCCGACCAAGGCCAAGGAAGCCGGGGCGAAGAAGACCTTCAGCCTCAACACCGAGATGCTGAAATCTCCGATCACCCCGGACGACGTGCGCAAGCTCCTCACCGAGGGCAAGACCGGCCTGAAGAAGTTCGTCTCCAACCGCACCCGCCGCACCTTCGAAGCCTTCCTCGTCGCCGACAAGGAAAAGGGTTGGTGGTTCGCCTTCCCGCCGCGCAAGCCGAAGGGCGCCAAGGGCGCCCCCGCCGAGCCGAAGGCGGAAGGCAACGAGCCGTTCTGATCACCTCAACCCCTGTCCGCCGGCCGGTGTCGGGGCCGTGACCCCGTCGGCCGCGCGCGGGACGATGCCCGGTTGCGCGACCTCCCAGGGCTGCAGGGGCAAGCGGGCCAGCAACGGGAGCCGAAGTTCGTGCTCCATGTCGCGCAGCTGCTTAAGGTCGTCCGGCGAGCCATCCTCGGCGCGGCTCAGGACCTTCTGCCAGTGCGCCCGGTACCAGGCGTAGGCCTCGCGCCGACGCCCCTCCTTCCAGAGGTTGGCGGCGGCGAAGCGCGCGGCGAACCAGGGGGCGGCGCGCGCCTCCGCGGCGCGGCGGTAGTAGTCGGCCGAGCGTCCGAGATCCTTCAGCTGAAGTTCCGCCACGAGCGCCGCGGTGGCGAGCAGCGCCGCATCGCCCCCGGTGCTCGCGATCCCCTCGTCGAGCAGCGCCATGCCTCGTTGGGCGTAGCTCCGGAGCAGGTGATCCTGGATCTCCTTGGGGACCTTGGCGTAACCGCCGCGCCGACGGATCTCCCAATGGGCCATGTCGTTCGCGACGGAGAGGCCGGCGTTCTCCCAGAAGAAGCGCGAGCGCGGGTCGAGGGCGCAGGCGGCGCGCATCAGGAGCTCCGTGCCCGCGCGGTCGTTCTTGCGCTCCCAGAGCGCGTAGCCGCGGATCCAGGTGAAGTCCGCCACCACGGTACGGAATCCGCCCAGCACGCCGAGCAGCACCCCCTGTCCCAGCGTGGGCTCGAGTTCGCGCCGGCCGATCTCCGGCAAGGCCAGCCGGGCGCGCCGCCACGCCTGCTCCGCGAGGCTCCCGACCGCGAGGAAGAGCGCGAGGAAACCGAGCCAAGGCAGGGCGCGCCGCATGGTCAGATTTCCCTCCGCCGGAAGAGGAAGGTGGCCAAGGCCAGGAAGGCGAGGACGTAGGCGAGCCCGGACAGGAAGACCCAAGGCAAGGTGCCCGCCGGGACCTGGTGCGGGGCGAGCACCAGGGCGTCCCCGAAGTTGAACTGCTGCAGGTTGGGCAGCAGGTGCGTGAGCAGCCACAGGCCGGCTTGGCCAAGGCCGGGCTCGGCGGGCTTCAGCAGCAGTTCCTGCGAGAGCCACTGGAGCTGGCCGGCGAGCACGGCGAGCGCCCCCACCACGACGGCGAAGAGGAAGGTCCGGGCGGCGGCGGCCACCGCCAAGACCATCGCGACGACCACACCCAGCCGCAGCCATTGGAGCAGGGCGTAGAGGGCGAGTCCGGCGAGGTCGCACTCGGGCGGCGAGAGCCGGCGCTCGGCCGCGAGCTGCGCGAGTTCGGCGGCCCGCCCACCGAGCATGACCGCCAACAAGGCGGCGAGCGCCGCGACGAAGACGCCGAGGACGGCCCAGATGCCCAGGAACTTGCCCGCGAGGAACTCGGCCCGGCTGAGCGGCTTGGCGAGGAGCGTCAGCGCGGTCCGGTTGTCCATCTCGGCGAAGAACAGCTGCGCGGTCATGACCACGCCCAGGATGGAGCCGAAAAGGAAGAGCCCACCGAAGCCGAAATCGGCGAGGAACTTGAGTTCGCTATGCCCGAAGTCGAAGACCCGCACGGCGCCGGCCGCGAGGACGAGGGCCGCGCCCAGGACGAAGAGGAAGGCGAAGAAACGCTGGCGGATGGCCTCCAGGAAGGTGATCCGGGCGATCCAGAGCGCGCGATGACAGGAGGCTTTCATCAGGCGTCGCGGCTGCCGGTGACGAGCTCGCGGAAGAGCTCCTCGAGCGAACGGCGCGGGTGGGTGACGGAGCCGAGGCGGGCGCCATGGGCGGCGAGCGCGGCCTCGGCGGCGGCCAGCGCCGCGGGCGAGAGGGCGTCGACGGTCAACACGTGGCGGTCGCGGCGTTCCAGGACCTCCTCGACCGCGCCCTCGAGCACGAGGCGCCCCTTGTCCATGATCGCGATCCGGTCGCAGACCTGCTCCACTTGGCCGAGCAGGTGCGAGCACAGCACCACCGTCTTGCCGCGGGACCGCATCGCCTCGATGATCCGGCCGATCGCGGCCGCGCCGACCGGATCGACGCCCGCGGTGGGTTCGTCGAGGATCACCAGCTCGGGATCATGGACGATGGCCTGCGCCAGGCCGATGCGCTGGAGCATGCCCTTGGAATAAGTGCCGACGAGCCGACCGGCGGCTTCGCGCAGGTCGACCAGGGCGACGGCCTCGTCGACGGCGGCCTCCACCCGGTCGGCCGGGACGCCGCTCAGGTGGGCGCAGTAGCGCACGAGTTCGCGGCCGCTGAGAAACTTGTGGAAGTAAGGAGCCTCGGGGAGGAAGCCAGTGCGGGCGCGGGCCGCCGCGGTCGCGGAAGGTTGCCCGAGGATGGCGACTTCACCGGCGGTGGCCGGGACGAGCCCCAGCACGACCTTCAACGTGGTGCTCTTGCCGCAGCCGTTGGGCCCGAGCAGTCCGAAGACCTGACCGCGAGGGATGTTCAGCGTCAGGTCATCCACCGCGCGGAGCTTCACGCCCTTCAGCCCGACGCGGAAATCCTTGGTCAGGCGGCGGACTTCGATGGCGGGGCCGTCCGTCATCGCCGGATCGAGAAATCGGTGGCGGTGCGGATGCCCGCGAAATCACGCACCTCGGTGGA
>JBEBDN010000068.1:0-34401 GCA_041156945.1 Verrucomicrobiota bacterium | reverse complement strand
GGAACTTCGGGTCGGGGTGCTTGACGGAGATGACGGCCACGAGGCCTTCGCGCATGTCGTCGCCGTTGAGCTTGGCGTCCTTGTCCTTGATGAGGTTGTTGGACTTCGCGTAGTGGTTGATCACGCGGGTGAGCGCGGAACGGAAGCCGGAGAGGTGCGTGCCGCCCTCGGGCTGGTTGATCAGGTTGGTGTAGCTGAAGACCATCTCGTCGTAGCGGTCGTTGTACTGCAGGGCGACGTCGATGGTCATGCGGCGCATCCCCGGCTTCGGCTTCTCGCCGTCGGCCATCACGCGCGGGTTGGCGAGGTCGGTGAAATCGACTTCGGCGGCCATCAGGATCGGCTTGTCGAAGAGGCGCTCTTCGTTCGCGTTGAGGAACGAGACGTATTCGGCGATGCCTTCCTTGAATTCGAACCTGTCGGCCCGGTTGGAGCGGTGGTCCTTCATCTCGACCGTGATGCCGGGGACGAGGAAGGCCAGCTCGCGCATGCGGCGGACGAGCGTGTCGTACTTGAACTCCTGGGTGGCGACGAAGATCTCCGGGTCCGGATGGAAAGTGATCTTGGTGCCGGTGCGCTTCGTCTTGCCGATGACCTTGATGGGCTGCGTGACTTCGCCGCGGCAGAACTTCATCTGGTGCACTTCGCCTTCGCGGCTGACTTCGGCGACGAAGCTGTCGGAGAGCGCGTTGACGCACTTCGCGCCGACGCCGTTGAGACCGCCGGAGACCTGGTAGGCGCCCTTGTCGAACTTGCCGCCCGCGTGGAGGTTGGTCAGCACGAGCTCGAGCGTCGGGACTTTTTCCTCCGGGTGCATCGCGACAGGGATGCCGCGGCCGTCGTCTTCGACGGAGAGCGAACCGTCGGCGTGGATCTCGACCTTGATGCTCTTGCAATAACCGGCGAGGGCTTCGTCGATCGAGTTGTCGACGATCTCATACACGCAGTGGTGGAGGCCCGTCTCGTTCGTATCGCCGATATACATACCGGGTCGCTCGCGCACGGCCTTGAGGCCCTTGAGGCGCTTGATGTCGGAAGCGCCGTAGCTTTCGTTGCCGGCGTGCTTGCCGCGGTTGGGGGTTTTCTCGGAATTTTCGCTCATGTCTAGGTGTGTAAATAAATGATGTTTCCCCGCCCGCAGGAGGGGTGATTTCATGCTGTTTTTCACAGGGGTATCTGCAACAGGAAACACCCTGCCCGTGAATGTTTTTGGCCGACCAGAAATTACTACCAATCAACCCCTTACGAAAACTTATAGGGGGTGTAAGAATCCGTTGCTCACACGTTATCCACAGCCCTTTTCCGACCCTATGACCCCACCCCCTCAGAGGGGGCTCAGGCGGGTCCGAAAAAGACGCCGATCCGACCCAGCGCGGCCTCACCCGCATCCTCCAGGACGTAGTGCCCGGCTTCGGGAAAAAGGAGCTGCTCGGCGGACGGGAAACGACGGATGAATCCCTCCAGGAAGGTCACGTCGAAGCAGAAGTCACGCATGCCCCAGCAGAGCAGCATGGGCTTGCCCTTCAGGTCAGGCAGGGAGGCCTCGACGCCCGCCAGGACCGAGCGGGTCGGGTGGTCGGTCTCCATAGGGATATCGGCCACGAAATCGGCCACGGCCCGGCGGACCCCGGCGGACCCATAGGGAGCCAGGAAACCGGCCTTGGCGGCCGGGCTGAGGGGTTTCTCGACGGACATCCAGGTCGCGGGCCAGGCGAAGCCGTTCAACCCCTGGACGATGAAGCGTCCGAGCAAGGGGGTCCGGCAGAGGGCGATGCGGGCCGGGATGCGGTCCGACAGGAAGGCACCCGTGTTGGTGACGAGGATCTTCCCTACCCTTTCCGGGCGGCGACCGGCGACGCCGAAGCCGATGGCGCCACCCCAGTCATGCACGCCCATGTCGAATTCCTTGATACCCAGATGCGCGATGAGCGCTTCGACGTCGGCGATCCGGTCGGCCAGACGCAGGAACCGGTCAGGACGAGCGGAGAGGCCCATGCCGACATGGTCGGGCGCGATCACGCGGCGACCCTGGGCGGCGAGCTTCAGGATCAGGTCGCGCCAGAGGAACGACCACGAGGGATTGCCATGAAGCAGGAGCACCGGACGTCCGTCACGCGGCCCATGGTCGACGTAGCTCATGCGACCCGAGAGCGCGGCGAAATCCTTCGGCGTGAACGGATATGAGGCCTGCACGGCGGGAGAAAGTTCGGAAGCGGTCATTGGCATTCGACGGCGAGCATCATGCTGGCGAGGCCGCTGCCGATGCCCAGCAGCGCGACGCGTTCACCCGGCTTGATCCGGCCTTCGGCGAGGCCGAGCGCGAGCGTGGCGGGAACGGAGACGGAGCCGACGTTGCCGAGGCGATCGAAGCTCTGGTAATCCTTGGCGGGGTCCAGGCCGAGCTTCTCGAACAGCAGCGTCGAATGGCGGCGGCCGACCTGGTGCGTCACCACGCGATGCGGCGTGGATTCGTCCCAGCCCGTGACGCCTTTGAAGCGACCCCAGCAGCGCTGGGCCAGCGCGACGCCCGCGGCGAGCAGCGCTTCGGAATCGGTACGCATGTCGAGTTCGGCGAAGGACGTGTCGCCCTCGCAGAGCCCGTTGGCGGAAGAATCGGTCTCGGCGGCGCCGCCGAGGAGCCGGATCGAACCAGGAGCGGCGAGATCGTCGCGGCACACGACCGCGGCCGCGCCGCCCGCGCCGATGGTGAGGTTGGCGAAGTACGGCTTGATCGTCTCACGCGTGAGCGCGAGATCCTCGTTGAGCATCCGGATGGTGCGTTCGACGAGCGGACGACCGTCCTCGCCCGAGCAGACGAGCGCGCGTCGGATCTGGCCGGATTCCACCATGCCCGCGGCGAGCGCCACGGCGTTGAGGAAACCCAGGCAGGCGTTGGAGACGTCGAGGATCTGCGCCTGCGGGCCGAGGCCGAGGAGTCCGTGCACGTAGGCGGCGGTCGAAGGCTCGAGGCGGTCGCGGCAGACCGACGAGTGGATCAGCAGGTCGATATCGGCAGGACCCACGCCCGCGGCCTGCATCGCGCGGCGACCGGCCAAAGCGGAGGCGGCGGACGGACGGACCGCCTGCGGCCAGAAGCGGCGCTCCTTGATGCCCGTCATCAGTTCGAGACGGCCCTCAGGCAGCTTCAGGCGTCCGTAAAGGGGCGCCAGGCGGCGCTCCACCTCGTCGGAAGACCAGACCTCGGGAGGCAGTTCGGCCACGAGGCCGGACAGGACTGTGCGCTGGAAGATCACGCTCCGGGAAGACGGGAGGAAGCGGCCACGAGTTCTTCGTCGAAGAAGTTCCAGCCCATGCCGGCGTCGACCACGATGCCCTGGCCGTTGACGCCGCTCGAGCGCGGCGAAAGCAGCCAGACCGCCGTGTCGGCGACCTCCTGCGTCTTCAAGGCCTCCTTGCGGAAGGTCATCTTCTCCGCGTGGAGGTAGTTATGGAGATAGCCCGGGATGCCGGCGCTCGCGCTGGTCTTGAGCGGGCCGGCGTTGACGGAATTGAAACGCACGCGCGAGTCGGCCGAGAAGGACTTCGCGAGGAAGCGGCTGGCGGATTCGAGCGCGGCCTTGATCGGCGACATGTAACCGTAGTTGGAAGCGGTCACCTGCGAGGAGATGCCGACGGAGACCACGGAAGCATCGGCCTTCAGGTGCGGCTTGAGCGCGCGGGAGAGCTCGACGAGCGAGAACGCGGAGATCGCGGTGGCCTGGAGGAAATCCGCGCGCACCGTCTCGTGGAAAGGCTGCATGCCGCGGGAGAAGTTGGCGAACGCCACGCTGTGCAGGACGCCGTCGAGCGGCCCGTGCTCGCGACCGACGTCGGCGGCGAGCTTCTGCGTCTGCGCTTCGTGCTCGAGGTCGCAGAGGTAGACCGGCTTGCCATCGAGCAGGCCCTTGAGCGAGTCGAGACGGGCCTGGGAGCGGACGGAGTAGACCACCTTGGCGCCTTCGGACTCGAGGGTCTTGGCGACGTGCCAGGCGACGGACTTCTTGTTCGCGACGCCGAGGACGAGGAAGGTCTTACCGGTGAGACCGAGGAAGGACATAGGTCAGGCGGGTTGGTCGACGAGGGCGAGGGCGAAGCGGATGGTCAGGACGGCCTTGCCGTCGCGGCGCACCGTGCCGGTCATGAAATGGAACTGCTGGAGCGTCTCGACGTGCTTCACCTCGATCAAGACCGTATCGCCGGGCTTCACCATGCCCTTGAACTTGGCCTCCTCGATGCGGCAGAGCACCGGGGTCTTGCCGGCGGGGGCGCCGCCTTCGGACTGGAGCTTCTTGGTCAGGTAGACCGCGCCGGCCTGGAAGACCGATTCGCAGAGCAGGACGCCCGGCGTGATCGGGTTGCCCGGGTAGTGGCCCGAGTAGAAAGGCTCGTCGGCGCGGAAGGTCCGGGTGCACGTGGCGCCATCGGCCCGGACCTCGTCGATGCGGTCCAGGAAGAGGAACGGCGGGCGATGAGGGATGGTGTCGAGGACGGCCTGCAACATAGGGGCATTTTTGTCGCCGGACGGACGGACAAGCGACACGAAAACACCTCCGCCCGCATTTGCCTTTTGGCGGAGGACCCGCAACCTCAGGGACATGAAGACCCTCTTCGCCACCCTCCTCATGTCCCTCCTCCCCTTCTTCGGTGACGCGGCTGAAAAGCTCGCCGTCGGCGCCTCCATCCCGGACGTCACCTGCAACGACCAGGACGGCAACGCCGTCTCCCTCGCCAAGGAAGGCGCCAAGGGCTACCTGCTCGTCTACTTCTACCCGAAGGCCAAGACCGGCGGCTGCACCAAGCAGGGCTGCTCCCTGCGCGACAACTGGGAGGCCCTCCAGAAGGCCGGCGTGGCCGTGCTCGGCGTCAGCACCGACGACGAGAAGCTGCAGAAGGAGTTCAAGGAGGAGCAGAAGTTCCCCTTCCGCCTGCTCGCCGACAAGGCGAAGAAGGCCGTCACCGAGGCCTTCGGCGTGAAGAACCTGGTCGGCATGGCCGGGCGCAGCGCCTTCCTCTTCAAGGACGGCAAGTGCGTCTACGCCGACCACAAGGGCCACACCGGCGACCAGGCCCAGGTGATCCTCGAGTTCCTCAAGGGCGCCGGGAAGTAAGCCCGGGGAAACCTCCCATGAGAAAGGCCGCATCCACCGATGCGGCCTTTCTTCGTCCCCGGAGGCGGCGCCTCAGTGGCCCTTGATCGGGAAGAGGTCCGTCACGCTGTTGTTGCCGTGGATCCGGCGGATCGCGTCGGACAGCAGCGGGGCGATCGACAGCACGGTGATCGGCAGGTCCTTGGGCCAGTCGGCGGGGACGGAGTTGGTCGTGATGACCTCGTCGATCGGGCCGCCGCGGAGGCGCGCGTAGGCGATGTCCTGGATCATGCAGTGCGAGACCACGGCGCGCACCGAACGGGCGCCGTTCTTCTTGAGCAGGTCGGCCGCGGCCACGAGCGTGCCCGCGGTCTCGGTCATGTCGTCGACCAGGATGATGTCGCGGCCGTCGACCTCGCCGACGAGGCTGGTCGCCTGGACGGTGGTGGCGCTGGTGCGGCGCTTCGCGACGAAGCCATAGGGCAGGTGCAGCATGTCCGCCACGGCGGAGGCGTACTTGAGGCCGCCCACGTCGGGCGAGAAGACCGTCGCGTCCTTCAGCCAGGGCTTGTCCTTGATGTGCCGGTAGAAGACGGGCGAGGCGTAGAGGTGGTCGACCGGGATGTCGAAGAAGCCCTGGATCTGCTGGGCGTGCAGGTCGACGGTCAGCACGCGGTTCGCGCCGGCGGCGGTGAGCAGGTTCGCGACGAGCTTGGCGGTGATCGGGACGCGCGGCTTGTCCTTGCGGTCCTGGCGGGCGTAGCCGAAGAACGGGATGACGGCGGTGATGCGGGCGGCGGAGGCCCGGCGCATCGCGTCGATCATGATCAGCAGCTCCATGATCCGGTCGTTGGCCGGCGCGCAGGTCGGCTGCACGACGTAGACGTCGCAGCCGCGGATGTTCTCGTTGATCTGGACGAAGGTCTCGCCGTCCGGGAAGCGGTTGACCGTCGCGGTCCCGAGGGGGACGCCGAGGTGTTCGCAGATTTCCTTCGCGAGCGCGGGGTTCGCGTTGCCGGAAAACACTTTCATCTCGGGTTGGCTCATGGTGCGGTCTGGCGCAGAGCGTCCAAGGAGGCGGCGAGCGAATCAACCTTTTTGAAGAGTTCGGGGAGCTTCCGCGAGAGCACGACCAGCCGGCGCTCGAGGCCGAAGGGCACGGCGGGCGTCCCGTTCATGAAGCCGTCGGCGGGCACGTCCTCGAAGAGGCCCGTCTGGGCGCCGAGGCGGACGCGGTCGCCCAAGGTGAGGTGGCCGGCCACGCCGGCCTGGCCGCCGAGCACGCAATGGTCGCCCAGCGTGGTGCTGCCCGCGATGCCCACCTGCGCGGTGATGAGACATTGGCGGCCGATGCGCACGTTGTGCGCGACCTGCACGAGGTTGTCGATCTTGGTGCCGCGGCCGACGACGGTCCGGCTGAAGCGGGCGCGGTCGAGCGTGGTGTTAGCCCCCACCTCGACGTCGTCCTCGAGCACGACCACCCCGACCTGCGGGATGCGGCGGATCTCCCCGGCGACGGGCTCGAAGCCGAAGCCTTCGGCCCCGACGACGGCGCCGGGCTGGAGCCGGCAACGGGCGCCGAGCGTGCAGAAGTCGCCGACCTTCACGCCGGACTTGAGCCAGCAGTCGGGGCCGACGACGGCTTCGCGGCCGACATGGCAGAGGGCGTCGAGGACCGCGCCGGCGCCGATGACGGCTCCCTCCTCGACGACGCAAAGGGGGCCGATGGCGGCGGTGGGGTCGACCTTGGCCCCCGCGGCGATGACCGCGGAAGGATGGCGGCCGGCGGGCGGCTTCGGCCACAGCCGGGCTTCCAGCACGGAGCAGACCAGGGCGAGCCCGTAGGAGGGCTTCTCGACGCGGAGGAAGACCTGGCCGGGCGCAGGGGCCCCGGTGAAGTCCAGCGGGACGAGCACGGCGCCGGCGCGGGTGGCGGCCACCTCGGCGGTGTACTTGACGTTGCCGAGGAACGAGAGGTCGTCCGGACCGGCCTCGGCGAGGCTGGCGAGGCCGCGGATCGGCGCCGTCCGGCTCCCCTCCGTCGCGCGCGCGTCGACGACGGCGGCGAGCTCGGGGATCGAGAAGGCGATGGACATGGTCCTAAATGAAGCGCCCCTGTTGTCAGGGGCGCGTCGGAGGGCTTACTTGGCGGCCGGCTTGTCGGCGGCGGGGGCGGCGGGCGCCGGGGCGGCCGACTTGTAGGTGTCGTTCAGTTCCTTGACGATGTCGGCGGTGACGTTGAGGGAGTCGTCGGCGACGAAGGCGACGGCCTTGGGCAGGATCAGCTGGAGACCCTTCTCCTTGGCGACCTTCTCGGCGGCGGTCTTCACGTCGGCCAGGACGGCCTTCTCGAGTTCGCCGGCGCGGGCCTGGATGCTGCCCTGGGCCTGCTGGACGAACTGCTGGTACTCGTTGAAGCGCTGCTGGAGGTTCTGCTGCTTGGCCTGGGCTTCGCCCACGGCGGCCTTCTTGCCGGACTCGTTGAGCATCGGGTTGTTGGCGTCCTTCACGGTCTTGTCGAAGTCGGCCTTGAGGGCTTCGAGTTCCTTGCCCTTCTGCTCGACCTGGGCCTTGGACTGGGCCAGGGACTGGTCGATGCCGCCCTTGATTTCGATGGCCTTGTTGTACTTGGCCATGACTTCGGCGACGTCGACGACGCCGACGTTCGGGGCGGCCGCGGAGACGGAGGCGGCGGCGAAGGCGAGGAGGAGGGGGAGGGTCTTCATGGTGCTTGGATAGAGAAGCGGGCGGGCGGGATTGGCAATCAAAAGACGGTCCCGAAGCTGAAGTTGAACTTCATGCCCCCCTGGTTCAGGGTGGAGCCGGTCGAACTGGGCGTCAATTGGAGGGGGAAACCGAAGTCGAGACGCATGACCGCCCCACCCAGGAGGATGCGCATCCCCAGACCCCAGTTGGAATTGGCCTCGTTCAGGGAGAAATCGCTCTCCCCGCGGTTGACCACGCCATAGTCGTAGAACGCCGCGAACCGGAGGTTGTCGGCGGCCTTGATCGTGTATTCGGCGGTGAGGTAGCCGTACGTGAGCCCGCCCATCGGCTGGGGTCCGTTGGTGAGGTCGTAGGTCCCGGCGCTGCCGACGTCGTTGAAGTCGAAGCCGCGCATGTCGTAGGCGCCGCCGAGGTAGAAGCGTTCGTAGAAGGGCAAGGTGCCGCCGGTGCCGGTCAGCACGCCGACGCGACCGACGAGGGCCAGCGTCTGCTGGGCCGTCGGCGAGAGCAGGAACCACTTGCCCCCGCGCAGCTCGGACTTGAGGAAATCGACGTCGCCGCCCAAGCCGCCGCCGGCCAGTTCCTCCGTCCAGGCCAACCGGGCGCCGCGGGTCGGGAAATTGAATTCGTCGCGAGTGTCGTACACGAGCGAAGCGGTCGCCGAGGAGATGGTCCGGGGACCGGCGGTCTCGAGCCGGACGTCCGCCGGGGCCAGGGACGTGAC
Source organism: Verrucomicrobiota bacterium (assembly GCA_041156945.1). Taxonomy (GTDB): domain Bacteria; phylum Verrucomicrobiota; class Verrucomicrobiia; order Opitutales; family UBA953; genus UBA953. Next base: position 25,863 of record JBEBDN010000068.1, on the reverse strand, counting down.
GTTGTCCACGCCCTTGCGGCGCAGGTCGTAGGCGATCCGGCCCTCGACGTTGCCGAAGACGCGGCGCCGGGCGTAGAGGCCCACGCCCTGGGTCAGCACGGTGAAGTTGGAGGACTGGTAGCCGACGAAACGCCGCTCGAGCGTGTAGCCGACGGCGAGGTCGCGGTCCCAGAGCGCGGGCTGCTCGAAGGAGTGCTCGATCGTGCTCGAGAGGTTGCCGACCGAGACGCGCAGGCGGAGCTTCTGGCCGCCGCCGCGGTACCAGCCCTCCGGGTTCGCGTAGTCGAAGTTGCCCTCGGCGTACTCGACGAAGCCGACGAGCTGCTCGACGGTGCTGTAGCCGGCGCCGAAGCTGACCGAGCCGGTGTTGCCCTCCTTGACGGTGATGCGGAGGTCGTTCTGGCCCGGCACCGCGGTCGGCACGGGGCTGAGGCGGACGTCCTCGAAGAACTGCGTGTTGCGGAGGCGGGCCTCGGAGACGCGCATGCGGGCGAGGTCGAAGACTTCGCCGGGCCCGAGGGCGAGTTCGCGGGCGATGACGTTGAGGCGGGTCTTGGTGTTGCCCTGGATCTCCACCGCGCGGACGCTGGTGCGTTCGCCTTCCTCGAGCACGAAGCGCAGGTCGATCGCGCCGGTCTCCAGGTTCGGGCGGCGCACGACGTTGACCTGGGCGGAGAGGTAGCCCGTCTGGCCGTAGTACTCGCGGAGCTTGTCGGCGGCGGCCTCGACGTTGGCGTTGGCGAACCAATCGCCGGTGTTGAGCCGGTCGTTGGCCTCGGGCCGGGCGCCGCGGCGGAGGGAATAGTCGTTCACGACGCGGCGCAGGGCCTCCGTGGCGAAGACGGGATTGGCGGCCCCCATGCGGTTGCCCTCGAACTGGAGGGCGCCCACCGAGTAGCGGCGCCCTTCCTTGACGCGGATGACCACGTCGAGCCAGCCCGCGCCGTCGGCGAGGTCCTTGACGACGCAAGCCTTCTCGGCGGGGAGCTCCTCCACTTGGACGTCGAGGAAGCCCTGCGAGCGGTAGTAGTCGCGCACGGCATGGCAGTCGCGGCGGTAGTCCTCCGGATCGAGGCGGCCGCCGCTGGTGAGCCAGGAGAACTTCCACCAGCGCCAGGACGAGGCCTTGAGTTCGGCCGCGGCGACGACCTGATCCGCGTCGAGCGCCTGGGCGCCCTCCAGGCGAACCTGGTCGACGCGCAGGTCGGCGCCGGGCCGGACGCGCACGAGCACGGCGGCGCCGCGCGGGGTGGAGGTCACCTCGGAAGTGACGAGGGTGAAGGGGCGCTTCTTCCGCAGCTCGGCCTGCAGCTTGAGCTCGGCTTGGCGGAGGGCGGTGAGGTCCAGCGGCTCGCCCAACCGGATCTGTTCGAGCTCCAGCGCGCCGAGGGTCCCTTCGGGCAGTTCCCGGTCGCCTTCCGTCACGCGAAAATCCACGGACAGGAGGGCCGGCCGCGGCTCGACGACGACTTCGACGTCGACCTCGCCGGTCGCCGGGTCGAGGTGCGGGAGCACGACGGCCTGGCTGAACCGGCCCGTCGCGTAGAGCGCGCGGACCGTGCTGGCGGCCGCTTCGCGGGAAAAGGGCTGGCCGGCGCGCAGCGCCACGAAGCCCCGGACGAACGCCTCGGAGACCGCCCCGCCCTGCGCCTTGACCGCGATCGCGCGCACGTTGGGCACCTTCTCCACCGGCGCCGCGGCCTGGGCGAGGGCCAGCGCGGGGGCCAGCAGCAGGCAGGCGGACAGGAGGAAGCGGCGGGCGGAGGGCTTAGGCATTGCGGGATTCCCTGGCGAGGGCCTCGAAGCGTGTGAGGCTCGCGTTAAAGAGCAAGGGTATGTCGGCGGTGGGACCGTTACGATTCTTGGCGACGATGAGCTCCCGGGCGAAGCAGCCGGGCTGGCTGGCGTGCTCCTGCTCCTGCTCCTGGGCCTGCTTGGCGCTCACCTGCGGCTTGGAGATGAGCATCACGATGTCCGCGTCCTGCTCGATGGAGCCCGACTCGCGGAGGTCCGACATCTTGGGCTGGCGGGCCTCGTCCTCCGACTTGCGGTTGAGCTGGGCCAGGGCGATGATCGGCACCCGGAACTCCTTGGCCATCGCCTTGATGCTGCGGGAGACCTCGGCGATCTGCTGCTCGCGGGAGACGCTCGAATCCATGCCGTTGATGAGCTGGATGTAGTCGATGACGATCAGGTCGAGCGGCTTGCGGGCGTGCACGCGCCGGCACTTCGCGCGGATCTCGAGGATGGTCTGGCCGCCGTTGTCGTCGATGACGAGCGGGCGGCCGCGGTACTCGTTGGCCGCCGCGACGAGGTCGAGCTGCATGCGCTCGTCGGGATGGCCGGAGCGGAGCTTCTGCTGGTTGACGCGGGCGCGGGAGCAGAGGAGGCGCAGGGCCAGCTCGCGCGCGGGCATCTCGAGGGAGAAGAGCATCACGTGCGCGGGCCCGCGGCCCGCGTTCGGCTTCGGGAAGAGGGCGGCCTCGATGAAGTTGAGGGCGATGGAGGTCTTGCCCATGCCGGGGCGGGCCGCCACGACGATCATCTGGCCGCCCTGGAAGCCGAAGGTGAGGGCGTCCAGGTCGGTGAAGCCGGTCGGCAGGCCCTGGACCGAGTTGCGGTCCCGCATGATCTTCTCGACCAGCTCCATGGCCTCCTCGATCGACTTGTCGACGGGCATGGCCGACTCCGAGATGCGGTCCTCGCTGATGCTGAAGAACGCGCGTTCGACCTCCTCCATGAGGCGGGCGATGCCCTCGGTGTGGGCGTGGGCCTTCTCCACCGTGGTGACGGCGGTCGAGATGAGCTTCCGGATGAAATGCTTCTCGCGGACGATGCTCAGCCAATGCGGGGCGTGCGCGGTCGAGGCGACCTGCCCCGTCAGCTCGTTGACGTAGGCCGCGCCGCCGGCCGCGTCGAGCGAGCCTTCCCGGCGGAGGCGCTCGGTCAGCGTGATCTCGTCGATGCCCACGCTCTCCTGGGAGAGCTGGAGCGCCGCGGCGTAGATGTCCTGGTGCTTCGGGTCGAAGAAGTAATCCGGCGTCACCTTCTGCTCGAGGCAGCGCTGCAGGGTGTCGCCGCCGTCGATGATGATGCTCGCGATCAGGCCGCGTTCGGCGTCGAGGTTGTGGGGCGGGACGCGGTCGCCGTAGTTGGGCTCGGCTTCGCGGCGGGGACGCTGGGGTCGTTCGGCCATGGAAAAAGGGGGAGCGTGGGCGGGGGGGGCGGGGGTGACAGCGACAAACGATGCACGGGCCGTTCACGCCCCGTTCACCGTCTATTCACAGGCCGCCGCCGCGACCAGAAAGAAAGCGGGCGCGGGGCCGAAGCCACGCGCCCGTCGCGGGATGGACCGGTGCTCAGGCCTTCTTGTCGGCCTTCTCCTTGCGCGGCTTGCGCGACTTCCTGTCGTCGCGATGGTCGCGCTCGTCGGCCTCGGGCGCCTCTTCGGCGACGGGCTCGATCGGATTCTCGGAGACGACCTCGAAGCCCTGCTCGACCATGACCGTGCCATGGAGGCGGATGCTGCAGACGTGCTTGCCGAGGAGCTTGACCGGGCCTTGGCCCAGGTGGATGCGCTTGCGCTCCAGCTCGACGCCGTGCTCGGCCAGCTTGGCCGCGATCTCCGCGGTGCTGATCGCGCCGAACATCTTGCCGCCTTCGCCGGTCTTGACGGCGAAGACGAGGTTGAGGCCGGCGAGCTTGGTCTCGATGGCCTTGGCGGCCTCGAGGTCGCGGGCTTCGCGGAGTTCGCGGGCCTTCTGGAGGGATTCGATGTACTTGGTGTTGGCGCGGTTGACCGGCAGGGCGATGCCCTGGGGCAACAGGTAGTTGCGCGCGAAGCCCGCGCGGACGCGGACCTGCTCGCCTTCGGCGCCCAGGCCGTCGACGGGCTTGATGAGGAGAACTTCGGTGAATGCCATGATAGGTGCTTGCTTGGGTTAAAGGAGGGGGGTGATCAGAAGGGGACGTCGTCGCCGCCGTGGTCGGGGGCCGGGGAAGGGGTGTCGTTGCCGCCGCGGGAGCGGGGGGCGGAGCCGCCCTCCTCGCCGCCCTGGGACTTGCCGCCGATGAAGGTGAAGTTCTCGAGGACGACGCCGAGGCGCGAGCGCTTCTCGCCGGTCTTCTTGTCCTCCCACTGGTCGAGCTTCAGGCGACCCTCGACGAGGATGCCGGAGCCCTTGCCGCAGTACTTGGCGATGATCTCGGCCTGCTTGCCGTAGCTCTCGATGTCGACGTAGGTGACCTCCTCGCGCTTCTCGCCTTCCTTGGTGGTGTAGGCGCGGTTGACGGCGAGGGAGAACTTGGTGAGGGCCTGGCCCGAAGGGAGGGCGCGCGCCTCGGGGTCGCGGGTCATGTTGCCCGCGAGGATCACGCGATTGAAGGAAGAGGCCACGGCGAAGGGAGGCGGGGGATTACTGGGCCGACTGCACGAGCAGTCGGTTCACCGTCCGGTCGAGGCGGAGCTTCTCGCGGAAGGCGGTGGGGGTGTTGACCGGGCCTTCGAAGTGGAACTGGACGTAGAGGCCGGAGGGGAACTTGCGGTCGACGACGCGGGAGAACTCCTTCTGGCCGAGGTTCTCGGACTCGGTCACCTTGCAGTCGAGGGACTTCAGGGTGTCCTTGAGGCGCTCGATGACGGCTTCGGGGGCGTCCGTCGAACCGCGGAGGTCGAGGATCAGGCTGGCGCGGTAGGAGCGGCGGAGCTGGGCGGTGGTCATGGTGATGGTGATTTTCTGTTGGTGAGGTTCTGGGCGGCGGGAAGGCCGCGGGTGAAAAGGGTTTCGAGTCCGTGGATGAAGTCAGGAATGCGGGCCTGGAGCTGGGCGAGGTCGGCGGCGGGGAACTTGCCGAGGACATGGTCGGCGAGGTCCTGTTCGGGGTGGCGCTTGGGGCCGATCCCGAGCCGGGCGCGGACGAAGGCCTCGCCGAATTGGCGGATGCAGCTGGCGACGCCGTTGTGGCCGGCGGCCGAACCTCCGAGCGCGAGGCGCATCTGGCCGGGTTCGAACGCGATGTCGTCGTGGAGCACGACGAGGTCGGCGGGCTCGAGTCGGTGGAAGCGGAGGAAGGCGGCGAGGGGCTCCCCGCTCACGTTCATGAAGCTCTGGGGCTTGACCAGGAAGACGGAGGAACCTCCGAACTGGACCTTGGCCACCGCGGCCGGGTAGCGGCTTTCGACCTGCCACGCGACCCCCGCCTGGGAGGCGAGGGCGTCGAGGACGATCCACCCCGCGTTATGGCGCGTGGCGGCGTATTCTCGGCCCGGATTGCCGAGGGCGGCGATGACCGAGAAGGGCATTTGACTTCAAAGAACAGGTGCCGGGGACGCCCGGCGGCGGAAATTACTTCTTGGCGGCGGGCGCGGCGGCGGGCGCGGCGGCACCGGCGGCGGGCGCGGCGGCGGCACCGGCGGCGGGCGCGGCGGCGGCACCCTCGGCACCGGCGGCCGGAGCGGCGCCAGCGGCCGGTTCGGCGGCGGCTTCTTCCTCGGCCATCTCGGAGCAGACCACGACGACGCGCTGGGGGTCGCCCGGGAAGGTGATGCCCTTCGGGGCCTTGAGGGCGCCGACGTGGATGGACTGGTTGACCTTGAGCTCGGTGACGTCGACCTCGATGAATTCGGGGAGGTTTTCCGGCAAGCAGCGGACGTTGACCGTCTGGGAGACGATGGCGAGCGTGCCGCCCTCGGTCTTGACGCCGTAGGCCTCGCCGACGGCGCGCACCGGGATGGCGGCGGTCATGAGGGACTTCGGGTCGATCTCCATGATGTCGATGTGGAGGAACTTCTGGGTGATCGGATGGCGCTGGGACTCCTTGATGAGGGAGAGCATCAGCTTGCCGTCGACGTTCAGGTCGATCAGGGCGGCGGCGGTGCCCTTGGCGCGCATCAGGGTGCGGAAGTCCTCCTGCTTGACCGACACGCTCTGGTTGCCGGACTTGCCGTAGATGATGGCCGGGATGGCGCCCTCGAGGCGAAGGCGACGGGCGGGGCCGCGGCCATGGACCTGGCGGCTGGTGACGTTGAGGCTGAACTTCTTCATAGGTTGTAGAAAGGCTTTGGTGACCTAGTAAGTCGCGGGCCCGCGTCATGCGGCCGTGCCTTGCCTAGGGAAAGGAGGGTCGAACTTGGGTGGCCTTCGCCGAGATGCAAGCGGGAAATGACCGGGGGCCTTTCCTCGCGGAAAAGCCCCCGTAATGGCCGAATTACCCCACCCTGCTCACTTGTACTCGGCCAACCAGGCGGCGAGGTCGGCCACGTCCTGGGCGCTGAGGCCGAGCTGCTCGCCCGACATCATGAGGGACTTGCCGAGCTTGGACTGCCCGCCGATCTGCTTCTTGGGCACGAGCTGGGAAACGCCGCCGGTGGACTTGATGACCACGGGGTCGTTGTTGGACTGCAGGAGGCCGTCGACCTGGCCGCCGGCCTTCAGCTTCAGCGTCGTGCCTTCATAACCGAGGGCGATGCTGGCCGAAGGTTCGACGATGGCGGTGACCACGGCCTCGCGGCCCTGGCGGGTGGCGAAGCCGCGCAGTTCCGGGCCGTAGGCCGGACCGTTGCCGTCGATCTGGTGGCACATGACGCAACGCTGGGCGAGCGCCTTGCCCTTGGCGGCGTCGCCGGTCTTGGCGAGCACGTCGGCGCTCGTGTAGGTGGGCTTGGGGGCGTCGGGGACCTGGATCGGATTCACGACGACCTTGGCCTCGTCGTAGACGCCGGCCTTCTTCAGCTCGGAGCGGATGTCGAACTGGGACCAGGCGCCGGTCATGCGCATCAAGGCCCAGGTGGCGGCCTCGCCCTTCACGGGCGAACCTTCGCCGGCGAGCTTGATCATGGCGAGGGCGGCCTCCTTGGATTCGACGAACGAGAGCGTCTCGGTCGCCAGCGTGCGCTGGCCGGCGGAGACCTTCTGGCCGCTGGCCTGCGCGGAGAGTTCGGCGACCATGTCGGGGGTGTGGAGCACCCAGGCGATGCGGGCGACCTCGGCCGACCACGGCTGGCCGTCGCGGACGAGGGCGGCCTTCACCGCGGCCCAGACCTGGGCTTCCTTGCCCGCGGCGCCGATGCCGAAGGCGGCGACGGAATTCTTGTCGGACACGTCGAGGCGCTTCGCGAGCTCGACGAGGATCGGCACGGCCTTGTCGGCGGCGACCGCATGCAGCGAGGTGGCGACGTCGCGGCGGACGGCGACGTCCGGGTCCTGCGCCAGCTGGGCGGACGCGGCGAGCACGTCCTGGCCGACGCGGCGCAGGGCCTGGAACGCGAGGCGGCGGTTGGCCGGGTTGGCGTCCTTCAGCAATTCGCGGACGCGGGCGACGCCTTCGTCGCCGAGGTGCGGCAGCAGCCAGACGGCGCGCGCGGCGACGTAGGGGTTGGCGTCCTTGGCGAGCTCGAGCGCGGCGGGCAGCGCCTGCGCGCCGAAGCCCTTGGCGGCGTTGAAGCCGAGGTGGCGGACGTTCACGGCCGGGTTGCGCAGCGCGGCGATGGCGCCGGCCGGCGTGGCCAGGTCCAGCTTCGGGATGACGGACTTGAAGCCCTTCGGGGCGATGCGGTAGATCGCGCCGGTGCAGGTGTCGTCGAGCGTCTGGTGGCCGCCCACGCGGGTGTCGTACCAGTCGGCGACGTAGATCGCGCCATCGGGACCGACGGCGACGTCGGACGGGCGGAACCAGATGTGCTCCCCGCTCTTGCCCGGGGTCTTGATGCGGTGGAAGTCCGTGCCCTCGAATTCGCGGGTCGGGTTCGAGGTGATGAAGTCCTTGCGGGTGGTCTCGTTGAGGACGAAGGCGCCCTTGCGCGGCTGGAGCTTGTAGGCGAAGATCGTGTTGCGGGAAGGCTCGCAGTTCAGGAGCGTGCCGTTCCAGGCGTCGCCAAGCGCGCCGTTCTCGTAGACGGTGATGCCGGTCGGGGAACCGGAGCCGTAGACGTCGCCCACGTCCATGGTGTCGGGGTCGTCCTGGCGCCAGTGGGCGCGCGGCGTGGGCTGGCCCGGACGGCGCACGGAACCATAGCCGGCGGCCTTGGGCGTGGTGTAGCCCGCGGTGCCGTACTCCAGGATGAAGGACGTGCGGCAGCTGCTCGAGTCGTCGTTGTCGCCCTGGAAGAGGTCGCCGAAGGAGGACGGGAAATGCTCGTAGCTGTTGCGGTAACCGTTGCCGACGATTTCGGCGCCGGAGCCGTCGGGGTTCAGGCGGGCGGAGAAGCCGGAGGACCAGACGAAGCCGTCGTCGCTCTTGGCGCCGGCGGTGGTCTTCGGGTCATAGGGCCAGGCGCCGCCGCGCTGGTCGACGTAGCCCGAGGAGACGCGGAAGGTCCTGCCCGACTTGTCCGTGAAGGCGGCGCCGCAGTTGCCGGAGTTGAGGTAGAGCTTGCCGTCGGGGCCCGCGACGATCGCGTGCAGCGAGTGGTCATGGTCCTGGCCGCCGAAGCCGCCGAGGAGCACCTCGCGCTTGTCGACCGCGGGGTCGAACTTGCCGTCGCGGTTGACGTCGGTGAACTTGATGAGGTCGGGCGCGTGCGAGACGATCACGACGTTGTCGAAGACGGCGATGCCCAGCGGCGAGGTCCAACCGGCGTCCTGGACGAACGTGGCGACGGCGTCGGCCTGGCCGGCGCCCTTCGTGTCGCTGAGCACGACGACGCGGTCGCCTTCGGGCCGGCGCTTGCCGCCCTTGTTGTAGACGCGGTAGTTGACGCCCTCGGTGACCCAGACGCGGCCTTGGGCGTCGATGTCGAGGTTCGTCGGGTTGGCGAGCATCGGCGAGCGCGCCCAGAGGGTGACCTCCAGGCCCTCGGGGACCTGGAAGCGGCCGAGCGGGACGGAGCCGCCTTCGGACGGCTTATAGGGTTCGGGGGCGGCCGACAGGGAGGCGGCGGCCAGCAGGAGGAGGGCGAGGCGGGGCATGCGGCGATAACAGCCCGACCCCGGGAAAATTCCAGCCTAAGTTTTGGGCCGGGCTCAGTTCCACCAACCCCGCAAGGTCGCCAAGTCCGCCCGGCTGGCGGCGACCGCCCGGCGAAGGTAGGCTTCGTCCTTCGACGCCTTCTCCGGCAGGTGCTCGACGTGCAGGCAGACCGGCCCCGCGAAACCCGTCCGCTTGAGCCGTTCGACGTAGGCCGGACCCACGACCCCGTCGGCCAGCGCCGCGGGCCGATGCCCCTTCCCTTCCCAGGCGAAATTCTTGAAGTAGGCCATGCCCAGCCGATCGCGCGCGAGCTCCAGCTCGGTCGGCCAGGAGGTGCTCCCTTCGATCGTGGCGTGCATGATGTCGAACGCCCAGGCGAGGTCGGTCGGCGGGTGCTCGCGCATGAGCATCGCCATATCCCAGACGCCGGCGCCGACATACTTCGCTCCGGAGTGGTTCTGGTAGCAGGGCTGGATGCCGATCTCACGGGCCAGCTGCACGAGGTCGCGGAGCTTGGGCCGGATCTCGTCGAGCTGCGTCCACGGCGACCGGCGGCCGTCGTAGGCGTACCAATTCATCCGGAACCGCGGGATCCCGAGCGCGCGGGCGGTCCGCAGCACCGCCTCGGTGCGCGTCGCCGCGGAGACCTCGTTGATGCCGGTGGTGAGCATCGCGATCGCGAGCCCGCGCCGCTTGAGGGCCTCGGCCAGCCGCGGCAAATCCTCCTCGACGCGCGCCGGCTCGACGTGGCCGCCCGGTCGTACCGGCGCCTCGATGCCGGCGACGCCGATCTCGGCCACGACGTCGGCCAACCGGTCGAACGGCAGGCCGACGAGGTGCTTGGTGAAGAGGCTGAGCTCCGGCGCGCGGGCCGGCGCGGGCGCCGGGGCGGCGAGCAGGGGATGGAGCCAGGCGCCGCCGGCGACCGCGGCGACCCGCCCCATCCATGCGCGCCGCGAGAGCATCCGGCCTACTTCTTGGTCAGGCGCTTGACCTGGCCGGACATGGCCGCGAAGAGGACGTCGCCGTTGGCGGGGTCGTGGCCGAAGCCCGCGATCGTCATGTCCTTCGCGATCACCTGCCCCTGCCACTTGCCGCCCTTCTCGCGCAGGGCGAGGATCCGGCCCGAGGCGTAGTCGCCGAAGACGTAGGCGCCCTTGAGCTCGGGCAGGCGCTCGCCGCGGTACACGACGCCGCCGGTCACCGAGTTGCCGACCTTGCGGTCGTATTCATAGATGGGGGCGATCCACTGCTTCGAGGCGCCGGCCAGGGTGGCGGGAGCCTGCTTCGCGCTCGCGTCCTTGCGGTTATAGACGTGCTGACCCTCGACTTCGCTCCAGCCGTAATCCCCGCCGGCGACCAGGATGTCGATCTCCTCGAAGAGGTTCTGGCCGACGTCCCCGGCGAAACAGGTCCCGGTCTGGGGGTCGAAGGAGAAGCGCCAGGGGTTGCGCAGGCCGGTGGCCCAGGTCTCGGTGCGGACCGACTGGGGGTCGACGGGCTGCCCGCGGTGGGAGGTGGCCTTGACGAAGGGGTTGTCGGCCGGGACCGCATAGAACGCCCCACCCTTGGCATCGGTCATCACCGAGGGGTGCGGGTTGGGCGCCAGGCTCCCCGGCTTCTTGTCGACGTCGATCCGGTAGACACCGGCATGGAATCCCTTGTTGATGAAGGCCGCGGTATTGAAGGCGTCGCCACCCGCCCCGCCGTCGCCGCAGCTGAAGTACAGGTAGCCATCCGGACCGAAATGGACGTCGCCGCCGTTGTGGTTGGAGGCGGGGTCCTGCTGGGTGATCAGCGGCTGCTCGGTGGCGGGGTCGACCTCGAACTCGACGCCGCCCTTGAGCTGGAAACGGGAAACCCGCTGGTGGAGTTTTCCGGCAATCTTAAGGCTATAATAGACAAATACTTGCCGATTGTTGGGGTATTGGGGGTGCACCGCGAAACCCAGCAGGCCGCACTCCCCACCGGCTTCGAACTCGCCATCCTTGACGGCCAGCTGGAAGACCTGCCGTTTGACCGGCTGGCCGGAGGCCAGCCCGGAGACCATCTGGACCTTGCCTCCCAGGTAGGCGCTCGCGCGCTTCTTCTTCTCGCCCGGCTTATCCGCCGACGTGCCGGGAACGGGGTCGCCCTTCTCGACGACGAAGAGGGCATCCTTGCTCCCGGGCAAGGGAGCCACCCCGATCGGCAGGCTGAAGTTCAGGCCGGGGAACGCCGGCTCGACGTTGACCTCCTGGCCGAAGGCGGAGGACGCGCCGAGGAAGGCGGCGCCGGTCAGGAAAAAGGCGAGGCGGGGAAGCATGGCGGGCGGTGGGTACGTGGGTGTAATGACAGACACCTTCCGCGGGTAAAAGTTTTTTCGTCCGGGCGCGGCCGCGGGACGGGGTCCGGACGACCTGCAAGATGCCCTTATTTTTCGCTGGTTATCAGCGTGAGGTTCGCTAATGAATACACCCGCATCACTGCACCACTAACCCAAAACAACATGTCCAAAGCCCTCACCAAGTCCCAGATCGCCGCCGCCATCGCCGAGAAGGCCGAGATCTCCAAGAAGCAGGCCACTGCTATCCTCGAGATCATCGCCGCCCTCGCCTACAAGAACGCGAAGAACTCCTTCACGCTCCCCGGCCTCGGCAAGCTCGTCCTCGTGCACCGCAAGGCCCGCCAGGGTCGCAACCCGGCCACCGGCGAGACGATCCAGATCAAGGCCAAGAAGGTCGTGAAGTTCCGCGTGGCCAAGGCCGCGAAGGACGCGATCCTCGGCTCCAAGTAATCCGCTTCGCCGCGTAACCAAAAGGCGCTCCGTTCGGGGCGCCTTTTTTGTCGGCCCCTCCGGACCCGCGCGAACGCGCGGGTCTTTCTTTTCTTGCCCCGCCCAGCCTCCATGGAATGAATGGCTGACCGCAACCCGCCCGGGTGGCGAAATGGCAGCCGCAGCGGACTCAAAATCCGCCGCCCTCTAAAGGCGTGAAGGTTCGAGTCCTTTCCCGGGCACTTGCGGCGCGACGCGCGACGCGATCAGGCGAACCAAAGCCAGGTCGCGCCGGCGAGCGTCGCCCCGAGCAGCAGGACGGAGGCGCAGCCGCGGTTCGCGAGCCGCTGGCGATAGGAGAGGCCGGTGCCCGGCAGGCCGACGGTGCCTTCGACCTTGTCGCCGCGCACGTTGACCGTCGCGCCGGGCCGGCCGACGGACACGGAGGTCCCGGTCTTCGAGACGTTGAGCCGCAGGAAGCGGCCGAGCGAGATGGTCCGACGGAACCGGAAGGAACCCATGCCTCCATGGAAACCTCCAAGAAGGGCGAGGGCGAGCGCTTTCCGGCGGCGGCGGGATTGCCATCGGCCCGGAAGCGGACACGCTCCCGGCCATGCTCGCCTTCGCCGCCCTCCTGCTCGCCGCCGCGGCGGCGGAACTGCCGCCGACGCCGCCCCGCGTGACGCTCACGCCGCTGCCCGGCGGCGCGCTCTGCACGCTCGCCTACGACCAACGGCGGGTCGACCTGCCGGCGGCGCGGGCGGAGGAGCTGCGCGCCACGCTCGCGGACGCCAAGCTCGACGAACTCCTGGCGACGCACCTGCGCCTGCGGACCGCCGCGACGGCCGCCGACGCCGCCGCGGCGCGCGCGGCGGAGGAGACCCGCACGGCCCAGCGCGAGAAGGAGCGGCTCGACCGGCAGCAGCGCGAGGTCGACGCGCTCGAGAAGCAGGCCGACGCCGCCAAGGCGAACTTCAACCGCTGGCGCAACCGCGACGAGAAGCAGGCCGCCCAGCACCAGGCGAACTACCAATCCCTCAACGCGCGCGCCGCGAACGAGCGCAAGCAGCTCGCCCGCGCGAAGGAGAACCATGCCCGGGCCGCCGCGGAGAAGGCGGAAGCCGCCGACGCCGCGGAAAAGGCGGACGGGGCGCTGCAGGCGGCGCAGTCGGCCTACGCCAAGGCTTTGGGCGCGGCCACCCCCGCCTTGCGCAAGCTCCGGGCGGCCGCCGGGGTGCCCGAACCCCGGTGAGCCGGGCGTATGACAAAGCCGGGGCTTGCCTCCGGGCCGGCCCGGCGTAGGTTAACCCCCAGTTCCTCAGCAGTCGCATCACGAGCAAACCGGCGTCAGCCGCTTGCACCAACCGAGCCCAGGAGGGCCACGGTGGTAACGGGATCCTTCCCGAGATGAGAGCCGTCAGGCTACAAACCACTCCCCGCCAGTCCGATCGTGATGCGTCCCCTTTCCACCGACGCCCATGATCGACACCCACGAAAACCAACCGACCGCCCCCGCCCGCCTCTCCCTCCGCGTGCGGGCCGACAACCCGTTCCACCACCTCTGGGAGAACAACGGCACCTGGTGGGTGCACTTCACCGAGCACCTGCCGGACTTCACCAAGCGCCGCGTCCGCCGTTCGCTCGGCACCAAGGATCCCGCCGAGGCGATCCGCCGCCGGGATGCCCTGCTGGCGGCCGGCCCCCGGGCCGCCTGAGCGGGGCTCAGTAGAACTCGACGACGTACTCGAGGTTCGGGGACGTCCAGCCCTTGAGCGGGACGGACACCCCGACGCGCGTGCCGCGGCGCGGCGTCACTTCGGGGCGGAAAATCAGGCACTGCGGCGTGCCGATGCCGTCGCGGTTGACGCGGACGTCGGCCAGCTTGACCTCCTTGAGGCCCTTGACCTCGGCCGGAAAGCGGTCCGACCCGCCGAGCAGGTAGACCTTCGGCGCGGCCTTGTCGTCGAACTGGAACCGCCCCGGGTCGGCCGAGATGCTCCAGGCGGTGCGCATCCGGTAGAACGAAAGCGGCCAGAAACCCGCGGCGGGGAAGCAGACGGGGCCCGCGGCGCCGCCGGCGCCCGCGCCGTCGAAGGACCACATCGCGGAGAAACCGCGGACCTGGCCGAAGCCGGTGTAGCCCATGCCGGGGTTGAGGCACCAGCGCCGGTGGCCGACGCGCGCCACGTTCTTCTCGTCGCTGTCGTCCATGTAGCCGTCGACCGAACCGGTCAGCCCGTCGGGACCCGACGTGTAGAATAGGTTGGAGTGCGAGGTGCCTTCATAGCCCCTCCGGAAGATGAGCTCATCCATGCCGGCGGGCTTCGGCGGCGTGTGCTCGATGTGCCCGAGCACGCTGCACAGGTAGGCGCCGTACTTGCACGTGAGCGTGTACTCGTCCTTGAGCTTCACGTCGGCATCGAGGCCGCAGAGGTAGCGGTAGCCGTTGAGCCGGAGCAGTTCGGCGCGGGCCCGCTTCATCTCGTCGGGTTTGATCGCGAGGTCGGCGCCGGCCCCCTTGGCGCCCTTCGCGCCCGCCTTCGGCTTCTCGGCGGGCGCCGACGCTTCCTTGGCGTCCTTGGGCGGGGGGGCGTCGGGCGCGGCGCGGTGCTTCGCCTCCAAGGCCTTGAGGCCCGCCTCGATCTCGGCGCGGGTGCGCTTGGCGGTCTCGACCGGCGAGGCGAAGAGCCCGGCGGCGCCGGCGAGCGCGAGGAAAACGAACGGACGCACGGGCATCAGAAGCGGGCGCCGAGGCGGAGGGAGAGGCCCCAGCTGGCGCCGGGCTGGAAGGCACCCATCGTCTCGCCGTCATGGCGGAAGGAATGGCGGGCGAAAGCCACCCACTCGGCGGCTCCGCGCACGAACCAGGTGCCGGAGGGCTCGAGGAACTGGGTCAGGCCGACCCGGAGGGGGACTTCCCCGATGGCGACCGCCCGTCCGCCGTAGGAGCCGTCGGCCAGGCGGAACGTCAGGGTCTCGTAGGCCATCGTGAAATCGCATTGGGACGAACGATCCTCGGCGAGGAACCAGCGGACGAACAACCCGTTCTGCAGGCCGGTCACGCGGAACTCGAACTCGGCGGAAGGATCGGGCCGCCAGATGGCCTTCACGTAGGGCACCGGCAAAGGCGACATCTCGAAGCGGTGCTGCAGGACGAGGCCCAGGGCGACGTCCAGTTCGGGATCGGGACGCCAACGGACGGCCCCGCCGAGGCCCCAGCGGAATCCCTCGGAAAGCGCCAACCGGGATTCGGCGGCCCACTCGACCGCGTAGATCAGTTGCGCGGCGTAGCGCTCGCCGTGATCCCACTGGCGGAAGCCCGTGACGATGAGGTCCGTGGTATCGCCGTAAAGGCGGTCGCTGTTGGCCGCGAGGCCGGTGAACTTCTGCCGGTAGCGGTACCACTCGAGGTCCACGGCCGCATCGGCCCGCTTCCAGATGGCCTCGACCCCGGTGCGGCTGCGGCCATAGGTGCCGGCCTCTCCGCCCGCGTGCGAAATCGCATCGGAGGCGCGGCTCTGCCAATCGGCCATCACCAGCCAAGGCTTATCCTCCGCGGCGGCCGCGGTTCCCAGGAAACCGCCCAGCGTTGCCGAAAGAAGGGCAAGGTGCTTTATTTTACGCATTCCAAAAACGGGATGATTATTCAGAAAATCCCCGATTTAGGCCGAAGGCAAGCGGGTTGCGTCGGCTGGCGAAATTATGGCACGAAAATTGCTTAATTAGAAGCATGATGCCTATTTCTGCGATTCCCACCCCGACCGCCGGCGACAACGCCTGGGTCCTCGTCAGCGCCGCCCTCGTGCTGATGATGTGCATTCCGGGCCTGTTCCTTTTCTATGGCGGCCTGGTCCGGGGCAAGAACGTGCTCTCCGTCGCCGCGCAGTGCCTCGCCCTGACCGCGCTCGGCCTGCTGATGTGGTGGGCCTTCGGCTACTCCCTCGTCTTCGGCCGCAGCTTCGAGGGCGGCTGGCTCGGCCACCTGTTCGGCGGCGCCGAGCACTTCGGCTTCAAGGGCATCGGGGCCGGCGCCTCGGCCTACGAACCGCGCATCTCCGCGGCGACGTTCGCGCTGTTCCAGGCGATGTTCGCGGCGATCACCCCGGCCCTCATCATCGGGGCCGTCGCCGAACGCATGAAGTTCTCGGCGGTGCTGCTCTTCTCGGCCCTGTGGACGCTGCTCGTCTACTACCCCGTCGCGCACGCGGTCTGGGGCGCCACCGGCGATTTCGCCGGGCTCGCCAACGAAGGCGCCGCGTTCAAGGCGGCCGACTTCGCCGGCGGCATCGTCGTGCATATGACCTCGGGCTGGTCCGCGCTGCTGCTCTGCGTGCTGGTCGGGCCCCGGGCCGGCTTCGGCAAGCGCCCGATGCCGCCGCACAGCATGGTGCTCTGCGTCCTCGGCACGGGCCTGCTCTGGGCCGGCTGGTACGGCTTCAACGCGGGCTCGGCGCTCGCGGCGGACGGGGTGGCCATCCAGGCCTTCCTCACCACGACCCTCGGCGCGGCCACCGCGACCCTGGTCTGGGCCTTGGTCGAGAAGCTGCACCGGGGGAAGCCCTCCGTGCTCGGCCTCTGCTCCGGGGCGATCGCCGGCCTGGCCACGGTCACCAACGCCGCCGGCTTCGTCTCCGGCGCCTCGGCCGTGCTCATCGGCGCGCTGGCGGGCCTGCTGTCCTACGCGGCCTGCTCGCTGCTGAAGCCGAAGTTCGGCTACGACGACGCCCTCGACACCTTCGGCGTGCACGGCGTGGGCGGCACGATCGGCGCGCTCGCCACCGCCCTCCTCATGGATGCGGAGGCGAACGCCGCCGGCGGCAAGCTCATCGGGCGCGGCCTGATCGGCGGACAACTCGCGGCGATGCTCGCGTGCATCGCGCTCTCGCTCGCGGGGACCTGGCTGCTGGCCAAACTCGTGGAACGCACCATCGGCCTGCGCCCCACCGAAGAGGAGGAAGCGCAGGGCTTGGACATCGCCGACCACGGCGAAGAAGGCTACAACCACGGCTGAACCCGGGACGCGGGGGCGGTTTTGCCGTAAAAACGGCAATCTGCTCCCGCGGGTCAGGCGGAATTTAGGCACAAAACGGCCGAACCCGCCACCCGGCGGGGTTGGCACGGGGGTTGCGAAAGGGATCACGCCATGAACTCCCTGTCTCGAACCCTCACCCTCCTCGCCTTGGCGGCAGTGCCCTTCCTGTCGTCGGCGCAGACCGCCCCCGCCCCGGCGCCGGCCCCCGCCGCCGCCGCCAAAGCCCCGCCCGCCCCGACGCTCGAACAGCGCATCGCCGGCCTGGAAGCCTACGTCGGCAACACCGACCCGACCGCCCCGCTCAAGGTGGCCAAGGATAAGGACGGCAACGCGACGATCCCCGAGGGCCTCACCACGCCCTCCGTCGGCGTCGCCGGTCCGGGCCACAACGCCTTCATGATGGTCTGCGCCGCCCTGGTGCTCTTCATGACGCTGCCGGGCCTCTTCCTCTTCTACGGCGGCCTGGTGCGCTCCAAGAACGTCCTCTCGGTCGTCGCCCAGTGCTTCGGCCTGGCGGGCCTGGTGGCGCTGCTCTGGTGGGCCTTCGGCTACTCCCTCGTGTTCGGAAAGAACTTCGGCGGGACCTTCCTCGGCCACATCTTCGGCGGCAGCGAATTCTTCTTCTTCGAAGGGGTGACCGCGGCGCCGAACACCGACTACGCCTACTGGCTCTCGCAGAACGTCTTCGCGATGTACCAGCTGATGTTCGCGATCATCACCCCGGCCCTCATCGTCGGCGCCATCGCCGAACGCATGAAGTTCTCCGCCGTGATGCTCTTCATGCTCGGCTGGATGTTCCTCGTCTACTTCCCGATGGCCCACGCGATCTGGGGCATCACCGGCGACATGAACGGCGTCTGGAACGCCGGCGCCGCCATCAAGGCCATCGACTTCGCGGGCGGCACCGTCGTCCACATGACCTCCGGCTGGTCCGCCCTGCTGCTCTGCATCATCCTCGGCCCGCGCCTCGGCTTCGGCAAGAAGGCGATGACCCCGCACAGCATGGTCCTCTGCGCCGTCGGCACCGGCATCCTCTGGGTGGGTTGGTACGGCTTCAACGCCGGCTCGGCCCTCGCCGCCGACGGCGTCGCCGCCCAGGCCTTCATGACCACGACCCTCGCCGCCGCGGTCGCCGCCTTCACCTGGGCCGGCCTCGAGTGGATCCTCCGCAAGCACGCCAGCATCCTGGGCCTCTGCTCCGGCGCGGTCGCCGGCCTGGTGGTCATCACCCCCGCCGCGGGCTTCGTCTCCGCCTCGGGCGCGGTCCTCATCGGCGTCCTCGCCGGCGTGGTGCCCTTCGTCGCGGTGGTCTACCTGAAGTCCAAGCTCGGTTATGACGACGCCCTCGACACCTTCGGGGTGCACGCGGTCGGCGGCACCCTCGGCGCCATCATGACCGGCGTCCTGGCCACGGCCGACGCCAACGCCAACCTCGCCACCAACCTGAAGGACGTGGTCGGCAAGACCCTGGTGACCGAACAGTTCAAGGCCATCGCGGTCACGCTGGTGATCTCCCTCGTCGTGACCGCCGTCCTCGCCTACCTCCTCAAGGCCACGATCGGCCTCCGCCCGACCGAGGAAGAGGAAGCGCGCGGCCTGGACATCTCCGACCACGGCGAAGAAGGCTACAGCCACAACTCCTGAGCCTCCCCCGAGGGAGCTCGGCCCGCAGGCCGCCCATCCGGGCGGCCTGTTTCTTTGGCGGAGCCCGCCGAAAAACGCGCCGCCCCCCTCCTTCGGGTTTGCCTTTTCGCCGGATGATGACAGTATACTGTATATAATAAATCTATGATGAAGTTCTCCGCCACCCTGGACGCCCCCTTCGTGGGCACCGCCGAGGAGCTCGCCGCCTACGTCTCGGGCAAGCTCGCCGACCTCGGTTTCGGTCCCCGCTTCCAGGCCAACGAACGCCTCGTGCGCTTCTACGCCTTCGAGGGGCTCATCGACAAGCCGGAGCGGGCGGAGGACGACAAGCGGCGTGCCAACTTCGGGGACAAGCAGGTGCGCCAGCTCCTGGTCGCCCGCATCCTGTCCGAGCGCGGCAACGACCTGGAGACGATCCGCGGGATGCTGCGCCAGCACGGGACGCTCGCGCAGCTGAACCAGCTGATCGACGAGCACGCGCGGGCGTCCGAACTCGAGCGGCGCTCCCCGCGGGAAGTCTTCGCCCACATGGCCGAGCCGATCCAGCACTACCAGCGCTCCCCGCGCCGACTCAGCCACGACACGCCCGAGCCGGGCGCCGCCCGCCCCGGTCGCTTCAGCAGCGAGACGCTCCACCAACTGCGCGACGTCTCGGAGTCCCGCTCGCCGGGGCTGATTTTCCGCAAGATGGTGATCCGCGAATCCGAACGCCCCGACCTCACGCCCGAGGTGCGTAGCCTTTACCGACAGCTCCTAGCCTTCCACCCCACCACCCCGGGAGAGCCGCCGAAGCGCGAACGGTGGTCGAAGATACGCTTGGCCCCCTGGTGCGAAGTGTTGGTTCATATCGACGGAAGGGCTAAACCCAGCCAGGAAGAGATCGACGAAATGGTGGTTAATTTCCGTAAGTCATTAGAAGATAGTTATATGTAGACTTTGTTTCGATTTATGACAGTGATGACTAAGTGTTAATGACAAAAAAGATGCGGTAGTGGTGTTGACAGTTAGTGGGGTTCGTGGCAGAGTTCTGGTCCTTCACTCCCATGAGCCAACCCACCATCGAAATCCTCGCCCTCAAGAAGGGCTTCCTCCGCGCCGCCTCCGAACCGACCCACGCCCTGGTGCGTCTCGTCTCGCCGGAGCAGCCGGCCCAGGCGACCGCCGCGAAGCGCGCCCCGCTCGACCTCGTCCTCGTGATCGACCGCTCCGGCTCGATGTGCGGCGAGCCCCTCAAGGCCGCGCTCGAGTCCTCGTGCCGCATCATCCGCGGCCTGCGCGACGATGACCGCGTCGCCGTCGTGACCTTCGATTCGCAGGTCGACGTGATCCAGCCCCTCGCCCACCCGACGGACCGGGATGGCCTGGTCCAGCGCGTCCGCTCGGTCCAGAGCGGCGGGTCGACCGCGCTCTTCGACGGCTGGGAGACGGGCATGCGCCAGCTGCTCGGCCAGGTCAGCAAGGAACGCATCGCCCGCGTCATCCTGCTCAGCGACGGCCAGGCCAACCACGGCCTGACGGACGAGGCCGCGATCTGCCAGCACGTCGCGAAGGCCGCGGCCGCCGGCATCACCACCTCCACCGTCGGCCTCGGTCACGGCTTCAACGAGACGCTCATGACCGGCATGGCCCGCGCCGGCGAAGGCGCCGCCAACTTCGGCCAGACCGCCGACGACCTGGACGAAGCCTTCGAGGAGCAGTTCGCCATCCTGTCCAACGCCTACCTCCGCCAGGTGCGCGTGGAGATCCAGGGCGGCAGCGACGTCCAAGCCCGCATCCTCGGGGACTTCCTCGAGGAGGGCCGCGCCACGAACCGCAAGCTCGGCACCCTGCCCTGGGCCTCCTCGCTCGTGGCCGTGGTCGAACTCAAGATCGGCCCGGCGGCCCGCGCGGACTCGCTCCTCGCGGTGAACTTCTCCGCGGTGACCAAGGAGGGCGAGTCGGTGACCTTCGGCCCGGCGATCCTGGCCCTGCCGGAACTCGACCTCGCCGCCTTCTCCGTCCTCCCGGCGGACCCCAACGTGGCCGCCGCCGTCGCGGAAGCCGTGATCGCCGAGAAGCTCGAGCAGATCGAGGAGCTCATCCGCTCGGGCCTGGTCAAGGACGCCAAGGAAAACCTCGACGCCCTCGCCGGCCGCGCGGACCTCACCGACTGGGTGAAGCAGAAGGTGGCCTACCTGCAGCGCCTGCTCGACGAGGACGAGGTCATGGCCATGAAGGAGATCCGCTACGGTCGCCGCAACATGACCATGGGAACCAAGGCGCGCCGCCTCGATGACTTCAACGCGGCCGTCGACCAGGCGATGCTGGCGAACCACCTGGTCTACCACCGCAAGAAGACGGTCGCGGGCCAGAGCACCCGTCGCCAGCCCCCGACCCCGCCGCCCGCCCAGCCCGGTCCGGGCGCGAACCCGACCCAGCCCTGAGGCCGGTCGGACGGCCGGATCCCCGCCCGATGGAAGCGATTCCATCGGGCTTTTTGTTGCCCGCCAAAAGCGGGGGGACAAACTCAGGGCAGTCCCATGCCCCGCGCCCTTCGCCTTACCCTTTGGTCCGTCGGTCTCCTCGCCCTGCTGCTCGGCGGCGCCCTCTTCTGGGTCGACGGGCAATTGCGCGCCGAAGCGCTCGGCTCCCGCGTGAAGGGACTGCTCGCCGACGCCAAGATCCAGGGCGGCGTCGCGAAGATCGAAGCCGAGCTCGACGGCCGCTTCACGGCCGAGGGCATCGACCTCACCCTGCCGGATGGCCTGCAGTTCAAGGCCGCCAGCGTGACCGGCGACCTCGGCATCTTCGCGAGCCTCTTCGGGACCTACACGCTGGAGAAGTTCGAGGCGAAGGGGCTGGAACTGGACCTGAGCCACCGCAAGGCCGCGGAAACCATCGCGGCCCCCGCCGCCCCGGCCGGGCAGGCGTCGCTCCCGCGGGTCGTGGTCGGCCCCTACGCCGCCGCCGGCCGCGTCACGTTGGCCGACGGCACCCTGCTGCGCTTCAGCGTCGCGGGCGAGGGCATCGACACCGCCGGCAAGGTCGACCTCCGCGCGGGCATCGCCTGGCCGGGCTTCGCGGTCGGGACGAACGTGACCAAGCCGCAGGCCGACATCGTGCTGGCGGCGAACCTGCGCGAAACGCTGGGCGCGAAGGGCCTCGCTCCCGATGCGCTCGCCGCCGCCCTCGGGGAGGCGACACTCACCGTCACCGCCAAGGACACGAGCCCGCTGGCGGCGGGCAGCATGAGCCTGGAGCTCAAGGCGCGGCACGGTGCGCTGGCCAGCCTCGATTTCGGCGGTCAGTTCAAGCCCGCCGAGGCCGAAGGGCTCATCGTGCAGGGCACGGTGAGCGACGCCGCCCGCCGGCCGGCGGCCCGCCTCGACGTCGCCCTCGCGGCTGGCGTGGTGGCCGTCGGCGCCACGCTCGACGTGGACCCCACCAAATTCGGGATCCTCTCCAAGGCCTTGCCGGACTGCCAAGTGAAGGGCCGCGTCTACGCCGAGCTCGCCGCCGCCCAAGGCACGTGGCGCGCGAACAGCTGGCCGGAGCAGCCGTTGCAGGCAAGTTGGGCGGACCTCGCCCGCTTCTCCAAGACCATCCCGAAGGGCGCCACCTCGGCCTGGACGCTCGCCTTCGGCCTCGCGCAACGGACCGATAGCCTCGTGCTGGAGACCCTCAAGGTGCAGGGCAACGGCATCGAGCTCACCAGCGAACAGCCGATCCTGATTCCCCAAGGCAAGCTGCCGCAAGACGCCGCCCTCCGGCTCAAGGCCGCCGACGCCGACCTCGTGACCCTCGCGCCGTTCCTCGCCGGCGCCGACCTCGCGATCGCGGCCGGCCGCTGGACCGGCGAGGCGACCATCACCCTCGCGAAGGGTCAGCCGGCGATCGACACGGTGAAGACGCACGCGATCCGCGGCCTCGACGTCGAACGCGCGGGTCGGACGATCCTGCGCGGCATCGACGCCGACATCCCGCTGCAGGCCGCCAACGGCGCGCTCCGGCTCGCTCCGTTCCGCATCGCCGCCGAGGCGGGCACGCTCGCCTCCGGGGAGCTGATCTTCCGCCCGGGCCTCGACGGCGCCTGGTCGGCGACGGCCGACGTCGACCTCGGGATCGCCGAGCTCGCCGCCCAACCGGGCTGGGAGGACCTCCCCCGCGACAAGCTGGCGGGAATCCGCGTCGCCGCCCAGGCCGCGCTCTCGCAGGCGGCCGGCGACAAGCCGACCGTCACCGCGACCACCGCGAAGATCGCGCGCGCCGGCGCCGACCTCCTCAAGGTCAAGCTGCGGCAACCGCTCATCCTCGGCGGCGCCAAGCCGACCGGCGTGCTCCTCGAAGCCTCCGCCGCCAACCTCCCGCTCGAATCCGTGGCCGCGCTCGTGCCCGGCCTCAAGTTGAGCGGCACCTTGGAACGCGCGGACCTCGTGGTCGGGTACCGCACCGAAGGCCTCTTCGTGCGGACGGAGGGCGCGCCGCTGGCCTTCGTCGGCACCAGCGTGAGCTGGGCCGGCAAGGAATGGGTGAAGGCCTGCGACCTCGCGGCCAGCCTCGACCTGCTGGTGGGCGAGAAGGCCACCATCCTCGGTTTCCGCCAGGCGCGTTTCACGCACCAAGGCCGCGTGCTGGCGGCGGGCGACCTCTCGCTCGGCCTCGGCGAAGCGCCCACGACGCTGAAGCTGGCCGGCAGCCTCGGTGCGCTGGCGACGCAACCCTTCGCGGGTCCGCTCGCCGCGATCGCCACGGGCGACTACCGGGCCGCCGCGACGCGCGCGACCGACGGCAGCATCACCGTGAGCCTCGACGTGAGCGAGGTGACGACCACCAACGGCACGGGCCAGATCAAGGCCGCCGAGGTGCGGGGCAAGTACGTGCCGGAGGGCGCGGGCCTCTCCGCCGAGGGGCAGATCCGCCTGCGTTGCGGCAACTTGACGACGGGGAGCTTCACCCTGACGCAACGCGTGACCGGGACCCGCACCGACTGGCAGGGGAAGGTGCAGTTCGACAACCTCGACGGCGACGACGTGCTCGGGCTCCTGCCGCGGGCGGGCGAGGAAAAGCCGGCCGCGGCGACCAAGCCGAAGCCCGACGCCAAGCCCCTCTGGGCCGACCAGACGGGGGCGGCCGAACTGCGCATCGCCCAGGCGAGCTTCAAGGGACTCGTGACCCGCGACTTCCTGCTGCAGGCGACGGTCGACGACCAGGCCGTGAAGATCACCAAGCTGGGCGGGACCTTCGCCGAGGGCACGCTCGGCGGCGGCGCCAAGCTGGAATTCAAGCCGGGCACCGTGGGCGGCCCCTACGTGCTCGACGGCACCGTCGTCCTGAACGGCTTCGAGCTCGGCGCCGTGGCCGACACGATCCCGGCGATCCGCGAGTTCGCGCAGGAGTTCATCCGCGGCAAGGCGGCGACCAAGGCCAAGGTGACCGGCGTCGCCGGGACCGTCGGCGAACTCGCCGGCGTGGTCACGATCGACGCCGAGCTGAACTCCGGCGGCGGTCGGCTCCGGTCGTTCGGCGACACGAACCGGGGCGCCGCGCTGACGGCCGGGACGGTCAGCGACGTCGGCGAGACCCTCGGCGGCCTGGCCATCCTCGCCGGGGCGCTCAGCAAGAACCAGAAGCAGGGCGAGCGGATCGCCAAGGTCGGGGCCGCGGTCTCCGCCGTCGCGAAACTGCAGAAGGCGCTGGCCGACTTCCGCTACGAGCGGCTCGAGCTCAAGGCCTCGCGCCTGGCGAGCGGGACCCTGAAGCTGACGAACTTCGAGCTGCGCAACGCCGACCTGAGCATCGCCGCGAACGGCGGCATCCAGATGCGCGACGGCGTCGCCTTCGCGGATTGGCCGATGCTCTTCGACGCGAAGCTGCGCGGCGCCGGCGAGTTCGCCGATTACTTCAACCTCCTGGGCTTCGGCTCCGGCCTGCCCGAGGCCGACGGCCTGACGGCGGGCCCGGCGTTCCAGGTGAAGGGCTCGCTGAACAGCATCCAGTCCGACGTGATGGAGAAACTCCAAGGGGCGGTGGAACGCTACAAGTCCGGCGCCAGCTACCAGCCCGGCAACCCGACGCAGGGCGCCGCGCCCGCGACGCCGGCGGCCCCGAAGCGCAACGCCCTGGAAGGCCTCCTGAAGGAACTCGGGCGATGAGGCTCGGCCGCGGCGCGCTGGTCGGCGGCACCGCGGGGCTCGCCCTCCTCGCGGTGGGCGCCCTCGCGGTCGGCACGGCCGGCGCGGGCTTCGGCGAAGGCGGGGCGCTCGCGCTGCTGCGTTTCCCGCGGGTGGTCGCGGCGATCGCCGCCGGCGCGGCCCTCGGCCTCGGCGGGGCGGCCCAGCAGGGACTTTTCCGCAACCCCTTGGCGGACCCGGGCCTGACCGGGGTCTTCGGCGGGGCGTTGCTCGGCCTGGCGATGCTGCTGGGCGGCGCGCCCGGCTTCGCGTGGGCCCACGCGTGGAGCCTCCCCGCGGCCGCGTTCGCCGGCGCGCTCGGCGTCTCCGGCCTGCTCGTGCTGCTCGGCCGCGACGGCCCGCCCGCGCGGCTGCTGCTCACCGGGCTCGGGCTCAACGCCTTCGCCGCGGCGGGCACGCTGCTGATCGCCAACCTCGCCCCGGAATCCCGCGAACTGCTCCTCAACGGCAGCTTCGGCGATTGGCTGGGCATGGCCTCGCCCGAACTCATCGCGAGGCCCGTCCTGCTCTGCGCGCTGGCCGGCGCCGCGCTGCTCACGCTGGCCCGGCCGCTCGACCTGCTGGCGCTGGGCGAGGAGGCCGCCCAAGCCGCCGGCTGCGACCTCCGGCGCTTGCGTCGACGGGCGATCGTGCTCACCGCGCTGGCTGCCGCCGCCGCGACGTGCCTCGTCGGCCAGATGGCCTTCGTGGGCCTGCTCGCGCCCCACCTCGCGCGCGCCCTGGTCGGCCCGCGGCATGGGCTCGTGCTGCCGCTGTCCGCGACGCTGGGCGCGGCGCTGCTCCTGGCGGCCGACACCTTGGGCCGGGCCGCCCTGCCCGGCACGCCGCTCTCGGCCGCCGCGGTGATGGCGCTGCTCGGCGCCCCGCTCTTCGTCTGGATCGCCCGACGCCCCCATGGCTGACCCCGTGCTCCAGCTCGGGCGCATCGCCTACGAAAGGAGCGGCCGCCGCCTCCTCGACGGGGTCGGCCTGACCCTGCGCGCGGGCGAAGCCGCCGCGCTCGTCGGCGCCAACGGCGCGGGTAAGACCACCCTGCTGCGCGTGGCCGCCGGGTTGCTGCCCGCGGCGACGGGAACGCTCCAGACGACCGGACTGGACCCGCGCACGGCCCCGCCCGCCGCCGCCGCGCGCCGGCGGCTCTACGCCGAACAGCACCCCTCCTGCGCCTGGGATCAGACCGTCGCCGAACTCGGCGCGCTCGCGGGCCGGCCCGACGCGTGGACCGACTGGGCCGGGCGACTCGCGCTGACGGCGCTGGCGGAACGTCCCCTCGCCAGCCTATCGGGCGGCGAACGCCAGGCGGCGCACCTCGCCCGGCTCTTCGCGTCCTTGGAAGAACCTTACGGCGCCTTGCT
>JBEBDN010000067.1:0-5307 GCA_041156945.1 Verrucomicrobiota bacterium | reverse complement strand
CTGGCTCTTGGCGACCGGCGAGCTTTTCACCAGCTGCCCGCGTTCCTTGAGGTCCGGACCCTCGAAGCCGACGTGCCCTCGCTTATCCTCGAAGCCGCCGCGGACCGGCAGTGCGGGGTCGGGCTGCTTGTCCTTGAGCAGGACGTATTGTCCATGGGCCAGGTTGGCGCCGAACTTGAACAGTCCCGCCGGGTAGATGCGTTTGTTGTATACCCTGGGGGCGGTGCTTTGCGTGGCGATGGCGACGTCGAGGGCTTTCTCGACCGCTTCCTGGTAAGCGGCGAGGTGGCCGGGGGACAGGTCGAGGCCGCTGCCGATCTTATCATAGCCTGACACGCGTCCGTCGGCCGGCAGCAGGGCCGTGATATCGAGACGGGGCAGGGCGAGGAGGTCCTTGAGTGAATTCTCGAATTCCTGGCGGGTGAGCCGCCGCAGGCCGATGCGGTGCGGGTGCGCGGCGGCGATGTCGGTCTTGAGGCGTCCGCCGAGCTCAGCGACGAAGGCGGCGCGTTCGGCCGGGTCGGGCTGGCTCTTGCGCTTGGCCGGAGGCATCTCGCCGGCGGCGACGGCGTCGTGCAGCAACACCCACTTCTCAGGCTTAGCGGCGTCGTAGCGGAGCGTGGTCAGGTCGAGGCCGCCTTTCTTCGTCTCAGCGTCATGGCACTCGAAGCAGTGCTTCTCCAGGAACGCGCGCGGCTCCGCCGCCAGGGTGGCGGTCGCAAGCAGGAAGATGAGGGCCGTGCCTAGCTTCATTTCAAGGGGCGGTCGCGCATCGCCCGGAGCTCGAACTGATGGTTGGCCTCGCGGATACGATGGACGATGCCTTCTATGGCGCCCTGCAGGACGACATATTCCACATCGGGGTCGAGATGTCCGAGCGGGATGAGGCCCGCCCGGCAGACGGCGACGTCCACGGTGACGTGGTCGGCAGGTATCTCCGCGCCGTTTGGGTAGGTTCCGACCTTCTTGCCGTCACGGCTGAAGGCGACGGGTACCTTGGCCGAGATTTTTCCTGACTGGAAGAAAGGGAGCCAAGCGGTGAGGGGAAAGTCATAGGCGATCTCTCCCAGTTCTACGACCAGCAGCCTGGATTTCGCCGCCGCCGAGTCGGGATCCTCTGGGATGGGGCAGTTCGGCCCCGTGCATAGGAAGACCGCGCCGGCCAGGTGGGTGATGACCCTTTCGCCTTGGCTGATCTTATAAGTCTTGATGGGCGTTCCTTCGTAGAAGGTGCTTTGGGGGTAGGTGATGCCGACTTGTTTCGGATGCGGTCCGAAGCTGACGGTGCCTGCCAGGGCGGCTCCCAATAAGATGATCGGAAGATGCTTCATGTCAGCGCTTGAGCGAGGCGTCGAGCAACGGCTTCAGGCGGCTGGCGTAGACCTCATAGCCGGCCAGAGAGAGGTGGATCTTGTCGGACGTAAAGAGCTCTGCCTTGATCGTGCCGTCGGCGTTCAGGAAGTCTTGGGTCAGGTCGAGGATCTTGACCTTCGGGTCGGAGCCGAGGTTCAGTTTGTCGATCTCGGCGTTGGTGGTGAGGATGTCCTCGTAGAAGCGGACCTTCGGAGCGTGGCACGGCAGGATCTTCGCCACCACCACGTCGGCCTCGGGGAACTTCTCGCGGAGGTTGGCCAGGCAGGCCTTCACGCCTTGGGCGGCGGCGGCCACGCCGGTCTCGGGCGTGAAGAACATGTTGTTGTTGCCGATCATCAGCACGATCGCGCGGGGCTTGAGTCCGTCCACGCCGCCATGGTCGAGGCGCCACAGCACGTTCTGGGCCTTGTCGCCGCCGATGCCGATGTTGATCGTCTTCGCGCCGGGGAAGGCCTTCAGCCAGGCGGCGTTGAGCACGCCCTTGTCGAGCGGGCTACCCCATTGCTGGGTGATCGAGTCGCCGACGAGCAGGACGTCACAGGGCCCTGGGTTGGCCTGGACGTAAGCCACCAGCTTCGCGTGCGTGTCCACCCAGCTCGTGCCACCCCAGGTGCCGGCGGACGGGACGGCCGGCCACAGATGAGGCAGGTGCTGGTTGCTCTCACGCCCAGGACGACGTTCGTACTCCGGCTTGGCGATGAAGGCCTTCTCTTCGGCCGTCAGCGGCCAACCCGTCGGCTGTGGGTCGGCCGGCTTGTGCGCGTATTCGAGGGCGGGCAGGGCGGAGCAGAGCAGCAGGAAGGCGAGGGTGGGGCGTAGGGTCATGGGAGGGGATTGAAGGTCACTAAGGCCTGAAAGATTCCTCCGAGGACGATCATGAGTACGGACGGAATCAGTCGAAGATAACGATACGGACCTTGGGGTTTGGCCATCTCGTCGATCAGGCCTAACTGGCCGATGCAAAAGACTTGGGCTCCGATGAGAGTGGGCGGCTCGCCTGACCAATACTGCAGTCCCATCACCACGAGGATCAGGATGGTCGCAAGATGGGCGTAGATCTTGAGGGCCAGGATGAGGCGTTCCTTGAAGGGATTCTCGGCGGACGGGATCCGCATCTGCCAGATTTTCCTGCCGACGATGTGGGGCTCTTTCTCCCGGGTGGTCTTAGGACTCATTTCTTCGAGGCGGGCAGGGGGCCGAGTTCGGCCAGGAGGAGTCCGCGGAGGCGTTGCACCGTCGCCGCGTTTTCAGGCAGTCCGGCGACGCTGCGATATTCACGCGGATCCGTCGAGTGGTCGTAGAGTTCGACCGTACCGTCGGTGCGTTCGGTCAGGCGGTAGCGCAAGGTGCGCACCGTGC
The DNA here is from genome assembly GCA_041156945.1 of Verrucomicrobiota bacterium. Taxonomy (GTDB): domain Bacteria; phylum Verrucomicrobiota; class Verrucomicrobiia; order Opitutales; family UBA953; genus UBA953. The sequence goes on along the minus strand of JBEBDN010000067.1, from coordinate 2,574 downwards.
GACCATTCATACCACGGCAGAAAGCGGCGGGCTTGCCCGGTGACTTGGGGTCGCGTACGTTGGGTAGGAAGCTCTTGCCGTCCAGGCCGGGCGCCGTGGGGAGTCCGGCGAAGTCGCTGAACGACGGGAAGAGGTCGAGCAGCTCTACGATGCCTTGGGAGCGGCCCGCGGCGGCTCCGGGCATCTTCACGATGAGCGGCACCCGCGTCACCTGCTCGTCGACGCTGTGCTTGCACCACTGACCCCGCCAGCCGAGGTGATAGCCGTGGTCGCTGGTGAAGACGATCAGGGTGTTCTCCAGATGACCGTCCGACTTCAGCCGGGCGAGCAGGTCGCCGATGATGGCGTCGAGCGAAGTGACAGCAGCGTAATAGGCGCGCATGCCCTCGCGTTGCCGGGCTTCGGAAAGCTCCATGCCAGGTTCTTGCAGGAGGGAGCCCTTGGGCAAGGGCGTCGCATCCGCCGGGGTCGGTTCGAGGACGAATTTCTGCGGGTCATGGGCCTCCCAGGCAGCGCGGGTGGCTTCCCAAGGTACGTGCGGGGCGTGGAAGCCGATGCAGGCCAGGAAGGGCTTCTTTGGGTCGCGTTCCTCTTTGAAGAACTTCAGCAGCCGCTCGGCGCGTGTCGTATCGGCGAGGGAGTCGGTCGACTCATTGGCGCCGTAGAAGCCGATCTTCGTTCGCTTCAGGCCGAGATCTTCATCGAAAGTCTTCAACAGCGCCGGCCTGGTCTTGGGATGCATGTCCTCGCGCTTTACGCGGACGTCCCAGGCCTTGGGGTCGACGAAGCTGTCCTTGGGGTCGTCGTGGTCGAGCTTGCCGATCGCGCACGTCTGGTAGCCATGCTCGCGGAACCAGCGGCCCATCGTCATCGTCTCCGGGTTCTTGATGAAATGGTTCGGGTTGGCGTGGCGGTTGTTGAGCCCGAGCATGAACGAGGTCCGGCTGGGCGTACAGACGACGCCCTGCACGTAAGCCCGGTCGAACAGTACGCCCTCTTTGGCCAGCCGGTCCAGGTTAGGCGTGATGGCCGCCGCGTCGCCGTAGCATCCCAGACGCGTGGCGAGGTCATCGGCGACGATGAATAGGATGTTGGGTCGGTTGGAGGCCGGTTCGGCCGCCTGGGCCGAGGGGGCGAGCAGGCACGCCACGGCCAGAAGGGTGGCGGCGGTGCTGCCGCCGCCCGAAGCGGCGGGGCCGGACGGCGACCACTTCTGACGGAGCCATCCGAAGCTAAACCCAGTCGCCAGCATGCCCAATACGTGTGGCAAGGTGCCGAGGAAGGCTTCAAGCGCGACCGCTGGGTTGGTGGCGAGCTCCTCCGTCGCGCGCCAGCCTGATGCGGTGATGATCGCGACAACGAACGGGAGCGAAGCCAGCACGCCGATCATGGCGCCGCGGCGAGGAGGCATGGAGCCGAGGCCTTTGGTCCGGAAGAGTTCGCAGGGGAGCGCGAGGAACAGCCAGCAGAGGGAGAGATAGCAGGCGGTGACGAAGCCGATGACGAGCAGGACGTCGAGGTCTCGCATGTCGTGACTAAACGAACGCCGATAGGTGACCCACCAAGGAATCACGCCGACCCAGAACGCCAGGTTACAGCAGAGCCAGCTGGCGAGGAGCGCCTGCAGGGAAGGCAGGATACGGTCGGTGAGCGTCATGATGGGTTCAGCGTGAGGCCAGTTCGGCTTTGCTGGGGCGGGTGCGGAGGGTTAGGCGGACGTCGTCGGCGAACTGGCGACCCAACTTAGGTGAGGCGCTGCCGGGCGAGCCGGCGCTGCCGACGCCGATCTGCACGACCAGGAAGCCGGCGGTCGGCGGGACGACGCAACGGGTGGTCAGCGGGCGCCAGGCTCTGTCGGCGCCCCCGCGGCTGACGAGGAATTGGGCGCCGCTGCCGAGGGTCTGGTCGGCGACCGGCGGCCAATGGCCGACGATGTCCGCGGGCGAGCCTTCGAAGACATAGACTTTGGAGATGAAGCGGATGGTTTCAGAGCCGGCCGGCCGGTCATCGCGGAGGCTGACGGAGAGTTCCACGAAGGCTTCGCCAGAAGTCAGCAGCTGGTCGCGCACGGAGCGGAGGTCGACGACCTGAAAGACGTCGCACGACTGGCGAGGGCTGTTCGGGATCGTCTGTTCGCCGGCGGCTTCCAGGAAGCGCAGCGCCGTGGGATGGTCGCCTGCGCGGACGACCTCGCTCGGGTCGCCGCCCCAAGTGAAGGCACGGGCCGGGAATCCGTCAGCGATCTGCCCGGTGACGCCGTCGAAGCCGCCGTCATGGATGTCAAGTGAGCGGCTTTCGGCCCGATCCGAGCGCCCGGCGAGGGCCCAGCCGAACGAGGCGACCGTCAGGGCGACGCCGAGCAACATGGCGACGAACCCGAGGGTGCGGCTGCGGTGTGGGAAATCCAAGGTCTTGGCCGGGTCGGTGGCTTGGTCGAGATTGAGTCCGTCGAGCGCGGCATGGAGCTGTCCGTGGAAGGCGGCGTCGGCGCGGAACCGGGCGCGGAGATGAGGGTTGACGCGCAGCATCGCGCTGAGTTCGGCCGCTTCGGCCGGAGTCAGGCGGGATTCCGAC
>JBEBDN010000066.1:0-4090 GCA_041156945.1 Verrucomicrobiota bacterium | reverse complement strand
ACTTCACCGGCAACTTATCCACGTCGACCTGGGGCGGGGCCTTGCTTTCGGGGATCTGCAGCATGACGCCGCGCTTACCCTTGGGCTCGCCGTAGCCGCCGGTGCTGAGGACGACGCCGTTGCCTTCCACGTAATGGTCGAAGTCCGCGCGCCCGAGCTCGGCGGTCGCGCTGGACTTGGCTTCGCGCAGCTGGAGCCACTTACCCTCGGCGTTGCGGATCCAGAGGTTGGAATAGTGGCAGATGCGCTTCTGCTGGCCGGCGCTGCCGGACCAGTCCTCCACGAAGGAGTAGAGTCCGTCGAGCTTGGCCTTGGTGTTCGGGCGACGGAAGGAGGTCAGGAACTTCCACTGGCCGCCGTCGACGCGCACGTAGGTGGAGAAGATCGCGCCCGTACCGTCGGGCTTCACGCCGAGCAGGAAGGCGTAGGTCTCGTTGTCCTTCCACGGGTACTCCCAGTGGCTGTGGCCGCCGGAGCCCTCGTGGTCGAAGGCGTAGGCCTTCACGTCGTCGCCCTTGGCCAGCATGCGCACGATCGAATTCTTGAGCTCCTCGGAGTCGGCGCCCTCCTTCTTCACGGCGTTCTTCACGTAGCCGGAATCCCAGAGCGAGTAGATGAACCAGCGGTCGTCGGGGTTGGTGCCGAGCGCGCGGCGCTGGAAGCCGAAGTAGCCCTGGCCGAAGCCGAGCACGCAGTTGTAGGTGGCGGCCGGGCCGGGCGCGGACTTCGCCTCGGCGTAGGCCCAGAGCGCCGTCTCGCCCTTCGGCACGGGGTAGCCGTAATGCACCGACTGTGCGTTGCCGTTGGGCAGGGACCACAGGTTGGCGTTGGTGCCCTTGCGGAGCAGCAGGCCGTTCACGGTCAGCGGCGCCTCGCCGTCGGCCTGGCTCGCCAGCGCGATCAGGTACGTGCCCGCCTTGGGGAACGAGAGGGTGAAGTCGGTGGAGGTGGTCAGCTTGCCCGTGCCGGTCAGGGCGAGGTCGGTCACCACGGCGCGCGTGCGCACGGCCTCGAGGTCGTCGATGGCCGTCACCCGCAGCGTGCGCTTGGCGCCGGCCGCGAGGTTGTAGCGCGCGGCGAAGGCGATGTCCCCGGCCTTTTCGACGACGATGGGGACGAGCAGGCGGCCTACGCCCTTGAAGGTGGCGGCGCCGACGTTACCGCGGTCGCCGAGGGAGACTTCCTTGCCTTCGGCGTAGGCGGTCCGGAAGTGCGCGACCGGCGTGGCCACGGCGTCCTGGCTGAATTTGAAGCCGGTTACGACGACGGCGCCCTTGCGCTCGGCGGCCTCGAGGGTGAGGTAGGTCGGTAGGTTCGCGGACACCTTGGCGACGCCGAGGTCGACCCACTGGGTTTCGCCGTTGCCCTCGACGCTGCCGGCGAGGTCCTTGCCCGCCAGGCGGCCCTTGAAGCCCGTCTTCGCGCCCTTCGCGAGCTTCACCTGGACGGCGACGGCGACGTTGCCGTCGGCGGCGAACGTGAAGCAGGCCATCAGGCCCTTGTCGCCGTTGAAGGTCGCCACGCGCTTGCCGCCGTCTTCGCTGAACCGCGCGCCGAAACGCGTCGGGCCCGCGGATTCGAGGCCGACCTCACTCGCGGCGGCGGCGAGGATCAGGCAGGGCAGGCCGGCGAGGGCCGCGAGGAGGCGGAGGGTGGGGCGCATCGGGAAAACCCTTTTTTGGAGGCTCCCGCCCCTCAATCCAATCCAAACATATGGCGTTTAACGGGCGTGAAGGAGGAGGCGATGAATAGGGGGCACGTGCGCAAGGGGAGAGATGCAAAAGGGCCAGGGCTAGGGCTAGGGCCAGGGTCAGGAATATGAATCCACTCCCGCCCCAGCCCTCCGCGTCATTACTCAGTACTCAGTAATCAGTACTCTGTACTCTGCAGGCCAAGCAGAGGGGGCACGTGGGCAAGTGGGCACGTGCGCAAGGGGAGAGATGCAAATGGGCCAGGGCCAGGGTCAGGGACAGGCATGCGAACCTAACTCCTGCCCCTATCGTCTCTGCGTTCCTCTCCCGCCCCAGCCCTCCGCGTCATTACTCAGTACTCAGTAATCAGTACTCCGTACTCTGCAGGCCAAGCAGAGGGGGCACGTGGGCAAGGGGGCACGTGGGCAAGGGCGTTGCGTTTGCCTCTAGGTAGGGACGAGCGTCCCTGCTCGTCCGCGGCCTGAACATGGGGTCTGGCTTCCTCTCGCGCAGCGATGATGTGCCTGACCTCATGTTGATGGCCTAGCCCGGCCGACCGAGGACGGTCAGCCCTACCGCGAACACGGCCGACCGGGGACGGTCAGCCCTACCTCCTGACTCTGGCCCTAATCGATCACGGAATCTTCCCGTGTCCCCTTGCCCACTGGCCAACTTGCCAGCTTGTTCAAAACTCAAAACCTCCTCGTATACCCCACGTACGCCGACCGGGGTTGCGCGCCGAAGCCGATGCCGGTCGGCGGGGCGTCCTCGCCGAAGAGGTTCTCGACGCGCAAGGAGAGTTCGCTGCGCGCATCCAGGGCGTAGCGGACCCAGAGGCGCACATAGGCGGCGTCCGCCAGGTCCACGCGCTGGCCCAGGTTCCAGTCGTAGTCGACGCGGCCGCGCAGGAGGGTCACCGCGGCCCCGAAGGTCCAGTCGTCGTTCGGCGCGAGTTCGGCGCCGGCGTTGAGGGTCAGGCGCGGCCGGCGCAGCAGGCTTTGGCCGGCGGCGGCCACTCCCTGGTAGTCCGGCGAGAGCACCTCGGTGTCGAGCAGCGTGGCCGCGCCGAAGAGCCGTAGCCCCGTGAGCGGGCGGCCGGCGGCCCCGAGTTCGAGGCCCTGCGTGCGCGCCTTCGCGATATTGAAGGTCTTGTAGTTGTCGGCCGGGTCGTAGTCGATCAGGTCGGTCAGATTGTTGCGGAAGGCCGCGAGCGTCACCGAGAGTTCGCCGGGGATGCGGCTCTCGTAGCGCAGGCCGACCTCGCCGCCGGCGTTGGCTTCGGGGCGGAGCGCGCGGTTGCCGGAGGTGCCGTAGGCGAGGTCGTTGGCCGCGGGCGCCCGGTACGCCGTGGCGATCTTCGCCTCGGCCGTCAGCTCCTTGCCCAGCCTGCGGGCGTAGCCGAATTCCGCCGTCGTCTTGCCCGCGAAGTCGGTGTGCTCGTTGCGCCGCCAGGCCGCGCGGAAGCGGTCCGCGCCGGTCGCGCGCCAATCGGCCCGCGTCCACACGCCGAGCGTCTCGTGCGTGTCGCTCCAGGCGGTGGAGAGGCCGTCCAGCGCCAGTTGGTCGAAGGCCGTGCGCTCGTAGGTCGCGCCCACCCCGACGGTAAGGTCCGGCCGCAGTTTCCAGTCCGCGAAGGCCGTCAGTTCGTCGCGGTCCAGCAGGAAGCGCTGGTGGTAGGCGAAGGGGCCGAAGAAATTGACGCCGTCGACCAGGCTCGTGACGGCGGAGCCGCCCCGCGACCAGAAGGCCACGGCGCTCACGGAGTCGTCCTCGTAGCGCAAGCCGGGCGAGAGCATCCAGCCCGAGTCCCTCTGCCAATCGTTGGGGTCGCCCGCGGCCGGCGCGCCCGCGGATTGTCCCGGCAGGCCGGCCTTGGCCCAGTCGGCCGAGCCGATCAGTTCGAGCACGAGCCTGGGCGATAGCCGCCAGGCCGACTTCACCAGGGCGTTGGTGGCCTCGCGCGCGCCGTTGTCGCGCCAACCATCGTCGCGGGTGCTGGTGAGCGCGACGGACGTGCCGCGGCGCGCCGCTGTCCGGCCCTGCGCGTCGTTGGTCAGCCAGCTGAAGCCCGCCATCGCCCGTCCGTAGGAGCCGGCCTCGACTTGCCAAGCGCCGCCGACCGCATCGGTCAACGGGTCCGCGAGCCGGAGGTCGACGACGCCGCCCAGGGCGTTCGCGCCGTAGAGGGAGGAGGAGGGGCCGCGGAGGATTTCGACCGAGCGCAGGCCGAAGAGCCGGTAGCGTCCCATCTCGTAGGAGCCGGAGAAGCCGGGCGGGAGCCGCCGGCCGTCGAGCAGCAGCGCGCTTTGCGAGGAGTTGGTGCCGCGGATGAAGAGCGAGGCCTGGGAGCCTTCCCCCGATTGCTCGGTCGCGTACACGCCCGGCGTCGTGGCCAGGGC